>JAHEHF010000063.1 GCA_024644745.1 Flavobacteriaceae bacterium
AAACGTAAAACACCATGAGCTGCAGGGTGTTGAGGACCCATATTAACGAAATATTCTTCCGTTTTAATTTTGGTTTTTAAGTCTTGATTGGCCATATAAATCCCTATTTAATGATCATATTAGTTTCATCTTCATAATCTTTTCTCAGGGGCCAGCCATCCCAATCCGGAGTTAAGAAAAGACGCTTTAAATTTGGATGATTATTGAATTTAATACCAAAAAAATCATAAACTTCCATTTCGTGAAATTCGGCTGTTCTCCAAATATCACAAACAGAATCAAGCGTTGGATTTTCTCTGTCTTCCGTCTTCACTTTTACAACCACAGCATGCTTAAATTCAGTGGATTCCAAGTGATAGATAACACCTAATTCTTTACCCCAGTCCATTCCTGTGATACAAAAAGCATAATCAAATTTTAGTTCGGGTTCTGATTTTAACTTACTGCAAACTGAATGAAGTTGTTCTTTTGAGACCGTCAGTGTTAAATATTCCGATCCTTCCTCTGTAAATTCCAGATTTTCTCCTAAACCATTAATAATTTTTTGTAGATCTTCGTTTTTCATGGTATCTGTATGCTTAGATTCTAAATATTTCCTTCATCAAAACCGTCAATAGGATTGATCTTACCCTTCATGTTCTCTTTCTTTATTTTATCCTGTAACATGATCATCCCCTCCAATAATGATTCGGGTCTGGGTGGGCATCCCGGCACATAAACATCCACAGGAATTACATGATCCGCACCTTTAATGACAGAATAGGAATTATAATAGAATGGCCCTCCTGAAATGGCACATGCTCCCATAGCGATCACATATTTAGGCTCAGCCATTTGATCATACAGTCTTCTTAATACCGGTCCCATTTTATTTACAATGGTTCCTGCGATGATGATCAAATCAGCTTGTCTGGCAGAAGGTCTTGCGACTTCAAAGCCAAAACGTGAAAAATCATGCTTCGGAGCTCCTGTCTGCATCATTTCTATGGCACAACAACTAGTACCAAAATATAAGGGCCACAAGGAATTGGATCGACCCCAGTTCACAACAGAATCCAGCGTGGTAACTACAATATTAGCTCCATTTCCTGCCGGGATTACTTTTCCCGGAAAACTATCCGGAACTACCTCTTTTAAGCCTTCAGCTTCTAACTGGCTTAAATATCTTTTCTTTTCTACTCCCATTTTAAGGCTCTTTTTTTGTATGCATATAACAGTCCTAAACCTAAAATAAATAAAAACACCATTATTTCTATTAAAGCAACCGTTCCGATTTCTTTAAAAACTACTGCCCAAGGCACCAGAAATGCAATCTCAATGTCAAACAATAAAAAAAGAATTGCGAATAAATAATATCCCACCTTAAATTGTACCCAGGTGGGTCCTATTGTTTCAATTCCACACTCATAAGGTTCTTTTTTTGCAGGATTCACTGATTTATGCGAAATCAGATTTGATAAGAAATTTGCAAGCACTACCAAAAATACGCCTGCAATAAAAAATACTAGAATCGCTTCATATCCCATAATTGATTTTCTTAATTAGTTCACAAATGTATTCCCACTATTAAAAAAAAAGGATGACCATTGTCACCCTTTTTGCAATAATTTATTTTATTTAACCTCATAGGTTTCTCCGGAGAAAAACAAATCATCCACTTTTGAAAAACTAGATTTGGATCTGACTTCCCTGTTCAAAACCTCCTCCCTTTCTTCAAAGGTGGTGTCAGTATAACTTCTGATGATACCCGTAGCCAGTGGATATTGTAACTTGACCAGCATCTGGTGCAGTGTATTGTCTTCACATTTGGCATCATGCACTAAAATATCATCTTCTGAAACCCCGTTTTCTCCAATGTTGACCACTTCAAGTTTAAGTCCGTTTAAGACCAGTCCTTTGTTTCTTTCTTTTCCAAAAATCATTGGCTTTCCATGCTCCAGGAAAAGCTGTTTGTCCTGTTTCACATCTTTATCTGTAAACTGGGTAAAACAACCGTCATTGAAAATGACACAATTTTGCAAAATTTCGATCATGGAGGTCCCTTTGAACTTCTGAGCTTCCACAAATAAATTGGTCATATCTTTTGGGCTGTTGCCTCCCAGCCGTGCAAAAAACCGCGCCTGGGCTCCTAATGCCAGTTCACCCGGATGAAAAGGCGGCTGTGTATTTCCAAAAGGTGAGGATTTTGTCTTCTGACCAATCAGCGAGGTTGGTGAAAACTGACCTTTGGTCAAACCATAAATCTCGTTGTTGAAAAGAATCACATTGATATCCAGGTTCCTTCTCAGCAAGTGAATGAAATGATTTCCTCCTATGGCCAGACTGTCTCCGTCGCCAGTGATCATCCAGACACTAAGATCCGGATTTGCCAATTTTACACCACTTGAAATAGCGGCTGCCCTTCCGTGGATACTGTGCATTCCGTAAGAGTCAATATAATAAGGAAAGCGGGAAGAACATCCTATTCCAGAAATAAAAACCACATCTTCCTTTTTGACCCCCATCTCAGGAAGGGCCTTTTGCATGGATCGCAAAATAACATAATCGTCGCAACCCGGACACCATCTGACTTCCTGGTCGCTGGCAAAATCTTTAAAAGTATATTTTCTTTCTATTGTATCTTCCATCTTAGTCCTCTTTAATTAAATTACTGAATTTTGTAACCAGGTCGGTCACTGAAAAAGGTAATCCCATCACCTTGTTGTACTGTATAATATTTTTATCCCCGAATTTGCCTTTTAGAACGAAGGCCAGCTGGCCCTTGTTCAATTCGCAAACCACGATCTTTTTAAAACGGGATAGAACCTCTTCGGTATTTTTTGGGAAAGGATTGAGATAGTTAAAATGTGCATGACCTATTTTATAGCCTTTGGCATTCAACTTTCTAACGGCAGAATGCAAACTTCCATAGGTGCCTCCCCAACCAATGACCAATAGATCGCCTTCGTCACAATACTCTGCTTTCAGATCCGGAATACTGTTTTGAGCACGCTTCACTTTTTCGGCCCTGATATTGGTCATGAACTCATGATTGTCAGGTACATAAGAAACATTTCCCGTTATTTTATCTTTTTCCAGGCCACCGACCCTGTGCTCGAGTCCCGGAGTGCCGGGCACTGCCCAGTTCCTTGCGAGATTTTCGGTATCCCTGTCATACGGATGCCAGCTTTCTGAGGCCTTGTCAATACGTCGGTGTTTGATCTCAGGCATGTCATTTATAGATTTGATCCTCCAGGGTTCAGATCCATTGGCAATATAACCATCTGTTAAGAGGATCACAGGAGTCATGTGTTCCAGTGTCAGTTTAGCGGCCTGATAGGCAAAATCAAAACAGTCAGCAGGTGTACTCGCAGCGATCACAATGACAGGTGATTCGCCATTGCGTCCGTATATGGCCTGCAGTAAATCTGATTGTTCTGTTTTGGTGGGCAAGCCCGTAGAGGGCCCTCCCCTTTGCACATTCACCACTACCAAAGGAAGCTCCGTCATTAAGGCAAGGCCAATGGCCTCTCCCTTTAAAGCCAGTCCGGGCCCCGAAGTTGTCGTTATGGCAAGGTCGCCTGCAAATGAGGCCCCTATTGATGAGGTAACTCCTGCAATTTCATCTTCGGCCTGAAAAGCTTTTACACCAAAATTCTTATGCTTCACAAGTTCGTGCAAGATGTCTGTTGCTGGCGTGATGGGATATGATCCCAAAAACAGCTCCAGACCCGATTTTTCAGCGGCCGCAAGAAATCCCCATGCGGTAGCCGTGTTCCCATTGACGATCCTGTAGGTACCTTTTGGCATTTCAGATGGAGCAATGGTATAGGCATTGGGTATGAGCTCAAGAGTTTCTGCATAATAAAACCCCGCTTTCAGCACCTTGGCGTTGGCTTCTGCAATATTGGGTTTGTATTTGAATTTTTCTTCGAAAAAATTCAAGGTATAATTCATGTCCCGGTTGTACATCCAGTATACCATTCCGAGTGCAAACATGTTCTTGCTCCTGGTAATGCTTTTATTGTCGAGCCCCAGGTCCTTGAGGGCCTCCTTGGTCATGGATGTCATGGAAACCTCGATCAGCCTGAAATTGTCAAGGGAACCATCTTCAAGCGGATTTGATTCATATTCTGCCTTCTGGAGATTCTTTTTAGTAAAAGAATCTATATCCACAATAATGGTATGACCCGGTTTCACTGAAGCGACGTTTGTCTTTAATCCTGCCGGGTTCATAGCAACCAAAAGATCCAGATCATCTCCCGGAGTGCTGATCTCAACACTTCCTATATGAACCTGAAATCCTGACACACCATAAAGACTGCCCTGAGGCGCCCGAATCTCTGCCGGATAATTTGGAAATGTCGCGACATCATTGCCAAACATGGCAGACGTATCCGTAAATTGGGTTCCCGTAAGTTGCATTCCATCACCAGAATCTCCAACAAACCTAATAACCACAGCGCTTAAGGATTCAATTTCCCCGGCCATGGATTCTACCTTATTAATAGTCATTTCTGTATATTTTTGTTAAATTTAATAAAATTTATATTATGCTTTTCAAAGCAGTTAAAATTAAGCTTATGTACCAACTCAATACATGATATTTGTCAATCTGTCATTTTTATTACACAATTATTTTTGAAGTATCCTATTTGGAATAATTCTAAATTTCATTTTTATTGGATTTTATTGGATTTTTATTCTTTAACTTTGTTGATCAATTTTTAAAAATTTAATGTAATGGCAATTATTATAACAGACGAATGTATCAATTGTGATGCTTGTGTTGCAGAATGCCCGAACAACGCTATTTATGAACCGGACAGCGAGTGGTCTTATTCTGATGAAACCGCTTTGAGTGGATCTGTGACAACCCCTGATGGTAGAGATGTAGATGCAGATGCCGAAAATGAAGCGATAAGTGATGAATTTTATTTTATAGTACCCGATAAGTGTACAGAGTGCAAAGGATTCCATGACGAACCTCAATGTGCCGCTGTTTGCCCGGTTGACTGTTGTGTCCCTGATGAAGATCATGTGGAGACTGAAGAAGTGCTACTGGAGAAAAAGGTCTGGCTGCACGGTGAATAAATAATCACTTCACAAAAATTAAAAAGAGCATTTGAATATCAAATGCTCTTTTTTTTTACCTACAATCTTACTGGTTCCCTATGACTTATATCATAATTTAATTCTTTCATATACTATAATTTTACCCCTGAATTCACAGCGAATGCTTTGAAATGATTTTATGATAACTTAACTGATCACATATTTATAAACTACCTACAAAATGAAAAAACAATTCAAAAAAATAATTTGTGATGCCAATGAGGCCGTTGCAAGAATAGCACACAAGACCAATGAAGTTTGTGCTATTTATCCGATAACGCCGGCTTCCCCAATGGGTGAGCACGTAGACCTGTACAGCTCAAAAAATCAAACCAATATTTGGGATAATATTCCTCGCATCGTTGAGATGCAGAGTGAAGGAGGTGCGGCAGGTGCAGTACACGGTTCACTTCAGGCCGGAGCCTTAACCACAACATTTACGGCTTCACAGGGCTTGTTGCTCATGATTCCCAACATGTATAAAATGGCTGGAGAGTTACTACCTACAGTGATCCATGTTGCGGCCAGAACAGTGGCAACCCATGCTTTATCTATTTTTGGTGATCACAGTGATGTCATGTCGGCCAGACAAACTGGTTTTGGTATGCTTTTCGGAGGATCCGTGCAGGAAGCACAGGATTTTGCATTGATTTCACAGGTTGCAACGCTAAGGTCCAAGGTTCCCTTTATGAATATCTTTGACGGATTCAGGACCTCACATGAGATCTCCAAGATAGACAGCATCCCGGATGACATTATCAAGGCCATGATGCCCGAAGACAAGATCATGGAACACAAAAAACATTCCCTGGATCCGGACAACCCGGTGATCAGAGGTACCTCTCAGAATCCCGATGTATTCTTTCAGGCCAGAGAAGCTGCAAACACATACTATGAAAAAGTTCCGGGTATTGTACAAGACGTTATGGATGAATTCTATGAGCACACAGGACGCAGGTATGATCTGTTCAACTATATAGGTCACCCACAAGCAGAAAGAGTGACCATTATTATGGGATCCGGAGAAGGCCCAATCTGGGAATCTTTGGAAAAAATGGTTCATGATGG
Organism: Flavobacteriaceae bacterium; assembly: GCA_024644745.1. Taxonomy (GTDB): domain Bacteria; phylum Bacteroidota; class Bacteroidia; order Flavobacteriales; family Flavobacteriaceae; genus Lutimonas. Next base: position 6,163 of record JAHEHF010000063.1, read on the forward strand.
TGAAAAAGTCGGAGCCTTGTTCGTAAGGTTGTACAGACCTTTCTCTGTAAAAGATTTCATTGACAAATTACCCAAAACCGTTAAGAAAATAGCTGTTCTTGACCGAACCAAAGAACCTGGTAGCATCGGAGAACCTCTTTATATGGATGTGCTCAGTGCCTATATGGAAAGCGGGGAATCAATTCCGACCATAGTGGGAGGCAGATACGGTCTATCATCTAAAGAATTTACCCCGAAAATGGTAAAAGGAATTTATGATGAACTTTTAAAAGACAAACCAAAGAATCACTTTACAGTAGGTATCAATGATGATATCACACATACGAGTCTCGATCTTGATCCTGATTTTGAAGTAAGAAGAACGACCTTCAATTGCATGTTCTACGGTCTTGGTTCCGACGGTACGGTAGGTGGTAATAAAAACTCCATCAAGATTATAGGTGAAACTACCGATAATTTTGTTCAGGGTTATTTTGTTTATGATTCTAAAAAAGCAGGTGCTCAGACCATTTCGCATCTTCGCTTTGGGCCCGAACCGATACATTCATCCTACCTGATTGAAAAAGCAGATTTTATTGCCAGTCATCAGTTCAATTTCATTGAAAAGTATGACATGATCGATGACCTCAAGAAAGGTGGAACTTTCTTATTAAATTCACCTTATTCCAAGGATGAGATCTGGGAAAAACTGCCTCAGAAAATGCAGCAGCACCTCATAGAAAATGAAGTGAAATTCTTCATCGTAGATGCCTCCAAGGTAGCACAGGAAGCCAATTTGGGTAAAAGAACCAATACGGTTCTGCAAACCTGCTTCTTCGCGATTTCAGGAATACTGCCCAAAGATGAGGCGATTCAAAAGATCAAGGATGCGATTGTTAAATCCTATTCTCATAAAGGAGAGAAAGTGGTGCAAATGAATTTTAATGCGGTCGACAAATCACTTGAAAATCTGGTGGAGGTTGATTACCCGAAAAATGTATCAAGCAAGAAGCAATTTATTTCTGCCATGACCAACGCTCCTGACGGTTTTGTTACTGAAGTACTTGAAAAAATACTTGCAGGCCGCGGCGATGAATTACCTGTTAGTGCCTTCCCGGTTGACGGAAGTTTCCCTACCGGAACCACACAGTATGAAAAAAGCGGTATCGCTCAGTTTATTCCGATTTGGGATGATGAAAATATTTGTACACAGTGTAACAAGTGTGTGGCCATCTGTCCTCATGCTGCGATTAGGGCTAAAGTAGTTGACAAAGAAGAGCTGTTCGAGTCACCTCTTACGCTCAAACACGTTCCTGCCAAAGGACGTCCGTTCACCAAAAATGACGCCTATGTTTTACAGGTGTCACCTGAAGATTGTACGGGTTGTGACCTCTGTGTAGCCGTTTGTCCGGCCGAAAGCAAGGAAATCCCCGGATTGAAATCGATCAATATGCACAAGAAATTAGAGCATGATGTGGTGGAAAACAAAAACTGGGACTTTTTCATTAACCTTCCGGACTACGATCGAACCACCTTAAGCACCTCAAATGTAAAAGGGGCACAATTTCTGGAGCCACTGTTTGAATTCTCAGGTGCCTGTTCAGGTTGTGGTGAAACACCATATATCAAACTGATCACCCAGTTGTATGGTGACAGTATGATGATCGCCAATGCAACAGGTTGTTCTTCCATTTATGGAGGTAATTTGCCAACAACACCTTACAAAACAAATGAATTCGGAAGAGGTCCGGCATGGGCAAATTCACTGTTTGAAGACAATGCTGAATTCGGTTTAGGAATGCAGCTGGCACTTACTAAAAAACAGGAAATTGCCGTAGGACTATTGAATTCCCTTGAACTGCTCGTTGGCAGTGAACTGGTGAATGATATTTTGAGCAACCCTGAATCTAACGAATTAGAAAAGGCCAAAAAATTCGAGGATATTAAGAAGTTAAAAGAAACACTGAATATACTTGACAACAACGAAGAAGCCAAAAAACTGAACCAGCTCACCGAATACCTTCGTAAAAAAGCAGTCTGGATTTTTGGAGGTGACGGATGGGCCTATGACATTGGTTACGGTGGTGTAGACCACGTACTGGCTTCCGGTGAGAATATCAACATTTTGGTCATGGACACTGAAGTCTATTCCAATACCGGTGGTCAAACTTCGAAAGCAACGCCTCTCGGAGCCAGCGCCAAGTTCTCTATAGCAGGAAAGAAAACACCTAAAAAGAGTCTTTCAATGCAAGCGATCTCTTATGGTAATGTCTACGTAGCACAAATCGCTATGGGGGCCAAAGACGTACAGACTTTGAAGGCCATCAAAGAGGCAGCAGAATATGACGGACCTTCGCTGATCGTTGCTTATTCGCATTGCGGGGAACACGGTTATGATCTTAAAGACGGAGCAACACAGCAAAGCAAAGCTGTTGAAACAGGTTATTGGCCATTGTTCAGATTTGACCCTTCCAAACCAAAGGGTAAGAAATTCAAACTGGACTCTAAAGCACCTGCAGCTCCTTTGGAAGAATTCATGTACAAGGAAGCAAGATTCACAAGAGTTGTCAAAGAAAATGCAACTTTCGCTGAGGAATTATTGATTCAGGCTCAGGAAGAGGTTGATTCTAAATGGGAGCGATTGGAATTGTTCAAAAGCTTATAACATTGCTTAACACAGCCCCGCAAGGTGAACTCACTTTGCGGGGTTCTTATTTCTCATATGATGGACAAAAAAGCAAAAGAATACTTTGAAAAGGCGGCGAACCATCTCAATGAAGCCAATAAAGAACTTTATAAACCCATAGAGGATGTGGTTTCTTTCCAGGTCTGTAAAAATTCGCTTTTCGCGATTGAAAATTATTTAAAGGGTTATCTTGCTCAAAGAGGATTTGAAACAAAAAGTGGAGAAACCCTCGACCATCTGCTGCAAAGGTGCCGCCTGGTGGATAAAAAATTCAATCAGATCGATATCAATACCATTGATTGCAGCGGTGATCATCACAACAATAAATTCTGTGAGGAAATCAACAAGGTTTCTTCCTGTTTCAATGCTGCCGACAACATAGATTCTTTTTTAAGAAAGCAACAGATCATCTGAGGGCTGTCATCCGCCATGAAATGAAAGTCAAAGATGCTGACAAAGCCAAGAGTGCCCTTTTTTTAATAAAAATCGGGTTCTGCTTGCTAATGAATAGTGTCGGTTAAATAAACATTTTTTTAGTAAATTAGCTTGATATACCAAGATCTATGCTACACCCTCAGTTTTTAAAGACAATTCTTTTTTGTCTTTTTTTCTGCGGTACCCCGGCTATTCAGGGCCAATCGGATACCATTGTACCTTTGCAGAACCCGATAGAGAAAATATCTGGGTCTCAGGCAACACAAGAACATGTTGCTCCTGTAGTATTTCGAAAAGACACCCTGTTCCTGGTCGCATTTGCACCGGAGCAATATCCTGTAAACTTCCGAGCCGTTCAAATATCAAGGCGGCTAGACATGATCTCCAAACAATATAAGGAAGCTGCCGACAGCATCTATTTGGAAAGGGCAAGGGATTATATCAAGGTCATGTACAATGATGAACTGGCATTTTTGATCACACAAAATGATGCAGAGGTCAATAACATGACCTTGCAGGCTTTGGGAGAAACCCAGGTTTTGAAAATCCGAAAACACCTGGATAAGAGCAAGGGTTATGAACTGACTACCAAGCAATGGCTCATTAGAATTGGCTACTTTCTTCTTTCCATTGTCATTCTCATCGCAATTTTATGGTTGATCCGTTTGGTTTTCAGAAAACTGAACCTCCGCCTGTCTAAAATCGAGAAAAAGTTTTTAAAAAATAAAAGAAATGTATTTAAGTATTTCATTCCAAGGAATACCAAAAATATTTTTATTTTCATTTCAAATGTTGCCAAGTACATCATCATTCTTTTTGTCTTGTTCACTTACTTGCCTTTTATGTTCAGTTTCTTTCCCTGGACGGAGGACGTTGTAAATACATTTTACAGTTATCTGGCAAGACCGATCCGATTTGTTTTCTTCGGATTCATTGATTTTCTTCCAAATCTGATTTTTATTATCGTTATTCTCTATGTCACCCGCTATATCAATCGAGTGCTGGGTGATATTGTGGTGGATATTGAGGATGAGAAATTTATTATCTCAGGCTTTCCAAAAGAATGGGCCAGTACAACGCAAAAAATTGTCAGCCTGCTGATCTGGGCCTTTGCCCTGGTTTTGGTTTATCCTCATTTGCCAGGGGCAACCTCTCCGGCCTTTAAAGGAGTTTCCATCTTTATTGGCGCCCTGATCTCATTCGGATCGACCAGCGCCATAGCAAATATTGTTGCCGGCATCGTCATCACCTACATGAGTCCATATAAAATCGGTGACCGGGTTAAAATACAGGACACCATTGGTGATGTCATTGAAAAAACCCTGCTTGTGACCAGAATACGGACGACAAAAAATGAAGATGTTACCATTCCGAATGCCAATATCATTACGAATCACCTGATCAACTATTCAGCTAATGCTGAAAAATCAGGGCTGCTGCTGCACACCTCTGTCACCATAGGATATGATGTTCCCTGGCAGCAAGTTGAAAAACTATTATGCGAAGCCGCGAAAAAGAGCATCCATATAGAAAAAGAGCCCGTTCCTTTTGTGCTCCAAAAAAGTCTTGATGATAATTATGTATCCTATGAATTGAATGCCTATACCAAAGAGATCAGAAAAATGCCCGCCATTTATTCTGATATCCACAAGAACATTCTTGACATCTTCAACCAGGAAGGGGTTGAAATATTATCACCTCAGTATGTTGCGGCCAGAGATGGTAATTTATCTACTGTTCCGAGTAAATTGAGCCCTGAGTCAAAAAGTCCCATTGAAAAAATCGTAGACCACCTTACGGGTCAAAATCAAAAAATAAGGGTCAAAAAAAATGACTCAGAATCGGAAAATGAAAATGGTTCTGCTCATGAATAAGGGTTGAAAAAAGGCCTGTTTTGTGGTCTCCTATTCATTCAACTTCAGCACGGCCATAAATGCCTGCTGAGGAATCTCAACATTGCCCACAAGACGCATACGTTTTTTACCTTTTTTCTGTTTTTCGAGCAGTTTACGCTTACGCGAGATATCACCTCCATAGCACTTGGCCGTGACGTCCTTTCTCAAAGCCTTGATGGTTTCCCTGGCAATGATCTTCGCGCCTATAGCCGCCTGGATCGGAATATCAAACTGTTGCCTCGGGATCAGTTGACGCAATTTTTCACACATCTTTTTACCTACATTATAGGCCGAGCTTTCGTGCAGCAAGGCCGACAAGGCATCAACAGGCTGACCATTAAGCAAAATGTCAACCCTTACCAGTTTTGATTGTTTAAAGCCAATCGGATGGTAATCAAAGGAAGCATATCCTTTTGAGACCGTTTTCAGACGGTCATAAAAATCAAATACGATCTCTGACAGCGGCATGTCAAAAGTCAATTCCACTCTTTCAGTGGTCAGATAGGTTTGATTTGTAATTTCACCTCTTTTATCGATGCAAAGACTCATCACAGGACCGACAAAATCAGATTTGGTAATGATACTCGCCTTGATATAAGGTTCCTCCACCCTGTTCAAGGTTGAAGGTTCGGGCAGATCAGACGGGTTATTGACCAGGATCATGGTATCAGGATACTTATTGGTATAGGCATGATAAGATACGTTAGGTACCGTGGTAATGACCGTCATGTCAAATTCTCTTTCAAGTCGCTCCTGGATAATCTCCAAATGCAACATTCCAAGAAAACCACAGCGGAATCCGAATCCAAGGGCAGCAGAACTTTCAGGAACGAAAACCAGCGAAGCATCATTAAGCTGCAACTTTTCCATAGAAGCCCTCAGTTCTTCATAATCTTCGGTATCTACAGGATAAATACCGGCGAATACCATGGGTTTTACATCTTCAAATCCTTCAATGATTTCCTTTGTCGGATTCAAAGCATCGGTTATGGTATCTCCCACTTTCACCTCACTTGCCGCCTTAATTCCCGTGATCAGATATCCTACGTCTCCGGCCCTGATACTTTTCTTGGGTTCCTGCTTCAATTTCAAGGTACCCACTTCATCCGCATAATATTCCTTTCCGGTAGCGATGAATTTAATTTTCTGGCCTTTTTGAATACTGCCGTTGATCACCCTGAAATAGGTTTCAACACCTCTGTATGAATTGTAAACTGAATCAAATATCAATGCCTGCAGCGGGGCATCAGGATTCCCCTTAGGGGCAGGCACCCTTTCAATAATGGCCTTTAAAATATTTTCAACTCCAAATCCGGTTTTACCACTTGCATGGATCACATCTTCCGGGTCGCAACCCAATAGATCCACAATGTCATCTGTAACTTCCTCAGGATTGGCGCTCGGCAGATCCACTTTGTTCAATACAGGTATGATCTCCAGGTCATTCTCAAGCGCAAGATATAAATTTGAAATGGTCTGGGCCTGAATACTTTGCGCTGCATCTACGATCAGCAAGGCACCTTCACAGGCCGCTATTGACCTTGACACCTCATATGAAAAGTCCACATGGCCCGGCGTATCGATCAGGTTCAGCACGTAGGCTTCTCCCTCGTATTCATAATCCATTTGGATCGCATGACTTTTTATCGTGATGCCCCTTTCTCTTTCGAGGTCCATGCTGTCGAGCAACTGGTCCTGCTTCTCTCTTTCTGTGATCGTTTTGGTATGTTCCAGGAGCCTGTCGGCCAAGGTGCTTTTACCATGATCAATATGAGCAATGATACAAAAATTGCGTATGTTCTTCATCCGTGATTACCTGTCTTCTATAATTGCGCAAATATAACCATTTAGTTGATTGGCAAAACCAAATTTTCACGAATAGTCGTGCTTTGGAAAAACAATACCGGCTTCTTTTCTGACTGCATCCAAAACATTCATTAGGTCCAGACTGGCGGATAAGGGTAAAACAGGGCTTTCAATGAGGCCCTTATCAAGGCATTCCATCACATGGGCAGCCTCCAGTTCATAGCCCATTCCACGGGGAAGATCAAAACCGACCTCTTCCCTTTTCCCGTTTTTCTCAACAAGGATTGGATATTGAGGATCCCTTTCAAATTTTATGAAACCGTTCTCAAAACAAAGTTCTGTTTCATTTTTACAACTGCTTTCAAAACTTGAGGTAAGTACAGACATGGCACCGTTCTCATGTCCAAAAAGCATGCATATGCTGTCTTCAACCCCTGTGGGCCTGATACTGGCCATTGTTTTTATGGAAGTTGGTTTTCCCAGGAGCACCAGTGACCTGAAAATCGGGTAAATGCCAATATCCAGGAGGGAACCCGCTCCAAGATCAATATTGTACAATCTTTGATCCGGGTCAAAATCGGCGTTAAACATAAAATCCGACTTGACAAATTTTAAACGGCCCAGGTCCTTGTCCTTTGCCAGATCGAGCACTTTTAAAAACTTAGACTGAAAAATGGTCCAGAAAGCCTCCATCAAAAAAGTTTGATTTTTTCTGGACAAACCGGCCATTTGCTCCACCTCCTTTGAGTTCATGGCAAAGGCCTTCTCACAAAGTACCGCCTTTTTATGGGTAAGACACAGGGTACTGTGCTCCAAATGCATGGCATGAGGGGTAGCGATGTACACAACATCCACCTCTGGATCCCTCACCATTTCAAGGTAAGAGCCATAGGCCTTCTCGTAGCCTAAATCCTTTGCAAATCGACGGGCATTATCGAGGTTCCTGGAACTGGCAGCGTACAACTTTGCATTGGGAAGTAATTTTAGATCCTCAGAGAATTTTCTTGCAATTTTACCGCAACCCAGAATCGCCCAGTTGTATGCACTTTTCATATTTTTAAATTTAGTCTACCCAGTCAGCTATAAATAAATTGGTGTCCCTTGTACCGTAATTGTTTCTGTTTGATGAAAAAACAATTTTTTTACCATCGGGAGAAAACATGGGAAAGGCATCAAAAACACTGTCATAGGTAATCTGCTCGAGACCGGTTCCGTCAAGGTTGATCATAAACAGATTGAAACTTCTTTTGGAAACATGATTACTTGAAAATATCACTTTCTCACCTGAAGGGTGAAAAAATGGCGCCCAGTTTGCACTGCCCAGATCAGTGATCTTGGTCAGTTCACTTCCATCTACGTTGCAAATGTATAATTCCATGTTCGTTGGCTGCACCAGCCCCTGGGCCAGTAATTCCTTATAAACCTTTATTTCTTCATCTGTTTTAGGCCTGGATGACCTGAAAATCAATTTGGTCCCGTCAGGAGAAAAGAAGGCACCACCGTCATAGCCCAATTCGCTGGTCACCTGCTTCACACCGGTCCCGTCAATATTCATGGTAAACAATTCCAGGTCCCCGGTTCTTGTTGAAGTAAAAACAATTTTATCACCTTTAGGAGACACCGTCGGTTCTGCATCATAACCCTTTTCAAAAGTCAACTGCTTCAACTGATTTCCTTCTATATCTGCCGTAAAAATATCGTAGCCTTCATATACCGGCCAGATGTATTTATTGCCGTAGTCTTCCTTTTTGGGTACCGGTGGGCAATCAGGATCTGCAAGATGCGTAGATGAATAAACAATTGTTTTGTTATCAGGTAAAAAATAACTGCAGGTCGTTCTTCCTTTTCCCGTACTGATCATTTGAGGGATCTCAGTGCTGTCTAGCGGCCTGGAAGCATCCAAGGTAAAAATCTGGTCACATTCAAGGCCCCATGCCTTGGTATTGGCCTGAAAAACCAGTTTTGAGCCGTCAAAACTCCAGTAGGCCTCGGCATTGTCGCCCCCGAAAGTGATTTGCTTTACATTTTTCAGGTGCTTCTCCTGGGGGTAATGCACCATATTTGCCATTTTCGTTGCCCCGGATGCACCGTCATAGCCGTAATTTTTATGAGATGATTTACAGCCCAGAGCTGCTAAAAAAAGAACAAGAATCAAAAATTTAAATTTCATAAGATGGGTCAATTATAAATTCAAAAATACGTTTTTTAAAAAAGTATCAAACAAAATTAATTAATAAAATGTGGTAAAAATGTTCAAAGAAGCTTTAACATGTTCAATGGGTCATGGATATACTTCATAATCAAAAAATTATGTAATTTTGCAGCCTAAAATTGAGACGTGGCTAAAATAGGTGACATAGAATTAGGTAAATTTCCACTTTTGCTGGCTCCCATGGAAGATGTAAGCGATCCTCCGTTCAGGGCCTTGTGCAAAGAACAAGGAGCGGATGTGGTTTACACCGAATTTATTTCATCGGAAGGCTTGATCAGAGACGCAGCCAAAAGCATCCAGAAGCTTGACATATACGATAAGGAAAGGCCGGTGGGTATTCAGATTTTTGGAGCGAATCTTGAATCTATGTTAAAAACGGTTGAAATTGTTGAGCGTTCCAATCCTGATTTTATAGACATCAATTTCGGATGTCCCGTAAAAAAAGTTGTGAGCAAAGGTGCCGGAGCAGGTATTCTCAAAGACATTCCGCTCATGATCAAGCTGAGTGAAGCCATGGTCAAACATACAAAGCTTCCCATCACTGTAAAAACGAGACTGGGCTGGGACCACGATTCGATCTATATTCAGGAAGTTGCTGAAAAACTCCAGGACGTCGGAGTTCAGGCCATTGCCATTCATGGCAGAACAAGGGCACAAATGTATAAAGGAGCAGCAAACTGGGAACCCATTGCAGAGGTAAAGAACAATCAAAGAATGTACATTCCTGTATTTGGCAATGGTGATGTTGACTCACCTGAAAAAGCAGTGCTGATGCGTGATAAATACGGTCTTGATGGCGCCATGATCGGAAGGGCCAGCATTGGCAACCCCTGGTTCTTTGCAGCTGTAAAACATTTTTTTAAAACAGGGGAACACCTCGGCCCGCCTTCGATCGCACAAAGAGTTAAAACCGCAAAAAGACATCTCGAGATGGCCATTGCATGGAATGGCGAACATGCCGGATTGTATGAAACGCGAAGACATTACACCAATTACTTCAAAGGCATTCCTCACTTCAAGGAATACCGCCTCAGGATGGTGACTTCGGACACAAAAGAAGGGGTTTTTGAAGTTTTTGAGGAAGTCAGCCATAAGTTCTCTGATCTCGTGTAAATTGTGATTTGACATAAAGTATTTTATTGGTTATTTTTACTCTTCAGAATTTAACCCCGAAACCCGCCATGCTAAAAAAATATTTTTTTTTTATGCTGATATCCTTTTTGTCGTTGTATGGCAATTGTTTTGCCCAAACGACAAATATTCCGGATCCTGAATTTGAACAATATCTCGTCGAGCAGGGTATTGATACTGACGGCATCGTGAATCAGGAGGTTTTAACAGCTGATATCGCCGGAGTAGAAAGTCTGAATGTCAACTCCAGAAATATCAGTGACCTGACCGGCATAGAGGATTTTGCCAGCCTCACTTTCTTAGATTGCAGCAATAATGAACTGACCACGCTCAATGTCAACGAAAATAAAAACCTTGTAGAATTGATTTGCTTTCTGAACAAGCTTACACTTTTACAAGTGTCGGGAGCCAGTGCCCTGGAAACTTTAAAATGTGAAAACAATGCCCTAAGCGGTCTGGATGTGAGCCAGAACAAAAACCTTTCTGTGTTGAACTGCAATGGAAATGAATTGGAGAAATTAAACGTGAACGGGGCGAACCGTTTGACCGATCTGGAGTGTATCGGCAATAACCTGAGCAGCATTGACATCAGCAACAACCCGGAAATCAATAATTTCAGATGCAGTGACAATTTGCTTTCAACATTAGACATCAGGACTAACCCCCGGTTACAATATTTTTATTGTGACAGGAACCAACTCAGCTCGATTGACCTGTCCAACAACCCCTTGCTCCTTGAACTTGATTGCCATGACAATTCAATCAATCTGCTCGAATTGAGTTTCAACAAGGATCTGACGTTGATAAGATGTCAAGAAAACAACATTGAACAACTTGACCTGAGCGGGCATCCTTTTATAAAAGTCATTGATTGTCATGACAATGACCTGATCGATTTTAATATGAAAAACGGGAACAATGATCTGATCACCGAATTTAATTGCAGCAACAACCCTGATCTTTTTTGTGTGCAGGTAGACAATCCCAGTTATTCTCAGTCCAACTGGCCTCAGAAGGATCCCTGGACATTTTTCAGTGAAGACTGTGCCTCTGCTGTTTTACCTCCGGTAGCTGTTGACGACAGCTATGAAGTCTTGATCAATGGACAGTTGAACGTGAATGAAGCCGAGGGGGTGCTTTCAAACGATTCAGATCCTCAAAATCTGGAACTGACTGCTGAGCTCAACAGCGACGTGAGCAATGGCACCCTGATCCTCCGCCCAGACGGATCATTCACTTACACCCCTGGTTTCAATTATACAGGAGCTGACTCCTTCACCTATTATAATAATAACGGGAGTTTGAATTCTGCCACCGCAACGGTAAATATCGATGTACAGGGAAGTACTGATCTGTCTTTTTTGGAAACACCCAATGCGTTTACACCTAACGGGGACGGGATCAATGATTATTTCAAGCCCGTTTATTCGGGCATGAAAATGGTGCGAATGGAAATTTACAACACCTGGGGCAATTTGATCTATGCCGAAGAAAATCAAGATTTAAATGGCTGGAATGGATTTGTACAAAATAAACCTGCTGAAAACGGCAATTATTTGTACAAGATATCTGCCCTGACCAACCAAAAGGAAGAAGTATTTGTCGAAGATATGTTTACACTGATCCGTTGAATCAACAATTATGAAAATCAGCTTCTTTATACTCATATCTATTGTTGCCATTCAGCCCCTATTTGCTCAGGACCCTGTGTTGACACAATTTTATGCTGCACCGGTTCTGGTCAATCCCTCATTTGCAGGTTCTGTTGGTAATGCAAGGATCGCTGTTGGGCACAGAGATCAATGGAATGGCAGCAATTACAAATTTTCAACAACCTATGTAAGTGCTGACAACTGGTTTGAGGGGATCAACAGCGGATTGGGTTTTTCAATAGTTAATCAAAAAGAAACCTTGACCAATTACAATTTTACAGAAGCCAAACTGTCTTATGCCTATCACCTGAAAATATCAGAAACGACCACATTTTTCCCCGGCATCAGCTTTGGAATAGGCAGCAAGCATTTTAATTTTCAAAATCTAATCCTGGGAGACCAGATCAGCCCCTTCGATGGCAGTTTGGATCCTGTAAGCAATGATCCTTTCCTTGAAAATGACAAGGTCAATTTTTTTGATGTTTCTGTAGGAGGTGTCCTTTATCTTGAAAATGCCTGGCTTGGGGTCAGTGTGAAACATTTGAACAAGCCAGATATCTCATTCCTTGACGATGAGCCTTTGCCGCTTTCCGTTCTGTACTCCATTCACGGGGGTTACCAATTCAGATTAAACAAGGGGGATCCTGATGCGATCCTGGACTATGAATCCTTTCTGTTTCTCACAGTGAATTATATGAATCAGGATACGAGCAACAGGTTAGATTTTGGGGCCGAAATAAATATATCTCAATTTTATGCGGGGGTATTGGCTTCTGCCCAAACCTATGAACTTGTATCAGGATCTGATATGCTCCTGTCTGTCAATCCGCTTTTTGGTGTCCGGTTCAACAATTTTAAAATCGGATTTTCCTATGATTTTCCTGTTTCAGA
>JAHEHF010000064.1 GCA_024644745.1 Flavobacteriaceae bacterium
AAGGAATATTCCCCGGTGGATGCCAGGGCCAGCCTGTAAGTTCTCAGCACACCATCATCTGTGTTTTTCTGAGTCTGGGCCTTCTGATAAGAAGCACCCATCTTTTCTGCCAAACACTGAAAATCCGGTTGTGCCTCCAGGTCGCTTCTGTCATATACCTTATAATTCCTTTTGTCACGGGTAAGCGGCTCAATATATTGAATTCCTCCGTGGCCATCCATGATCATGGCATGCAGGCCTATCTCATTCACACTGAATCGTATCCTTTTGCTTTTGTCCTTTTCACCGACTCCCATATAAGATTTATTATTTGGAAAAGCTTTGGCAAGGTCCGGATGCATTACCGGGGATTCCTTGACCAAAAAGGTCACCCATTGACCATTCTTATCCGGAAAAGTCATTTTAAATGAAGATTTTCCAGGGGCCATCTTGATTGAAGGGGCCGATTTCAATTCTCTGGCCATGGCCTCAAGTTTCAATTCAAAGCTTTGGTATTTTTTCAGCTTTATCTTTCTTTGAAGCTGTGAATTACTTATTTTTGCTTCATCGATTTTTGACCATAAATTTCTTTGTTGAGCAAACAGAAAATTGGTAAATATCAATAAGAAAAAAGTAATGAATTTGATGTGATTTTTGTGCATTCTTAAACCGGTTTATGATCGGCGTTTACAAAAATATGAATTTTTGAATTAGCAAATCAATATTAATTCCGAGCATTTAAAATAATTGAGATGAGACGATTTGTCATCCTTATACTGTACCTCTTTGTCGCATCCTGCGCCGCAAACAAGGGTTCTCAAAGTCAGGAAAAAGAAGTCATCCCCCCGCCCCTGATCAATTGCCCTGAAGGCGGAGATTGCATCTTTGAGGTCTTAAAGGATTCCAGCTTAAAGCTTGCTACCGACAATGTGGGTAAATTGTATCCGGAAGTAATTCCAGGAGACAAGATCGTTGTGAAATTCGAATATAAAAAAGACGAGGTCGAAGGCGTTATGGACGCAGGGCTTTCAGAGTACGTCTATCTTGAATTTGATCCTGATCAACAGCAGGTATTGCTGAAAGACAAGGAGCTACAAAAAGTAAAAATGATTTATGGGAAAGTTTGTTTTTGTTCAGATATGGGTTATTACAGGGTAAAACAAGGGAATTTGTTTCTATTTAACAGGCAAGGAAACCTTCAGATCAGATCCAGTTTCAAGGTTAGCAAGGTGCGCCAGGTGATCAAAGAAATTGACGAAAATATCAATTATTAATTCAAACATTTGTGAGAGTTCACCAGTCTATTGAAAATTACGATCATAAAGAACAGTCTTCTGTTCTGACCATTGGCACTTTTGACGGGGTGCATATCGGTCATCAAAAAATTATTGAACGGCTCAATGAGATCAAGGATGGCACTCATGAAAAGTCAATGATCCTTACTTTTTTTCCGCATCCCAGAATGGTCCTCGACCACAGCAATGACATCAGAATGCTCACGACCATGGACGAGAAAATTCAACTGCTTGAAAAATTTGGATTGAACGAATTGATTATCGAACCCTTTACAGAAGAATTTTCAAACCTGACGGCCCTGGAGTTTGTCAGAAACATCCTGGTCCGCCAACTTCATCTGAAAAAGCTTGTTATAGGATATGACCATCATTTTGGAAAGAACAGGGAAGGGAATTTTGAACAACTCATGGAATACGGAGAATTATATGATTTCAGGGTCGAAAAGATCTCTGCCCAGGAAATTGAAAAAGTGTCTGTAAGTTCGACGAAAATCAGAAGGGCCATTGAAAGCGGTGATATGGAAACAGCGAATAAGTATCTGGGCTATCATTACCTGCTCACAGGAACGGTCATAAAAGGACAAGGATTTGGCAGGAAAATCAATTTTCCAACAGTGAATCTTGACATCAAAGAAACTTATAAACTCATCCCAAAAAAAGGTGTTTACGTTGTCAAAGTCAATTTTGAATCAAAAACAAGCTTTGGTATCATGAATATAGGTTACAGGCCTACGGTTGGCGGAACTGGTCAAACCATAGAAATCCATCTGCTTGACTTTAAAGGAGACCTGTACGGTAAAAACATGCAGGTTGAGGTCTTGAAAAGACTCAGGGAAGAGAATAAATTTAAATCGATTGAGGACCTGGCCCAACAGATTGCAAAAGATGAAAAAACGGCAAGAGAATGGCTGATGAAATTCAAGTAAGAATGCATGCTTTCAGTCAGCATTACCTATATTTGCCAGTCAAAATAAGAGCATATGTTATCATTACCCTACATCCGTGAAAATAAAGACCTGGTGATCAAAGGTCTTGCCATCAGGAATTTCCCGAATGCCGAAAAACTGATCGGTGAGGTGCTTGACACAGATATCAAAAGAAGGGCCCTTCAGGCTGAACTGGATAATACCCTGGCTGAAAGCAATAAGCTGTCAAAAGAAATCGGAAACTTTTTCAAGGCAGGCGAGGTACAGAAAGCGGCCATCGCAAAGGAGAAAACGGGAAAATTGAAAGAGAGGTCAAAAACTTTGAATGAAGAACTAAATGGCTTTGAAAATGAACTGACCGAACTTTTATACCAGATTCCAAACATCCCCAACACACTTGTTCCTCCGGGCAATTCTGAAGAAGATAACGAAGTGGTTTTTCAGGATGGTGAGGTTCCAAAGCTTCATCAGGGTGCCGTGCCGCATTGGGAACTGGCCAAAAAATATGATATCATTGATTTTGAGCTTGGAAACAAGATCACGGGGGCCGGATTTCCTGTTTATAAGGGGAAAGGAGCAAAATTACAGCGCGCCCTGATTGCTTATTTTTTAGATAGGAACACTGAGGCAGGATATACAGAAGTTCAGCCACCGCTGATGATCAATGAAGCTTCAGGATTGGGTACCGGTCAATTGCCGGATAAAGAAGGTCAGATGTATCATGTAGGTATTGACAATTTATACCTGATCCCTACGGCAGAAGTCCCTGTAACTAATTTTTACCGGGATGTGCTGCTCAAGGAAAGTGATTTTCCAATCTGCAATACGGCCTATACCCCATGTTTCAGAAGAGAGGCCGGTTCCTATGGTGCTCATGTAAGGGGTCTGAACAGGCTGCACCAGTTCGATAAAGTGGAAATCGTAAGAATTGAACATCCTGATCAATCATATCAGGCATTGGACGGTATGGTGGCACATGTCAAAAGCATTCTGCAGGAACTTAAAATGCCTTACAGGATCTTGCGCCTGTGTGGAGGAGACCTCGGGTTTACTTCGGCCCTCACCTATGATTTTGAAGTGTTTTCAACCGCTCAGAACAGGTGGCTTGAAATCAGCTCTGTATCTAATTTCGAGACCTTTCAGGCGAATCGGTTAAAACTGCGTTTTAAAAATAAAGATGGAAAAAGTCAGTTGGCGCACACTTTAAATGGAAGCTCTCTCGCTTTACCCAGAGTCTTGGCCGGACTTTTGGAAAATTATCAAACTGAAAACGGTATAAAAATACCTGAAGTATTGCAAAAATATACCGGATTTGATCTGATCAGTTAGGATGGGGAAATCGGTTCTTTAAAGAACAGATATTAAGCGGCATCCATTAATTTCTTGTAATGATTCATAATCAACAAATCATTCAAGTAATCATTGATCTGACCATTTTTCATATGGTTCTTTGCGCTTTGCTTAGCTCTCTCGTAGAATTTTTTAACCTCGTTCATAACTTTAAGTTTTTGTTATTGTTGACTTATATTATTAAGACAGTTATTTTCAGATAACGTTACATTTTATAATTTATTTTATAATTACTTTAACATTATTCGGAATTCCCTATAAAATTGGATTGACTTTTATGGGTACTTTAATAATTTCTTTATTTATTGCGAAATAAATAATGGTCCTGTTTCAACACGAATACAAATTTTTAGTATTTTGGCCTATGCGATTATTTTTGAGCCTTTTCTTCCTGCTTGTTTACCTGAGTCTTTCTTCCCAAAATGTAGAACTGGCACAGTCGTACTTCAGAAAAGGAGAATATGAAAAAGCGATTCATTTGTACAAACCCCTGTTCGAGAGTAATCCCATCAGGCAGGACTATTTTAAAACACTGTTAACCTGCTACCAGCAAATTGAATCATACACGGAGGCGCAATTGTTATTGGAAGAACAGTTGCAAAGGTTTCCGAATCAAATAAATCTTTTTGTCGAAATTGGCTACAACTATCAGTTACAGGGAGAAAATGACCTTGCCACACAAAATTTTCGAAAAGCCATTGATTTTGTGCGGAAAAATCCGAGTTATTGCTTTGTGATTGGCAGGTCCTTGAGCCAGAATCACTTGCTGGATGAAGCCTTGGAAGTTTACCACATTGCCAAGGAGATCAATCCCAAATTGAACACAGAGATCAGCGAAGCCCGAATCTATGGTGAAAAAGGAGAGCTGGATAAAATGTTCAGTCTGTATCTTGAGTTGATCGAAAAAAATGAAAATTACTATACGACCGTACAAAGATACGTGGCAGCCTTTATAACAGAAGACAAGGATGATCCTAAAAATTTACTCTTTAAAAAACTGTTGTTGAAAAAGGCTCAAAATGACCCTAAAGATTCCTGGAATATTCTTCTGAGCTGGATGTTCATGCAACAGCATGATTATGATAAAGCTTTCATTCAGGAAAAATCCCTGTTCAACAGAAACCCCGGAAATCTGGAAAGGATCAACCAAATCGCCATGCTGTCTTACAGCAATGGGGATTTCGATACGGCAAAAGAAGCATTTCGTTTTATGATCCAGGACAAAAATGAATTGGTGACAGAATCACAAACAAAATTGCAGGCAGAAATTTATTTGCTGAAAATTGAACAGGAATTGTCTGATGAGGGCATCGGACTGGAAAAAATAAATAAAAAATACCTTGAATTACTCAACCAATACGGCACTGGAACGCCATCTCCGGAGCTTCAACTGGCCTATGCCCAATTTCTCACCTATGGTTTTGACCAGCCTGAGGAGGCGATCTCACGGCTTGAAAAAATACTCCCCCGGGCTCAATCTGCCTTTGAAAAAGGAATGATCCAAATGGAAATAGCTGACATCCTGGTGTACACCGGTCAGTTCAACCAGGCTTTAGTGCTTTACACCCAAATTCAATATGATTTGAAAAACAGCACCCTGGCACAGGAGGCACGATTCAAAGTCGCAAGAACCTCCTATTTTAAAGGAGATTTTCAATGGGCCCAAAATCAGCTGAAAGTATTAAAATCATCAACTTCACAACTCATTGCGAATGATGCCCTTGAGCTGAGCCTGAAGATCAGCAATAATTCAGACAAAGATAGTTTGAACGAAGGATTGAAGAAATATGCCAAAGCCGACTTATTGGGTTTTCAGAAAAAATACAAAGAGGCAATCGATACCCTTCAGATAGTGCTATATCAGTTTAAAGGCCAAAACATTGAGGATGATGCGCTTTTTAAACAGGCAGAATTGTATTCGAAAATAGGAAATTTCACAGCATCCGAAAATAATTTGCTGGCCATTCTGGACCATCACCAGGAAAGCCTTTTCACTGATGATGCCCTTTTTAATCTGGCGCTGTTATATGAGGAGCACCTTGACAAGCCAGCTCGGGCGAAAGAAATGTATGAAAAGATCATCTTTGATTTTCCTTCCAGCATATACCTTGTTCCGGCGCGAAAATCCTTTAGAAAATTAAGAGGGGACGATTTGTGAACCTGATCAGAATCACTAAGTAAAAACGGAGTCCGGAGCGTCATTATTTGTTGGAAAAACCTACCTTTATGAATTAATACAAGAAAAAAAATGATCATTTATAATGTTACCATTAATGTGGACGACAGCATCCATGATGAATGGATTTCCTGGATGCAGCAAACCCATATTCCTGAAGTTCTTGCCACCGGAAAATTTTTAAAAGCCCTGATGAGTGAGGTCCTGGTCAAAGAGGATCTCGGGGGTGTCACCTATTCCATTCAGTATACTTGTGAATCGGAAGACATGCTCTTACAATATTATCAGGAAGATGCTCCCCGCTTGAGAAATGACGTTTTCAAGCGATTCGGAAACAAATTTGGGGCCTTTAGGACAGAAATGAAGATTGTAAAAGAATTTTTTAAATAAAATAAAGCGAAACCAGTTCCTTTAACATGACGGTAAGGCCTAAAAAACACCTCGGACAACATTTTCTCAAAGATGAGAATATTGCAAAAAAAATTGCCGATTCACTCACCTTGGAAGGATACGGGAATATTTTGGAAATTGGACCTGGCATGGGGGTCCTTACCAAGTATTTACTAAAGAAGGACAAAACCATTTGGGTGGTTGAAATAGACCGGGAATCCATAACTTATTTAAAAACACATTTTTTACACTTATCAGATCGCATCATTAACGAAGATTTTTTAAAAATGGACCTGAATTCCTATTTTAAGAATGAACCTTTGGCCATCATCGGGAACTTTCCCTACAACATTTCATCACAAATTGTTTTCAAAACCATTGAGATGAGAGATCAGATCCCTGAATTCAGTGGTATGTTTCAGAAGGAAGTGGCCCAAAGGATTACTGCGATCCCAGGAAATAAATCCTATGGGATCCTGTCTGTGCTTACACAAGCTTTTTTTGATGCTGAATATTTGTTCACGGTTCCTCCCTCTGTTTTTGATCCTCCCCCTAAAGTGGATTCGGGGGTCATCAGGCTCCTGAGAAAAAAAAATTACACCCTTCCGGTGGATCCTGCATATTTCTTCAGGGTGGTAAAAACAGCCTTCAATCAAAGAAGAAAAACCCTGCGAAACAGTTTAAAAACCTTTAACCTTTCGGATAAATTAAAGGAAGATGGTATATTTGCGCTTAGACCTGAACAGTTGACTGTTGAACAATTTATTGAATTAACCAAAAGTCTGGCCCAAGATGGCAACCGAAATCGATAAGAACTTTTTGGAGAAAATTGAGATGCTTGTTGATTCTAAAGATGACAAGACCCTTCTTTCTCTGTTGTCTGATGAACATCCCGCAGATATTGCCGAGATCATCGACGAACTGGGACTGGACGATGCTACCTATATTTTCAAATTGCTCAGCAGTGAGATTTCAGCTGAAGCGCTGATCCTGATCGATGAAGATGATCGTGAAAAAATACTTCAAAATCTTTCCGCCCAGGAAATAGCAGAAGAAATTGACGAATTGGACACGGATGATGCTGCTGACATCCTTTCCGAATTACCTCAGGAAAGAGTAACCAAAGTCATTTCGGAGATTGAAGATGATGAGCACGCCAAAGACATTGTGGACCTTTTGCGTTATGAAGAAGGCACCGCGGGAAGTCTGATGGCCAAAGAGCTTGTAAAGGTCAAAGAAAATTGGATGGTACCGACCTGTGTCAGAAAAATGAGAACTCAGGCCCAGGAAGTGAGTCGTGTACATTCAATTTACGTTGTCGATAAAGACGATGTGCTGATCGGCCGCTTATCATTAAAAGACCTTTTGGTGGCTTCGGCAAAATCCAAAATTTCTGACATATATATTCCAAAAGTAGATTCGGTCAATGTCAAGGATGATGTGGAAGACGTGGCCCGTGTGATGCAAAAATATGACCTTGAAGCGATCCCTGTGGTCGATGACAATCATGTTTTGCTCGGTCGGATCACCATTGATGACATCGTGGACCTCATCGTTGAAGAAGCAGAAAAAGACTACCAGATGGCGGCGGGTATCACCGAAGATATTGATGCAGACGACAGTATTTTTGACAAGACCAAAGCCAGATTGCCCTGGCTCATACTGGGCCTGGTTGGGGGAATGGCAGCAGCCTCGATCATGGGTGGTTTTGATGAGGCGCTACAGCTTTTTCCTGAACTTTTCTATTTTACACCTTTGATTGCCGCCATGGCTGGAAATGTAGGGGTTCAGTCATCTGCGATCATTGTTCAGGGACTCGCCGGAGACAATTTAAAAGGCAGCAAATTAAACCGGCTGCTCAAGGAAATAGGATTGAGCATGGTAAACGGGATTATACTGGCTGGCCTCATTTTTCTGTTTGGCACTTTTCTCGACTACCAGCTGAACGTGCTTTTTACCATATCAATATCTCTTGTGATCGTCATCATCTTTGCTTCCCTGATAGGTACATTTGTTCCCCTGATCCTCGACAAGAATGGAATTGATCCGGCGGTTGCAACAGGTCCCTTTATCACAACAAGCAATGATATTTTCGGGATTTTTATTTTCTTCTTTATCGCCAAACTGATTCTTGGTTTTTAGAGCCCGGCAAACAAATTCACAATGGATTTAAGGATCCTTAACTTTATTTCATTTCGCTTTTTTAGTTAGCAATTTTCCGTAATTTTGCGTTCTTATTTATATGAACATATGTCAGAAGTTAAAAAATCGCTCAATTTTTTAGAACAGATCATTGAAGAGGACCTGGCAAAAGGTCTGGACAAATCAAAACTAAAATTCAGATTTCCTCCAGAACCCAACGGGTATTTGCACATTGGCCATGCAGCATCCATCTGTTTGAATTTTGGATTGGGAATCAAATACAATGCCCCCGTGAATCTAAGGTTTGATGACACCAATCCGGTGAAGGAAGAACAGGAATACGTGGATTCCATAAAGAATGACATTCAGTGGCTGGGTTTCAACTGGGCCGAAGAACTGTATTCTTCTGACTATTTTCAACAGCTCTATGACTGGGCCATTATGATGATCAAAAATGGTAAGGCCTTTGTAGATGACCAGACTTCTGAACAAATTGCCGAGCAAAAGGGTACACCGACCAAGCCGGGATCAAACAGCCCTTTCAGAGACAGATTGGTCTCAGAAAATTTGGACCTCTTTGAAAAAATGAAAAATGGTGCCTTTGATGAAGGCACACATGTGCTGCGGGCCAAGATCGATATGTCTTCCCCTAATATGCTGATGCGCGACCCGGTGATGTACAGAATACTCAAAAAAGCACACCACAGAACCGGAGAAGATTGGAAGATCTACCCGATGTACGACTGGACACATGGAGAATCAGATTATATCGAGCAGATCTCACATTCACTTTGCACCCTTGAATTTAAGCATCACAGAGAATTATACGATTGGTTTTTGGACCAGGTATACGATCCTGAGAAACTCAGGCCCAAACAGAGAGAATTTGCCAGACGCAATCTCAGTTATACGGTAATGAGCAAAAGAAAACTGCTGGAACTTGTTGAAAGTGGATATGTCAATGGCTGGGATGATCCGAGGATGCCCACCATATCAGGATTGAGAAGAAGGGGCTACACTCCCAGGTCTATAAGAGAATTCAGTGACTCTGCCGGAATCGCAAAACGCGATAATGTAACCGACCTGGCCCTGCTGGAATTCCATATTCGCAACGAACTGAATAAGACGGCACCAAGGGTGATGGCTGTTCTTGATCCTGTAAAACTGGTCATCACTAATTATCCCGAAGGCAAGGAAGAAATGCTGACGGGGGAAAACAACCCTGAGGATGCTGATGCCGGATTCAGGACAATTCCATTTTCAAGAGAATTGTACATTGAAAGAGAAGATTTCAGGGAAGTGGCCAACAAAAAATTCTTCAGGCTGAAGCTGGGCAAAGAAGTCAGGTTGAAAAATGCCTATATCATCAAAGCGGAATCCGTTGATAAAGATGCCGATGGAACGATCAAGGTGATTTACTGCACTTATGATGAAGACTCCAAAAGTGGCAGTGGTACTGAGGCAAGCCAAAGAAAGGTCAAAGGAACGATTCATTGGGTCTCTTCGAAACACGCCTTAAAAAGCGAAGTGAGACTTTATGACAGACTGTTCACTGATGAAGCCCCTGACGCACACAAAGAAAGGGGTTTTAAAGAGTTTATCAATCCCGACTCTCTGAAGGTGATCCCTGATGCATATGTGGAGCCAAGCCTGGCAACGGCCCAAAAAGGAGACAGCTTTCAGTTTCAGCGACTTGGATATTTTAATGTGGATAAGGATGCCTCAGACGACCGGCTGGTGTTCAACCGCACCGTGGCCCTAAGAGATTCATGGGCCAAAATTGAACAAAGAAAATAATTTAATTATTGTAAATTGCCCGTCTCTTGAAAACGGTCGAACAAATAAAACTTCCCATTTATAAGGAAATGGAGTTCTTTGAAACAAAATTCAAAGCCTCCATGATTTCCAATGTTTCCCTGCTCAATCGCATCACACATTATATTGTAAGACGCAAAGGAAAACAAATGAGGCCCATGTTTGTTTTTTTGGTGGCTAAACTGGTCTCAAACGGTCAGTTCAAAGAGCGGACCTATCGCGGGGCTTCGGTAATTGAATTGATTCATACCGCAACACTGGTTCACGATGATGTTGTTGATGACAGCAACAGAAGAAGGGGCTTTTTCTCCTTAAATGCGCTGTGGAAAAATAAAATTGCTGTGCTTGTGGGTGATTACCTGCTCTCAAAAGGACTACTGTTGTCAATTGATAATGATGATTTTGACATTCTTAAACTCATCTCGATCGCCGTAAGGGAAATGAGTGAGGGAGAATTGTTGCAGATCGAAAAGGCCAGGCAGCTTGATATTACAGAAGATGTCTATTTTGATATCATCAGAAAAAAAACAGCAACCCTTATTGCCGCCTGTACGGCCATCGGAGCTGCATCGGTGGATGCCGGAAAGGACGAGGTGGAAAAAATGAGAAAAT
The DNA here is from genome assembly GCA_024644745.1 of Flavobacteriaceae bacterium. Taxonomy (GTDB): domain Bacteria; phylum Bacteroidota; class Bacteroidia; order Flavobacteriales; family Flavobacteriaceae; genus Lutimonas. The sequence goes on from JAHEHF010000064.1 coordinate 10,686, forward strand.
TCGGAGAATTGATCGGGATTGCCTTTCAGATCAAAGACGATCTTTTTGATTATTCCGAGGTGAAAATAGGTAAACCTACGGGCATCGATATCAAAGAGCAAAAAATGACGCTTCCCTTGATTTACACCCTCAATCATTGTTCAAAAAAAGAACGAAAGTGGCTGATCAATTCGGTGAAAAACCACAATAAAGACAAAACCAGGGTGAAAATGGTCATAGAATTTGTCAAACAGAATGGCGGCATTGAATATACCAACATGAAAATGAAGGAATTTCAGCAAGCTGCACTTGTCATTCTTGATACTTACCCTGACTCACCCTACAAGGAATCCTTGCAGACCATGGTCAGTTATGTGATTGACAGAGAAAAATAAAACACCGGATAGGTTCCGCTTTCAACCGGGTTCACTTTGGTATAATTCGAGCAGTTCTTCCAAATAATCGCGCTGATTGCTCAGTCTGGGAACTTTATGCTGACCTCCCAACTTGTTTTTTTGCTTGAGCCATTGATAGAAAAGTCCTTTTTTTGCTTTGTGGATTTTCGGCATACCAATTGTCATGTCAAGGTATCTTTTCGCCTCATAATCTGAATTGAGCTCTTTGAGTGCTTCATCAAGATGCAAAGTGAATTCTTCAAGATGCTCCGGCTCTTTTTTAAATTCGATGAGCCATTCATGTCCCCCATGATTCTCGTCACTCATAAAAATCGGGGCAACCGTATAATCCACAACAAGGGCATTCGCCTTGTTACAAGCTATTTCCAAAGCATCTTCTGCATTCTCAATCACCAGTTCCTCTCCGAAAACATTGATAAAATGTTTCGTCCGACCTGTAATTTTTATTCTGTAAGGGTCAAGATTCGTAAATTTAATGGTATCTCCGATCAGGTACCTCCACAAACCCGAATTTGTACTGATCACCAAAGCGTAATTTTTACCCAGCGTGACTTCTTCAAGGCTAATGGCCTTTGAATGCTCCCCATTAAATGATTCCATGGGTATAAATTCATAAAAGATGCCATAGTCAAGCATCAGTAACAACTCATCTGAATTATTTTGATCCTGAATGGCAAAGAACCCTTCAGACGCATTATAGGTTTCATAATATCTGAAGTTCCTTTTTGGGATCAGCTTTTCATACTGCTCCCTGTAAGGCTTAAAGTTCACTCCGCCATGAAAATACACCTCAAGGTTTGGCCATACTTCAAGAATATTACGCTTACCGGAAACCTCCAAAACCCTGTTCAAGAGCACCAGCATCCATGAAGGAACTCCCACCAAACTTGTAATATCTTCTTGAATCGTCTCACTGATGATGGCATCCATTTTGCTTTCCCATTCACTCATCAAGGCTGTTTTCTGACTTGGAGCACTGCTGAAATCAGCCCAAAAAGGCATGTTTTCAATAATAATGGCTGAAAGATCACCAAAATAGGTGTCGTTATCTTCATAAACCGCTGAACTGCCTCCAAGACGAAGCCCTTTACCCTTAAAGATTTCAGTATCTTCATTATTATTGATAAAAAGACATAACATATCTTTGCCCGCCTTCATATGGCAATTGTCTATGGCCTCATCACTTACGGGAATGAATTTGCTCTTGGCATTTGTAGTGCCGCTGGACTTGGCAAACCACTGGATCTTTGAAGGCCAAAAAACATTTTGTTCTCCCCTCCTGTTTCGCTCAATCAGGGGTTCGATACTTTCATATTGCTGAATAGGTACCCTGCTGGCAAATGAATCATAGCTCCTGATATTTTTGAAATCGTATTTTTTACCTAGATAGGTCGACTTTGCTTCTGATAACAACTCATACAACACCTCATTTTGTACCTCGATCGGATGCTTCAAAAACATATCAACCTGATACTTACGCTTTTTTAAAATCCACGATAAAACCGTATTAAATAATGGGATCTGCATTGTTAGGAAAACAGTTTTTTATCTTATCTTTAGCGATTAAAAATACAATTTTTATTACTTGAAATCAATAAGTTTTTTTTAAATCCATAAATATGGCCAAGGTTGGAATAATCATGGGTAGTGATTCAGATCTACCAATTATGCAGGAAGCGATTGATATTTTAAAACATTTTGATGTCCCGACTGAGGTCGATATAGTTTCGGCCCATCGCACCCCTGAAAAATTGTATTCCTATGCCACTCAAGCCCATACCAGAGGCGTCAAAGTGATCATTGCGGGAGCAGGAGGTGCCGCCCATCTTCCTGGGATGGTGGCCTCAATGAGTCCTTTGCCGGTTATCGGTGTTCCGGTAAAATCAAGAAATTCAATTGATGGCTGGGATTCTGTGCTGTCTATTCTTCAGATGCCGGGTGGCGTACCTGTTGCCACCGTGGCCCTGGACGGGGCAAAGAATGCGGGTATCCTGGCCGCTCAGATTCTTGGTGCTTCGGACCAGATACTGATGGATAAAATTGTTGCCTTCAAGGAAACACTGAAAGCCAAGGTGATCAGAGCCTCACAAAACATAAAGCCTTAAGCTCTGAGTTTTTGCAAGACAGAAGAATCAATAAACAGCTTTTTTAACCATTAAATATTGGCCTATGAGGTCAATGCGAACGATAGATGCCATGAGTAATCCGCTATTACAACCCTTTGACAATTTATATACTTCGGCTCCCTTTTCAAAGATAAAAAATGAACATTTTATGCCTGCCTTTAAAACAGCCATAAAAGAAGCCAAGGAGGAAATAGATGCCATCGTCTCAAATCCTGAAGTCCCGAGTTTTTCAAATACCCTTGAGGCTCTTGAGTTTTCGGGAGAAAAATTAAACCGTATTTCAAGTATCTTTTTCAATCTCAATTCGGCAGAAACCAATGATGAAATACAGAAGATCGCTCAGGAAGTTTCTCCTTTGCTCAGTGAATTCAATAATGATATCAGGTTAAATGAAGCCTTGTTCAAAAAAATTGAGACGGTATATCAAAAAAAAGATGCCATGGATCTGAACACAGAAGAAATGATGCTTCTTGATAAAAATTACAAAGCATTTGTCAGAAACGGTGCACATCTTAATGAAAAAGACAAAAAAGAATTACGTGAGATAGACAAACAAAAATCCAAACTCAGTTTAAAGTTTGGTGAAAATGTGCTTGCGGAAACAAATAATTTTGAATTGCACCTTACAGATCAAAATGACCTTTCCGGTCTTCCTGAAGGTGTGGTTGAAGCAGCAAAGGCCCAGGCTGAAGAAAAACAAAAGCAGGGCTGGGTCTTCACTTTGGATTATCCCAGTTATATTCCTTTTATGACCTATTCAAACCACCGGGAACTACGTGAAAAAATGGCAAAAGCTTTTGGCTCAAGAGGAATGAATAACAACGAATTTGACAATCAAAAGAATTTACTTGACATCGTGAACCTTCGTTTTCGTCGCGCCAGACTTCTGGGTTATGAATCACATGCCCATTTTGTTTTGGAAGAACGTATGGCCGAAGAACCTGAAAAGGTCTTGTCTTTTCTCGACAATTTACTCATTAAGGCAAAACCTGCGGCTAAAAAAGAATTTGAACAGCTTGAAAAACTGGCTGCAAAAGATGGCATTGACAACATACAAAAATGGGACGGTGCCTATTATTCCGAAAAGCTTAAAAAGGCAATTTTTGATCTTGATGAGGAGCAATTGAAGCCTTATTTCCAATTGGAAAATGTGATCCAGGGTGTTTTTGATATTTCACAGAAACTCTATGGTCTCAGCTTTGAAGAAACAAAAGAGGTCGACAAATACCATAAAGACGTACGCACCTTTACCGTAAAAGACGGCAAAGGAGATTTTATAGCACTCTTTTATGCTGATTTCTTCCCGCGAAAAGGAAAACGAAATGGTGCCTGGATGACCTCATACAAGGGGCAGTGGAAAAAAAACAAAGAAAATTCGAGGCCTCACGTATCCATCGTATGTAATTTCACAAAACCTACCCCGACAAAACCCTCTTTGCTCACTTTTAATGAAGTCACCACGCTGTTCCATGAGTTTGGTCATGCCCTCCACGGGATGCTGGCCGACACCAAGTACCCAAATTTATCAGGGACCCATGTATACTGGGATTTTGTCGAATTGCCAAGTCAGATCTTTGAAAACTGGTGTTATGAAAAGAAAGCCCTGAATCTCTTTGCCCGTCATTATAAAACCAAGGAAGTCATCCCTATGGAAATGGTCAAGAAAATAAAAGATTCCTCCAATTTTATGGAAGGCATGGCCACTCTGAGGCAATTGAGTTTTGCCAAACTCGACATGGCCTTTCATGCCAAAGATCCCGGCAGTATTTCAAATGTCAAGGATTTTGAGAAAAAAGCCTTTGGAGACACCCAACTCTACCCAGATGTCGAGAACAATTGCATGAGCACAGCCTTCTCACATATATTCCAAGGGGGTTACTCTTCGGGTTATTACAGCTACAAATGGGCTGAAGTATTAGATGCAGATGCTTTTGAGGCATTCAAGGAGAACGGTATTTTTGACAAAAAGACGGCTTTGAAATTTAAGGAAAATATCCTGAGTAAAGGTGGAACAGAAAAACCCATGGATCTTTATGTTAAATTTAGAGGAAAGGAACCCACATCGGATGCCCTTCTCAAAAGGGCGGGCTTACTCAATTGACATTCTAATTGTGACATCTTCCTTTGGGCTGCTGACATCATATCAGATTCGTGTGCTGATCTTTAATTTGACCGTGACGGAAGCTACAGTTATCAAATCCTTTGACAATCACTTCTTATTAAGACTCAAATAACTTATTTTTGCAAGCATTAAAATTCAATATACCCTATGAAATCATATGATGTTACCGTGATCGGATCAGGACCTGGAGGTTATGTAGCTGCTATTCGATGTGCCCAGTTAGGCTTAAAAACAGCAATCATTGAAAAATACAATACCCTCGGGGGAACTTGTCTCAACGTTGGATGTATCCCCAGCAAGGCCCTTCTGGATTCTTCCCATCATTATGAAGATGCCGTCAAACATTTTGATACACACGGGATAGAGATCCCTGGGGAGCTCAAAATCAATTTGGAAAAAATGATTGCCCGTAAGCAGGCTGTTGTTGACCAAACCACAGGTGGCATCGATTTTTTAATGAAAAAAAATAAGATCGATGTATACCATGGTCTCGGGAGCTTTAAAGATGCTACTCATGTTTTGATCAATATGTCTGATGGCAATTCAGAAGAAATTGAATCAAAAAACGTGATCATTGCGACAGGAAGCAAACCTGCGAACCTGCCTTTTATAAAATTAGATAAAGAAAGAGTGATTACCTCTACAGAGGCTCTCGAACTGAAAGAGGTTCCGAAGCATCTTGTCGTGATCGGCGGCGGAGTCATTGGCCTGGAGCTGGGTCAGGTTTACAAACGACTTGGGGCCGAAGTTACCGTTGTAGAGTATATGGACAGAATCATTCCCACAATGGATGCAGGATTGTCTAAGGAACTGACCAAGGTTTTGAAAAAGCAAAAATTCAAGATCAATGTATCCCACAAGGTGAAATCAGTGCAGAGGAAAGGAAAAGAGGTCATTGTTCTTGCTGACGACAAAAAAGGGAATGAAGTTGAAATAAAAGGTGATTACTGCCTGGTTTCCGTGGGGCGGCAGGCTTATACCCAAGGGCTGGATCTTGAATCGGCCGGTATAAATTCAAATGAAAAAGGTCAGATCGAGGTCAATGAAAAACTTCAGACCAATATCCCGAATATTTATGCGATTGGTGATGTGGTGAGGGGTGCCATGCTGGCGCACAAAGCAGAAGAAGAAGGCACCATGGCCGCTGAAATCATTGCAGGTCAAAAACCTCATATTGATTACAACCTGATCCCCGGGGTGGTTTATACATGGCCGGAAGTGGCTTCAGTGGGTAAAACAGAAGAACAGCTAAAAGAGCAGGGAGTGAATTACAAATCGGGAAGTTTTCCAATGAGAGCCCTTGGAAGGTCAAGAGCCAGTATGGACACTGATGGTTTGATCAAGGTATTGGCAGATGCCGGCACAGATGAAATCCTTGGGGTGCATATGATCGGAGCCAGGGCGGCTGATATGATAGCTGAAGCTGTAGTTGCCATGGAATTCAGGGCCTCAAGTGAAGACGTCGCCAGAATGAGCCATGCGCATCCCACTTTTACAGAAGCGATTAAAGAGGCTTGTCTGGCAGTTGATGGAAGGGCATTGCATACCTGATGTATTGGTCAAGCAGGCAGAGGACCAGTTAATTTTTAAAATAAAGTGGCCAGAATAATTAGAACCATATCAAATTCAATTGCTGACGACTTTCTGCAAAAAGCATTAAAGTGGTCACAAAAATTTGAGGAGGTCATCTTTTTAGAATCCAATAAAGACCTGCAATCTTTAAAACAGACCTATGGTGAATTTGATGCCATTCTTGCCATTGGTGCGGAAAAATCTCTTGTAACTGATCATCAAAATGCTTTCCTGAAACTGAAGCAATTCAAAGATGAAGAACAAGACTTTCTCTTTGGCTATTTCAGTTATGACTTGAAAAACGACATTGAAGAACTGGTATCGGACAATGCGGATCACCTTCATTTTCCTGAATTGTATTTCTTTCAACCTAAAAAGATCCTGCTGTGGAGAAACCATCAAATGGAACTACAATATCTTTCGCCCTATGCCAAGGAGATGGATGCTGATCTGGAAGCCATTGCAGCTACTTCCATAGCTCTAAAGGGTAGTTCAATGGAATCTGAAGTCCTTTCGCGACTTACTAAAAAGGCCTATTTTGATAAAGTGGAAAGCATTTTGGAGCACATTCACAGAGGCGATATTTACGAAGTTAATTTTTGTCAGGAATTTTACGCAGAGAACTGTGAGCTGGACACCTTTGGTGTTTATCAAAAATTAAACAGGATCTCGCAGGCCCCATTTGCGAGCTATGTCAAGCTGAAAGACAAGTACCTGCTTTGTGCCTCCCCTGAAAGGTTTGTCAAAAAAGAAGCCGACAAGATCATTGTGCAGCCCATTAAGGGTACGGCCAGAAGGTTAGAGGACCGAATTGAAGATCAGAAGCTCGCCGATTCTCTGGCGGCTGATCCAAAAGAAAGAGCCGAGAATATAATGATCGTGGATCTGCTGAGAAATGATCTCTCAAAAAATGCGCTCAAGGGAAGTGTCAATGTCGAGGAACTGTGCCGGGTTTATTCCTTTAAACAGGTGCATCAGCTTATTTCTACAGTTGTTTGCAAGGCAGGAAAAGAAGTGCACCCTGTTGATATCATCAAAAATTTGTTTCCCATGGGAAGCATGACGGGTGCCCCAAAAATTTCCGCGATGAAAATCATCGAGGAAGAGGAAGTCACCAAACGAGGGCTTTATTCAGGGGCCGTAGGATATTTTAGCCCTGATAACAATTTTGATTTTAACGTGGTCATCCGAAGTATTTTGTACAATGCCAGCGAAAAATATGTTTCATTTTCCGTTGGTAGCGCCATCACCTCCCAGTCGAGCATTGCCAATGAATTTGAGGAGTGCCTCCTCAAGGCCCGTGCCTTAAAAGAAGCTCTTAACAACGGATCAAATCCTTAGCCACGTTCCTGCTCATTAATTTTCTAATTTGAATTTGCCTTTTCCATTTTTTTCCTGATCGCCTCAAGGTCCAAATTGCCAATACTGCCGATATGGGAATGGTCCACCTTTTTATCAGGCTCAAATGCTCCCTTAACAACTTTCTCCCCAACAATTTTATAAGCATCTCTGAAAGGAACCCCGTTTTGAACCAACTGGTTGACCTCTTCAACCGTAAACAGGTAGTCATAAATCTTATTGTCAAGAATATGCGTATTCACCTCTATATTTTTCAAAGAGAAGGTGAACATTTCCAAACAGGCCTTTAAACTCTGAATGGCCGGTATCAGACCTTCTTTCAACAATTGCAGATCCCTGTGATACCCGCTGGGCAGGTTGCCGGTGATCATGCTCAGTTCATAAGGCAGGGCCTGAATTTTATTGCATTTTCCTCTGATAAGCTCAAACACGTCTGGATTCTTTTTGTGGGGCATAATGCTCGACCCCGTTGTCAATTCATCCGGAAAGGAAACAAAACCGAAATTCTGGCTCATATACAAACAAATATCCATGGCAAACTTTGAAAGTGTACC
>JAHEHF010000106.1 GCA_024644745.1 Flavobacteriaceae bacterium
CGACCGGCTTGAAAGTGAACCCAATATTGGTTTATTTCGCTTACAACTAACTTCATTTTGTCTAGGTTTAAATTAATTAATAAGGCACAAGTTAAATATTATTTTACAAGATTGAAATAGAATTAGGAAAAAAAGAAGTGATTTTTATGTGATCCATTGTTTTTTGTTGTGCAAATCAATGGGTTTAGGCAAGAATAATTCAACCTATTCAATTTTGGCGGGTACGACGTTCAGGGATCATAGGCAAAACATCAAAAAGAAAAATATTCATACTGTTTCCGATGTAGGATTTGATTTTGTACATTCATGCTTTTATTCATTGCATGGTCAATAAAATATTGGACAGGGCTTTTAAAAGAGCCAAAAAACTTCCACTGGATAAAGATGCCAAACTCATCTTTTTTAGTGATCTTCACAAAGGAGACAACAGTTATGCAGATGATTTCAGGCAAAATTATTCGCTTTATCAGCATGCCCTGCAAAGTTATTTTGATCAGGGCTATACTTATATTGAACTGGGCGACGGGATTGAATTATGGGAAAACAAATCATTTGAGCCCATTTACAAAACCCACAAATCCATATTTGACCTGTTAAGGAGGTTTCATTGGCAGAACAGGCTGCATCTTCTGTGGGGCAACCATGACATGGAGTTCAGGGATCCGATTTTTGTAGAGAAAATAGCGCGTACTTTCTTTGTACCTAAAAATGTAAAGCAAAAAGACCGGCTCTTCGATTTAGCCTATGAAGAGAGTTTGCTCCTGCAGTTCGAGGATGAGGACCGTGGCATTTTGGTCCTTCACGGCCACCAGGCGGATTATATGAACTATGCCCACTGGAAATTCAACCGTTTTTTTGTAAGGTATTTTTGGAAATACATGCAGAAATGGTTTGGGGTCAGCGACCCGACGAGTCCTGCTAAAAACCATAAAGGACTGATCAGGGTGGAAAAAAAGCTACAAAAGTGGATCCTGAAGAACATGGGTCAAATGGTCATCTGCGGCCATACCCACCGGCCCAGATTTCCTGACCCGGCCGAGATTCCTTTATTCAATGACGGGAGCTGTGTTCATCCAAAATCCATAACGGGCATTGAAATCGATAATTTTCAGATCTCACTGATCAAATGGCATCTGGCCAAGGAAGATGACTCATCAAAAAAAATCATCAAAACGATTTTGGAGGGTCCTGTTACCTTGAAAAAATATCTTTAAACCTCCCCTTATTTTATAAATATCAGGGCTTCAATTCGTTTTCTATGTTTTTAATGACTGTCTTAACCTGAAGAATTGTGTAATGGGTATGATCAAAAATATTTTGAAAATTTATCCTCGCCGACAAAAGGGTGTTCATAAATACAGGATCGTTCAGCAGGGCCTCATAATCCAGGGGAGTATAAAAATTTTCATCACCCTCATATTGAAATGAAAAATTTGTGCGCATATCTGGCCGGTAAAATGACATGAGGTTTTTGCTGAAATTTTCGATAAAAGTTTCCATTTCAGGATAACTCATATTGTACAATCTTAAGATTTTTTCTTTTAGCTCCTGGTTACTGATGATGTCGAGGCCTTCGTTTTCAAGATTTTTGTAGGCGGTAACCTCCCACTTGAATGCTTTGCTATACATCAGTGACCTGTATTTTGATTTCAGCGAATCGTTGTATGGCAACTTGTTCTGATAGGTTGTGATCAGCGTATTGATATTCGAAAGGTCCCTCTCGAGTTGATCTTTATTGGGCCCTAATTGATTCTTTAAATCTGCGATCAGCGATTTTTTAATATCGGTCAGGATTTGTTTTTCAAGGATTCTGTCCTTTCTGTCCTCATTCCAGTTATTGATCTGCAGCGCGATCAAAATGCCAATGACCACAAGAACAATCTCACCTATGGCATATCTCATATAATTTAGGGGTTTATTCTTATCTGCCGTTTTTCCTGCCTTGCCGGCAGGCAGGTTTCGAATTTTTCTAAAAAAGGGAATCATGAATTTTCTACTCTATTTAAGAGAAATGTTGTCATTTCTGATGTTAGGATTTTTTCGGGGGGCTTTTGAAAATATTTTTTCCAGGCTGAGGCAATGGTCTTCAAGAAATTCCTCAATTTCCTCAAAGAACTCCTGTGCTATTTGTTCTCTGTTCAAGGTGAGATGAATCAAAATACAATCTGTTTTTGGAGGTAAACCCGTTGTAATGGTCCAGGCCAAACCGTTGGGACATTCTTTTAAAGCGAATCGAAGCCCTCCGCGAATCACCTGCCTTGTTAGCGTAAATTCGCCCCAAACACCACCAATGCTTGCTTCTTCCAAATCCTGCTCGCCAATGACAAAGAATTGTTGGGTTATATTTTCCAGGGATGCCAGGGTCAGCGCCTCGCAAAGGTCAGACTCTTTAATTTTCAGGTCAATTTTTCGAAAAAATTCCATTGTCAAATCAGATTAGTCGTATTTTTTTTAGTTTCAGTTAAAAGGGGGCATTGGGCTCAGGCGCCTTCCCTGTCTGTGTTGAATCAGATCTTCACTATTGCTTTAAGTTCAGCGATTCTTTTCTCCTTTTCCGGTTGTCTTTTTTTAAGGGCAAAATCAGTGTGGTACCTGTGTTGTTCCAAAAATTTTATTTGAATTTTGTCCCAGTCATTTTTATTCATTTCTGCAGAATGTGCTTTTAATTCTCTGTAAAGCATATTGCTGACAGGGTAGAAGTCGGCACGGCCGAGGTAATCCAGGTCCACATCGCAAATTATTTTTTCCAGGATTGTTTTTGGGTTTTGAGGAACTCTTGTTGATTTTATAAGACCCGTGACAATATTTATGTCTTTCCTGGAGAAACCCAATTCAGACATCATTTCAGAGGCTATTTCGGCACTTTTTTCTTCATGCTCGTTATTGCTTTCTGTAAAACCTATATCATGAAAAAGGATACCTATACGAAGCAGTTTAGCCTGGTATTTGTCAATACTTGAAGCCTTGATATATAATTCACATATTTGAAGTGCTTTTAGGGTATGATGTACCCCGTGATAATATAGTTTTTCGGGCAAATTGGTATGAAGCTTGTCCAGCGCTTTTTTTCTGAGTTTGATGTATCCTGTCATTGAATTCAAAGATGAGGAAATGTAATCGTAAATATCCAAAAGCCGACAGAGGCAACTACAAAAATTAAACTCAATCCAAAATATTTGATGGCCTGATGGACACTTTTGAATTTTTGATCAATGATCTTGCTCTCAATGTGAATTTGATGGCTGAGCTGAACAAACATCTCGTCTTCACTTGAACAAATCTCCATGAGCCTCTTCGTATACTCTTCAACGCTTCCAAAGGCAAAAACAGCGTCACGAAAGAAGAAAACATTCGGATCGTATTCAACTTCTATCTGGGGTTTGAAACATTTAAAACAATAATAAATTGATAGCAGCAGTGAAAGCATCCACAAGATCGACAGAACGATGAGCACCCAGTTCGATGTAAAGATAGGCTGTAACTGTTCTAATCGATCAATGAACAATCCTAAGATGAGGCTATGAAACGAAAATATGACACCTGCTTTGAGCTCAGAAGCACGAATAAGCTTTTCCAACCTTTCCAATTGTTCCCAATAATTATTTGGATCATGAATCATAATTTTTTGTTTTTTGATGATTTAGTCAGGCTAAAGTTAGCATAAAATTTTATTATGATTCAAATATCAGGAATTTGAATTTTCTTGAATTTTAACATTTATAATAAAATTGATTTGCATCAAAACCCTATTCAAAAGTTAAAATATCGCACTTAATGAGATGGGCAGACCTTAAGGAAGAGCCGGTCACAATCCTCTTTTTAAACTTGGATGTTATCTTTTTTTATAAAACGGGACTCGGGTTTTCTTTCTTTACTCTTGTCCTGATGATCAATATCTTGTTTTTTAGGGTGAACAAAGTACATTTTCATCATGCCTTTGTTTTTTACGTCTATTTCACCCCTGTATTCACATTCAAAATCATTTTTGACAAGTGCATAGGTATTTTCCGAAATATTGATCCTTCCCGATTCAGAATTGGATTCCATCCGGGAAGCTACATTAACGGTATCCCCCCAGATGTCGTAGGCGAATTTTTTGCTTCCCACAACTCCGGCTACAACAGGGCCTGTATTGATGCCAATGCGGATGTTGAAATGTGCAATACTGTTATCTGATGAGTTCTTTGTTTCTTCAACGAACCTTGTGATCTCGAAAGCCGCTTCGATGATTTTGATTACCTCATTCTTAGATTCATTGGTGAGTCCTCCGGCGCACATGTAGGCATCTCCAATGGTCTTAATTTTTTCAAGTTTAAACTCATCGATGATCTGATCAAATTTTGAAAAGAAATAATCAACAGATTTCACAAGAACCTCTGGAGAAAGGTTCTGTGAGTATTTGGTAAAGGCCTGAAAATCGGTAAACATTACAGTAACCTCATCAAATTTTTTAGCTTTTACCTTGCCGTGTTCTTTTAATTCCTTTGCAGTTGAACTTGGCAGGATATTGAGAAGCAGGTCATCCGACCTTCTTTTTGCTTTACGAATATTTCTAAAATAGAAACCAGTTAAGCCTAAAAGGGCGATCATGCTAAAAGCCAGAATTCTCAAATTCGATTTTTGCTGGTTTAACAGCTCAACTTCCGACTGTTTTAAATCGATTTCGGTCTGCTTTTGGGCAACCTCGAATTCCGTTCGCATATTGGCAATTTCCTGAAAAGAGGATAGGTTGGTCACACTGTCTCTGTAAATTATGTAATCCTTGTAGAAAAGAATTGCTTGTTTATCGTTTCCGGTCTGTTCATAGATTTTGGAAAGTTGTAGGTTCGCCTGACTTATTTCAGATTTCAGATTGTGATCCATAGCCAGATTAAGGCTTTTATAGGCGAATTCAGATGCTCTTTCAATTTCAGTTTTAACGAGATAGATTTCCGAGATTTGTATTAAGAATTGACATATTCCAAGATAGTGTCCATATTTTTCAAAAATATTTTGGGCATTGTTAAGGCTGGATTCGGCTTTGTTGTAATATTTTAACTGAGCATAGGCTAATCCTTTATTTCCTTGGTTATAGGCAACACCAAGTTCAGAATTTAGTTTTTCAAATAATTTTCCCGACTCATTGAGATAAATGAATGCCGAATCTGGTTTGTCAAAAACTATATATGAATATCCAAAATTCTCAATAAGTGTTGCTAATTGTACAGAATCTTTATGGTCCTGAAGGAATTCAACCTTTTTTAAGGTTTCATAGGCCCGTTTGTTATAGGTGATAGCTGTTTTACTGTCGCCTAATTCTAAGTATACGTTTGCCCTTGCTGCATCAACAAGAGCCAAATGTTTCAGATCTTTTTGATTTAAAGCTATTTCGCCTGCTTTTAGATAGTTTTCGATGGTTTCATGTAATTCTCCCATGTCGAAAAAAGCATTCCCTTTTTCGAAATAGGCATAATATAAATACTGGCTCGAGTCCATCTCTTTCGCCAAGGCTAAAAGTTCATCTGAGTATTTTATCTTAGCTCTTAAATCATGATGTTTTTCGGTAAGAATTTTAAGTATTTCAAGCCTTTTTTCTTCTTCAAAATCACCAGTGATATAAATTGTTTCCAGGCTATCAGCTATTTGCTGATCTTGGCCAAATAAGGATGCACTTATAAAAAGAGAAAAAAAAATACTAAACAGGCTCTTTCTAAAAGTTAAAATACAGGCTCTTTTTATTTCTTGTTTATTTAACATTCAAAACAAAATAATCCATTAAGGATGATATTTCATAACTGGGTCGATT
>JAHEHF010000065.1 GCA_024644745.1 Flavobacteriaceae bacterium
GAGCAGGGAAAGGAAATCTTAAAAATTACGGCCGAGGTAACTCCAAAACCAAAAGTTCAACAGAATAGCTAAAACAGACTATGTATCAAACAATATTTTTACAGGCCGGTGGAGGTGGAATAGGCAATTATATTTTAATTCCGCTGATGTTTCTCGTCTTATACCTTTTTATGATTCGTCCGCAAATGCAGAAACAAAAGAAGGAAAAGAAATTTCAGGCTACAATTAAAAAAGGAACCAAAGTCGTTACCACCAGTGGTATTCACGGAAAAATTGTCGACCTGATCGACTCCGATAATACCTGTGTAATTGAGACCGGAGCAGGAAAGATCAAATTTGAGAGATCTGCGATTTCAATGGAACTCAGTAAGAAATACGCACCGGCGGAACTTAAGAAGAAATAGGCATCAAAGCTTATAAATGAAGAGGTTGTCTTGGCATTATATGTTTTTAAGATAGCCTCTTTTTTTATACATTTAAGGCACCAAGATTAAAACGAGTTCAATGGTCGAAAAAAAGGGTTTTAACAATTCTGAATCACTTAAAAACAATAAAAAGCTACGCGTTTTTCTGTTGTTTTTATTGTTATCCATTTTATTTTGGTCTTTGATCAAATTACAGAAAGAATACATCACAGATATTGAATTTGAACTCGTTTATTCGGATGTTCCGAAAAATAAGCTGATCCAGAATCAGCCGGATACCAGGGTCAAGCTCACCTTGAAGACTACGGGCTTCAAACTGTTGAATTATGGATTCAAAGAAAAGACACTTGATTATTCACTGACCGAAGTTGAAAGGAAGGAAGGAACTTTCTTTTTTAGTGAAACGCGCTCCAGTTTGAATTATTTACAGGCCCAGCTCTCAGCTGAAACGCTTGTACTTAACATTGAGCCCGACACTTTATTTTTTGATCTGGGGGTTAAAAAATCAAAAAAAGTTGCTGTGGAATCACAGGTTAAATTTCAGTTTAAAACCGGTTATAATTTTGTAAAACCCTATGACCTTGGACCAGGTGAAATCAGTATCTCAGGTCCGGCCAAAGTGATCGATACCATTGATGAGATCTTTACTGAGGACCTCGAACTCAGAAATATCTCTGATTCTTTTGAGAAAAAGGTCAAATTGCTCAGCCCTAATGAAGTCGTCGTGCTTTCTGAAGAAGAGGTTGTGATCAAAGGGGAGGTTGATAAAATTACCGACGGTTCTTATAATTTATCCTTTGATGTGATCAATTTACCCAGAGGGGTGATTATCAGTACCTATCCTAAAGAGGTCAAAGTGGTATATCAGGTCGCACTTAAGGATTACAACAAAATTCCCGAAAACGCTTTCAGGGTACATTGTGATTACAAACAGACAGAAGACAACAACCTTGATTATCTCATACCGAAACTGGTAGACAAACCCGAGATCATTCACGATGTAAAAATAGTGCCCAATAAAATTGAATTTTTGATTAAAAAGTAATGAGAGTCATTAAATCTTAAAAATTTATATCGTGAAAATTGTTGGTTTAACTGGGGGTATAGGAAGTGGAAAAACCACAATAGCAGAGATGTTTGAAAAACTCAAGGTCCCGGTGTATTATGCTGACGATGAGGCTAAAAAGCTGATGCAGAAATCAGGGCCTTTAAGGCAAGGTATCTTGGCCTTGTTCGGAGAAAAAGCATACAAGGGTAAGGATCTCAACCGACCCTATATTGCGGGGATCGTCTTCAGGGATCATCAAAAGTTAAGACAACTCAATGCCCTTGTGCACCCCGCTGTTGAAGATCATTTCAGGAACTGGGCAGGTTTGCAGGAATCCTCCTATGTCTTGCAGGAAAGTGCACTGATTTTTGAAAACAGAAAACAACAACAATTTGATGCTGTAATCCTGGTCACTGCTCCCCTTGAAACCCGAATTGAAAGGGTGATGAAAAGAGATGGCATATCCAAACAAAATGTTGTAGAACGTATTGAAAATCAAATGAGTGACTCCTTAAAAATACAAGAAGCAACCTTTGTAATCCACAATACGGATCTCTCAAAAAGCCGGGAAAGGGTCAGGGAAATACATGAACAGCTTATCCTCTGAATTCCTTAAAAAAATTTCTATCGACAAAATTTAATGTTAAATAAATTCAAATGTTCGTTAATATTTGTTAAAACATTAAAAATAACATAAAGAAAATATAAATTTGTTATAATGAGTAAACGAATTTTCGTACTTTTAGTTGTCATGATGGTCAGTGCTTTGCTTGGGATCATTGTGGTTCAGATTTTCTGGATCCGATCTTCTATTGAAATGAAGGAAGAGCAGTTTTCCACAAGTGTGAAGTTCGCTCTGGCAAGAGTATCAGAAAATATTCAGAAAAGAGAATTCAGAGAGAATATTTCGAAATATGCACCACTGATTGACAGCATGCAGAAGACGAAAGAGAGCAATGTGAGAGATTTTGTTTTCCGGCAGATAGACACAGTTAGAAAAGAAATATTTACATTCAGACAGAGTATTCTGGAAAATAATTACAAGTCTCAGTTTTCTCCTTTTGAAGCCGATACAGTGAATTTTAAGACTTTCCTGAGTCGTGAGGAAACGCAAATTGAAAAGATTGAGTTCAATTCAAAGGATTTTACGGAACTCTCTCCCAATGACAGGATGGTCAAGGTGGAAAGGCTTGACAAGTACGACAAACTTGAGCTGGAAAGCATATTCAAGAATATCGTTTCAAGAACACCGATCCATGATCGGGTAAGTAATAATGAGATCAGAATGAATCTGGACAATGAGTTGTCAGCCAGAAACATTGCGACAAAATTTGAGTATGGTGTTTTCAATGATGAATTGATCACCAAAGTGAAGTCTGACGGGTTCGTGCAAAAAAAAGGGTATACCTACAAGGTCCCGCTTTTTGTAACGGATGACACAAGTGATTACGATCTGTACGTCAGTTTTCCTGAAAAAAAGGAGTATATCCTGTCAACAATTTCCTGGATTCTGATTTTGTCGGCAGTTTTTATATTTATAATCATTTTGTCTTTTGCAAGTGCTTTGTACCAGTTGATCAGACAAAAACAGATCTCAGAAATAAAGACAGATTTTATCAATAATATGACCCATGAGTTCAAAACACCTATAGCGACTATCAATTTGGCCATAGATTCGATAAGAAATCCCAAAATAGTGGGAGATGAGAAAAAGGTGACCCGATATGCTGAGATGATCCGACAGGAGAACAAACGGATGCACGCCCAGGTCGAAAATGTCTTACGGATTTCAAAACTGGAAAAAAATCAGATAGATCTCAGTAAGGATGTGGTGGATATTCACGACATATTAGAAGATGCAATTTCACACGTTGACTTAATTGTTAAGAACAGAGAGGGTTTTATTAAAAAGAAATTTGAAGCAAAACAAACTGAAATTCTTGCGAGTAGATTTCATATGACCAATGTCATTACCAATATACTTGACAATGCCATCAAATACTCAGAGAATGCTCCTAAAATATCCATTGAAACAGAGAATGCAGGGAACAAGGTGATTATAAAAATTTCGGACAAGGGGATAGGCATGTCAAAAAATGTGCAGCGCAAGATTTTTAATAAGTTTTACAGGGAACAGACAGGAAATATTCATAATGTTAAAGGTCACGGCCTTGGACTTTCTTATGTTAAAAGTATTGTAGAAAAGCATCAGGGGCAGGTGTATGTGGAAAGTGAAAAAGGAAAAGGAAGTACCTTCACAGTGAAATTACCAATAATTTAAATCAATTAATATGGCAAATAAAAAAATATTACTTGTAGAAGACGATCCTAATTTTGGAACGGTCTTAAAAGATTATTTAGAATTAAATGATTACGATGTGCACCATGCAAAGGATGGGCTCGACGGATTGATCGCTTTTAAAAATGATGATTTTGATATTTGTATTCTGGATGTGATGATGCCTAAAAAAGATGGTTTTTCACTTGCCAAGGATATCAGATCCGTAAATCAGGACATTCCGCTTATTTTCCTGACAGCCAAATCGATGAAAGAAGATGTGCTGAAGGGCTACCAGGTGGGTGCGGATGATTATTTAAACAAACCCTTTGATTCTGAGATTTTATTGCATAAGATCAAAGCCATCATGCAGAGAAAAGAAACAGATGCTGCCAATGATGACAATCAGTTTGAGTTCCAAATTGGTGATTTCCACTTGAATTCGAAGCTGCGCCAATTGTCTTTTAAAGGAGAAGAACCCAGGAAATTGTCGCCAAAAGAAAATAAATTGCTAAAACTCCTGGCCATGTATAAAAACGATCTCCTGCCCAGGGACCTTGCGCTGACCAAAATATGGAGAGATGACAATTATTTTACTTCCAGAAGTATGGATGTATATATTGCGAAATTGAGAAAATACCTGAAGCCGGATGAAAAAGTAGAGATCATCAATATTCATGGTGAAGGATTCAGGCTGGTCGTTGATTGATTTCCAATGTTCAAATGAAATAAAAGTTGTATCATCTTGATACAGCTTTTTTTTAGTCGTAACTTTACAATAGCGAATCATAATTTATTTTGCAAGCATGTCAGAATTAATAAGAATTTATGATAAAAATCCGAATCCTAAGGCCATAGAGAAGGCCGTCGATGTATTGCGAAAAGGAGGTATTATCATTTACCCGACAGATACTGTATACGGATTGGGATGCGACATCACAAAAACAAGGGCTTTGGAGAAAATAGCAAGAATCAAACAGGTAAAACTGGAAAAGGCTAATTTTTCCTTTATTTGTTATGACCTCAGCAATTTGTCGGCCTATGTCAGACAGATCGACAACACATCGTATAAAATTTTAAAAAGGGCTTTACCGGGACCTTTTACCTTTATCTTGAAAGGAAATAATAACCTGCCAAAGGCATTCAAGAAAAAAACAACTGTAGGGATCAGAATACCCGATAATAATATCATCAGAACCATTGTTAAGCAGCTGGGCAATCCGATTGTTTCGACTTCTATTTACGATGAGGATGAAGTGATTGAATACACCACTGATCCTGAACTCATTTTCGAAAAGTGGAAAGACAAGGTGGATCTTGTCATAGATGGGGGATATGGGGGAAATGTCGCCTCAACCATTGTAGATCTGTCAGAAGACGAGCTTGTCATTGTGCGAAAGGGCAAAGGAGATATTGACCTGTTATAAAGATTCATTTGATAAGAGTTCTGCATAATTCTTTTTGAGTTTTTTCAAAAAGAATCCATACATCACCCGATATACAATCCAGAAAACAAAGACGGCCAGGCAAAGCATGAGCACTGAAATCGTCCATATCAAAAGCATATTGCTGTTCTCAGGCAATTCTTCAAGAAATACCGGAGAATCATAGACTTTATAAAACATGTTCAGACCTATAACCACCATCATGGCCAAATTATAATAGATATAATATTTAACCGTTCTTCTTGTTTTTAGAATATTGCTCAAGAGTTGTTTTACCTCACTTTCTGCAGAAATGTTTCTATAGTTCCTGTAGAAAACATAAATAAAACCGAAAATAATGATGATGTGCACCGTTAAATAGATCTCCATGATCTTGCTCATTCCATATTTATTGTGAAATTCCAAAGTGGATTCAAAATCGGTGAATATAAAGATCAGGTTGGGCAGCAAAAACTCAAGCACACTGATGATCAAGATCCATACGACTATGGATGATGATCTCTTTCTGACCATTTTTTCAATGTCATCCTGAGAAAACTTGATATGGGATTCTTCTTGTTGTCTCCATAAGTCTTTTAAGCTGTCAAGGTTTTGCATCTTTATGGATTTAAAATGTTTTTTAATTTCGTTTTGGTTCTGTTCATCTTCACTCTCGCATTTACTTCGCTAATTCCTAAGGTTTTGGCAATTTCTTTATAGGATTTATCCTCTAGATACATGAGCGCAAGTGCCTTTTCAATATCATTCAGACTGTAAATGGCCTGGTATAAAAGTTCAAGCTGTTTGTCTGGGGACTCATCGTAATCCTGGTACTCCAGTTCTTTTAAATTGTCATAGATTTGGGTCGTTTGAACGTCTCTTTTTGATTTTCTGTACAGTGAGATGGCCGTATTGAAAGATACCCGGTACATCCACGTGCTAAATTTTGACTCTCCTCTGAACTTTGGATAGGCTTTCCACAATTGAATCGTAATCTCCTGGAAAAGATCTTTATGAGCTGCTTCACTGTTTGTATATGACCTGCATACCTTGTGAATGATACCCTGATTCTTCTCCAATTCTTCCGCGAATTTTTTTTTAAGTTCTTTGGTCACCAAAAGCTGATTTACTAATTAGTAGTTAAAATTAAAGAAACGTTACCGATTATTAATTTTTCTCTGATCAGGATTCAATAAATCAATACCTGCGTCAAATTACAATTCATCCTAAATATATGACAATTCAGTAAATGTAAATTTTTAAATAAGGCCTTTCATGGGATATTTGCCTCATCAAACATTATTAACCTAAAATATATAACAGATGATACGTATTTTTATAAGTGCAGTACTTTACCTGATAACCTTCTTTACTCAGGCCCAAAGTAATTCTAATGATGAACTCACCCAAAGTAAAGAACAGACTTTTAAGATAAAGGCCTTGGTGAATCAGATCCAGCCTGAAACGGGTACGGTTTATTTTGCCATGTACAGCTCTGAGAGTGATTTTGTCAGCAGAAAGGCATTTCAGACAAGAAAAGCAAGTGCAGCAGAAGGAGCAGTCGAAGTCATTTTTGACAATGTTCCCGAGGGCATTTACGCGATTACCTGCTTTCACGACATAAACAGTAACGGGAAGATGGATTTTTCAGCCAACGGAATTCCTGAGGAGAATTACGGGTCCAGCAACAATGTCATGAACTTTGGCCCTCCAAGGTTTAGCGATGCAAAATTTGAAGTAAGCGGTAAAGATCTTACATTTGAGATTAAAATCTAAAAAACCAATTGAATCGCGATGAACAGCAATCTTAAAAAAATTCTAATCCTATTCGTTATAGGAACCATTGTCTTTGTCGTTGGAAGTGGTTTGAATCACCAGTACCAATACGATAGCTTTAATGATTTTTTTGTAGAATTTGCTTTTTATCAGCTGTATTCTTTTGTTCTCGGTTTCTCAAACATGGCTTTTTTTAATTTTCTGGAAACCGTTAAATGGAGAGAAGGGCAGATGCTTCTTAGAATCCTGATCGGGGTTGTAGGCGCCTTGTTGATCACGCTGGTGGGCTTGTTTCTGATCAGATTGTCAACTGCCGTTTTTTACCTCGGAATGTCTTTTGATTACTTTTGGCAGGACGAACACATGAGCGACTATTATTTTGGTTTGTGGGTCACCCTTACGGCCCTGACAGTATTCCATGTGATCTACTTTTATAACAGGTATCAGAAGACCAGGGTCAAGGAATCTCAGATTGTGGCCAAGAACCAGATGGCTAAATTCGAGTCGCTGAAGAACCAACTGGATCCACATTTCTTATTTAACAGCCTTAACGTATTAACATCCCTTATCGGGGAAAATCCGTCAAAGGCAGAGAAGTTTACCACCAGGTTATCTAAAGTTTACAGGTATGTCCTGGAGCAAAAAGACAAGGATCTGACCTCCCTTGATGAGGAACTGAAATTTGCGAAATCGTATATGCAGTTGTTACAGATGCGATTCGAAGATGCAATAGAGTATCATGTTCCGGAGGCAGCAAGTGATCCCGAGTTGAAAATTATTCCATTGTCATTGCAGCTTCTGCTTGAAAATGCAGTGAAGCATAATGTGATCACTTCAAGACAGCCGCTAAGAATCAATATTTACGAAGATGGAGCCGGTCTGGTTGTTGAAAACACACACAGCCCAAAGGCTTCGATGGAGAAAAGTACCAAGGTGGGCCTGAAGAATATTCAGCAAAGATATGATCTGGTCTCATCCAGCAAGGTACAAATTGAGAGCAACAAAAATTATTTTAAGGTAACCTTACCTTTATTATCACAAAAAATTAAAACAATGAGAACAGATTTTATGGACGAAAGCGCCAAATATTTAAGGGCAAAAAAGCGCCTTGAAGACCTGAAGGGATTTTATGGCAGTCTTGTCGCTTATTGCGTCTTGATACCCTTTTTTATTTTTTTAAACTATCGAACCTCCTGGCATTTTCAATGGTTTTGGTTCCCTGTTTTTGGATGGGGATTAGGACTGATCATACAGGCTTTTAACACTTTTGGCATGGGAAGCGATTGGGAGGAAAGAAAGATCAAGGAGATCATGAAAAAAAACAACAAATACAAATATTAAAATACCATGAAAGAAGATAAATACAATTTGGATCAGGAATACCTGAAGGCCAGGGCAAGGTTGGAAGAACTTAAAGGCTTTTATTCAAACCTGATCGCTTACGTTCTGGTCAATCCTTTTCTGATCTTTATCAATTACATGACCTACTGGGATTATAAATGGTTTTGGTACCCAATGCTTGGATGGGGAATTGGCGTAGTGATTCACGCTTTTATAACTTTTGGATTAGGATCTAACTGGGAAAGAAAAAAAATTGAGGAAATCATGGAAAAAGAAAAAAACAAAGAATTATGGAAATGAATTATTCAAACGAAGAGCTTTACCGAAAAGCTGAAAAGCGTGTGAAGCAAATAAAAGGCTTTTACTGGCATTTGTTCTGGTATCTTGCGGTGAACATTTTTTTGACTTTTGGAAGCGCATTCAGGGGTTTGTTTGAAGATGGAACCTTTGACATCAGTGGATTGAATTTAGGAAGTTTTTCTATATGGTTTTTCTGGGGCATCGGTCTTGTCGGGCACTGGCTCCATGTATTTGGAATGAATATATTCTTCTCAAAAGATTGGGAGGAAAAAAAGATTCGGGAATTCATGGATAAGGATAAATTTGATTGATTTTAAAATCTTGAGCAAAGATGAATGTAATTATAATAGAAGATGAAAAGCCCTCAGCCAGAAGGCTCCAAAGAATGCTGTCTGAAATCAATATAGAGGCAAAGGCAATGCTGCATTCCGTTAGTGAGGCGGTAGACTGGTTTGAATCGAACGAGCATCCTGATTTAATCTTGCTTGATATTCAATTGTCTGACGGACTCTCCTTTGAGATTTTTGAAAGCGTAGCGGTTAACAGCGCCATAATTTTTACAACGGCCTATGATGAATATGCTTTAAAGGCTTTTAAACTAAATAGCATTGACTATTTACTAAAGCCCATTGATGATGAGGAATTGAAAACAGCTATAGATAAGTTTCAGGCCAATCATCCTGAAAAAAACAATATTCTGGCAGATATAAACAAAATTAAAGAGCTGTTAACAAATCCTTTGGATAAACGATTCAAAAAGAGGTTTACTTTTAAGATAGGACAGCATTTAAGAGTAGTTGAGGCAAGTAAAGTCGTATGTTTTTACAGTGATCACAAGGCGACTTATTGCCATACAAGTGATAAAAAAAATTACCTTATGGATGTCAGTCTTGAGCATTTGGAAGACCAATTGGACCCCAAAATTTTTTACAGGGTCAATCGAAAATTTATTATACATATGAATGCGATTACAGACATTATCTCTTATACCAACAGCAGGTTACAGGTAAAATTGCATGGTTTTTCAGAGCTTGATATTATCGTGAGCAGAGAACGCGTCAAAGATTTTAAAACTTGGCTTGAATAAGAATGAATCGTTAACCAGGATTTCTAAAATCTGAAGAATGCTTTTTCAAGCTTTAAAAAAGCTGAACAGATTACTGCCATATTTTCTAACCCGATCAAATTTTGGGTGTTGAGAAAGATCTGTTTTTTTGCCGTGTTCCAAGATCAATATTCCTTCTTCCTTCAAGAGCCCTTTGTCAAAAACCAATTTTAGCAGTTCATTAAATTTATCAGCCTCCATATCGTAAGGAGGATCTGCGAAAACAATATCAAATTTTCTATGGGTCTTTTCCAGAAAAGAAAAAGCATCGCTTTTTACTGTTTGTATGCCGGCCTGGAGTTCGGCATTTGTTTTGTCTAAAAATTTCACACAATTGGCATGGGCATCCACCGAAACAATATCCTCACATCCTCTGGATGCAAATTCAAAACTGATGCTTCCAATGCCTGAAAAAAGGTCCAGAACGGAAACCTGATCGAAGTAGTAGGTATTGTTGAGTATATTGAACAAGGCTTCTTTGGCCATGTCTGTGGTGGGTCGCACAGGTAAGTTGCCGGGTGCCGTTATGCGCCTTCCCCTGAATTTGCCGGATACAATTCGCATCAGTATTGATTTAATAGCGTAAATTCCCTGCGTTTTAACGCTTCGGTGACCTTTTCAGGAAAATTGAACTTGAACCTGTTTTCAAGTAAACTTACTTTACGAATATATTTGTAAGCCATTGCATATAGTGGCCCTTCTTTCGTTACATTTCCTGAAAGCATTAACTCGAATTTTTCACGATTGAGTCCTAATTGTTGCGATGTAAAAAGTACATAATAAATAAAATCCTCCTTTTCCTGGTAGTTAAAACTATTGTAAAGCAATAGTTTGTTGTTTGCAATGACCACAAGTTCAAACTGTCTTTCCCTGATATGGGCAAACATGTGAGGATGTTCACTAAATTTAAAGGTATCCAAGAGGTTTTTGATCAATACTGTGGAAAAATGCTTGTATTCAAAGCTTCCGAATCTTTCAAGAAAATAATTATTGACGTTGACAAAAGGAATATAGACATTGATCATGTCATGATTTTCAATTTCGTCAAAAACAATATAGTCATTGTCGAAGGTCTTTGAAGAATATTTGATATAATCCTTCAGCCGTGTTTCATCGAACAAGGGTTTTGGGACAAGAGCAGACAATTGGTTTACATGGCTGATGCTGACAGTGTTGTATCTTTGCTGCAGCTCTTTTTCAGTTTCGAATAAGTTCGTGACATTCTTCAAATGCTTTTCAGGGCTAGGCGATTGATCTTCAAAAGAGAAGTGCCGAAGTTTTTCGATCTGATTTTTATTTTCATTCAGAATACAAAAAGAAAATCCATCCAAACTGAGTTGGATGGATATATGATTTTCAAGAGAGTTTATAAAATCTGCTGTTTTATTGATCTCCGTTTTCTTCTTTTGATCCATCATAGAAAGGAGGCCAGTTACCATTCGTGTTCACATCTTCTAAGGAGCCTACGGATATGCTCTCTCCGGGAACGTTTATTCCTCCTAAGGCTTCTTTTTCCTGACGTATCAGATCTTTGTTCAATCCTTCAAGTACAACCGCTTTATCCACTTTTGCCTCGAATACAGAGGCTTTTACCCCCTGGACTTTTTCCACAGACCCAACTTTCAGTTCGAACTTGGCATCTGTACCCGGAACATTCATCATGTTTTTATAATCCCTTCCTTCAAAAGATTTAACGACCGGTTCAAAGCCAATGGTGTCAACAACTCTTTTTTCAACATCAAGGGTGATTCTTCCCCTTTGTTCAGTAACAACAATATTCTTGATTTCAGTTATTGCAAATTGAGCCGTGTCAATAAAACTTACCAGTTCATCGTACTTGTCTGTAAATTTTCTGTTAACCTGTGCATAGGCCAATTCAGCATCACGTATGGTCTTAAGGTTTTCAATGACCTTGGCATAGCGTTGCTTTTTAATTTTATTAAAATTTATCGGCTGCATAATGCTGTTGTATATTTTGTAGCCGAAGAAGATGATGACTACCCACAACACTACTGATAATACAGGCTTAAATTTAGCTGGTAACTTATTTACAATTAAGTATGCTAATCCACCTACGGCCAGAATAGATACAATAATTATTAAAATAGAAATCATTTTTTAGTTTTTTTTAGATTACGGTATTGGCAAATCTACAAAAATTTTTCAATCACGAAAGTAATATTTTTAGTTTATCTGCTAAATTTTGTAATGATTATCTTCAAGAAATTCAAATGGCTGAACAAATTCAGAGAAGAGCTTAAACCTGATGTGAAACGCAGGTAAAATGTTATCTGCATTTTGTCAGAACTGTGGTTAATTCTATTTAAGTTTGTAAGGGTTTATTTAAAAATAGCCATGACTCTATGAGCAGTGAAACAGCAAAACTTTATCAAGGATTTTTAAAGGCATTTCCTTATGACCCTACTGCCAAGCAGGAGGCCTTATTGCTAAAACTGGCTCGTTTTGTGATCAGTGGAGGCAACCGGGGGCTATTTTTGATGAAGGGTTATGCAGGTACAGGTAAAACTACCATGATCAGCACCATTGTTCATAATTTAAGGGCTTTGGGGATTGGTTCTGTGCTGATGGCACCAACCGGAAGGGCTGCAAAAGTAATGGGCTCTTATTCCGGTCGAGAGGCCTTTACCATCCATAAGAAAATTTATTACCCAAAAAAAAAGGCAGATTCAGGAATGCAGTTCGTGTTGCAGAGAAACAAACATCAGAACACTATTTTTATAGTAGACGAAGCATCCATGATACCTGATTCGAGCCCCGATGCCAGGCTTTTTCAAAACAACTCGCTGCTTTACGACCTTTTGTCTTATGTGTATTCCGGAAAAAACTGCAGGTTGATCCTGGTGGGAGACACGGCTCAGTTGCCTCCTGTTAAATTGACCCTCAGCCCTGCACTTGACCAGGCGAATCTACAAAACAATTTCGGGATGGAGGTCTATAGTCTTGAGCTCGATGAAGTGATGCGTCAATTGTCGTATTCGGGAATTCTGCACAATGCCACTCAAATTAGAAATGTAGCTTCACAAGGTGTTGTCAATCAGTTTCAGTTTGACCTTAATTTCAAGGATGTAGTCAGGTTAACCGACGGTTATGATATTCAGGATGCCATTTATAATGCTTACAATGAAGGGGTTGAGAACACTGTATTTATAGTGAGGTCCAATAAGCGGGCCAACCAGTACAACCAACAGATCAGGAACAGCATCCTGGGCTATGAAAACGAGATTACCACAGGAGACTACGTCATGGTGGTCAAAAACAACTATTTCTGGTTAAAGGATTCGACCGAAGTGGGTTTTATTGCCAACGGTGACGTGGGTGAGATTTTGGAGATCTTTGCCTATAAGGAATTGTATGGCTTTCAATTTGCCGAAGTCAAAATGAGGCTTGTTGATTATGACAGTCAAGCTCCTTTTGAAACCGTCTTGCTGCTCAATACCCTTCACAGTGAGTCCCCGTCCTTGTCATATGAAGAATCAAACCGATTGTACCATGAAGTGTCAAAAGATTATGAAGATGAAAAATCAAAATTCAGAAGAATGAAGGCTGTCAGGGAAAACAAATATTTCAATGCCCTGCAGGTGAAGTTTTCTTATGCCATGACTTGTCATAAAACGCAAGGGGGACAATGGAAGTATGTTTTTATTGAGCAGCCTTATTTACCTGATGGCGAAGATATTTCGTATCTTCGATGGCTTTATACTGCGGTTACTCGTGCGCAGGAGAAATTATTTTTAATTGGGTTTAAAGATGACTATTTTGAAGAATAATTATTTTTGGATGTTTCTTGTTTTTTTGGTCTTGACCGGCTGCTCTGTATCAAAAAAAGTGCAAAAAGACCTTGTAAAAGAGTCGGAGGCAAATCATCATTTTACGGGGGTATTGGTGTACAATACCAAAACAGGAAAGAATATCATTGACCTGAATGCCTCAAAATATTTTACACCAGCTTCCAATACCAAACTGTTTACTTTTTATACGGCATGGAAAACTCTTAAAGATTCGGTGGCCGGTTTTGAATATTACAAAGCCGGTGACTCCTTGATTCTCAGGGGCACGGCCGACCCGGGTTTTTTGAACGATTCAACAGATGCGGATCCGATGGCATTTTTAAGAAACTGGAATAAAAGTATCTATTTGATTGATGAAAATATTGAAGAGCCTCCCTACGGTGACGGATGGTCCTGGGGAGATTATTCTTATGCCTATATGCCGGAAAAAAGTATTTTTCCAATTTATGGCAACACTGTTCATGTGGATAAAACAGGTGATAGGATTCAGGTAAACCCTTCATTTTTTTCCGATAAGGTCCATCTCATGGATACGATTTACCTGTCAAGAGAAAAGGATGAGAATATTTTTTATCTGCGAAAGAAGGCTTCTTATGAAGATAAGAGGATCCCTTTTAAAACTTCCAATCAAATGGTCGCGGATCTTTTGGGTCAGGAGTTGGGCGCAAAGGTCACCCTGATACCAAACAAAGAGGTATATGCCTTCAAACCATTCCACAGAACAGCCTATGATTCACTCTACACAAAAATGCTTGTGGAAAGTGACAATTTCATTGCCGAGCAGCTGATGCTGCAGGTGGGCCGGGCTTTAAGCGGTAAATATAGTGTGTCGGAGGCCATTACTTATTCTTTGGAGCATTTTTTACCACAAATACCTCAGGTTCCCAGGTGGGTGGATGGATCCGGTTTGTCACGGTATAATTTATTTACACCGGCAAGCATGGTACATTTGCTTAAAAAGATGTATCGTGAAATTCCTGAAGAAAGGTTATTTGATTATTTTCCGAAAGGGGGGAAAACAGGTACGCTTAAAAACAATTATAAGAACCAGCCCTACATTCGTGCCAAATCAGGCACCCTATCAAACAATTATAATTTGAGCGGGTATTTGATCACAAAAAAAGGAAACGTGCTTATCTTCAGCTATATGAGCAATCATTATCAGGGAGGGTCGTCTTCAATCAAAGAAACTGTATCAGGCCATTTGGCGCGATTGCATGAGGCCTATTGATCCATATATTCCTCTTTTCAGGGAATCTTTATTCGTACAAGACCCTTTCCTCCGAATCAAACCATGAACGATACATGTGCATGTGAATTTTTTCCACCTGACTTCTTTTGATCTTCAGGGTAGGGGTCATCAAGCCATTTTCCAGGGTCCAATCTTCTTTCATGATCACCGCTTTTTGTATTTTTTCATGATTTTCAAGCCCCGGGTTGATATCCAGAATTGACTGAAGCAGGCTTTCACTGAGTTCTGTCTTTGATTTGCTTTTGCCCTGAGCAGATGGAATGACCAGCATAATGGGCTGGGGAATTCCCATTCCTACGATACACACTTGTTCAATATCTGGATTTTTGGATAATTTCAGTTCCATGGGCGCCGGAGAAATATATTTCCCCTTATCAGTTTTGAATTGATCTTTTACCCGTCCTGTAATGGTGAGATAGCCATCATGGTCATATTCTCCGATGTCTCCTGTTTTGAGATATCCGTCAGCATCAAAAACGGCCGCTGTTTCTTCCGGGTCTTTATAATAGCCAAGAAGCAGGCAGTTGTTTTTAATGCAAATCTCACCCGTTGCTGAAAGTTTCCCATGCGCACCGTGGGTAAATTTACCAACGGTACCGATTTTGTTTCTCTCAGGTAAATTGCAGTGGGAGATCGCACAGTCTTCTGTCATTCCATAAATTTGTATGATCTCTATATCAAGTCTTTTGTACCATTTCATAATGCCCACCGACAAGGGAGCTGCTGCTGACGCGATATATCTTGCCTTGGAAAGTCCTAGTTTGAATTTGATCTTCTTTTTTAGAATCGTATTCAAAATGGGAATGTTTAACAGGATATTTAATTTTTTCTGAGGTAATCCTTCCAAAATTTTGGCCTGGATTTTTGACCAGATTCTCGGTACTGCAAAAAACAAATCCGGTTGGGTGTCTTCCAAATTGGACGCAAAGGTTTCAAGTGATTCCGGAAAGGTGAGCGATCCCCCTTTCAACATGGCTCCCGCTCCCAAACCTAATCTTTCCGCTACATGGGCCAAAGGAAGGTAAGAGAAAAAATGAGGATGCTCCGGTACGATCAGGTCATGGAAAAGATTCCTTACTGCATTTGAAAAATTGGATATACTATGCATTACACCTTTGGGATTTCCCGTTGTGCCAGAGGTATAGATAATTGTCATCAGGTCATCCGGGTCGTTAAAGGAAATGTTTTCAAGTCTTTCATTTTGTGCCACAAGGGATTCCCAGGATTCAAGGTTTTTAATTCCATATTTTTCAACCCCAATTACAGGGAGTTTAAGAAACCCTCTTTTTTTATCATCATAATTATCTACTTTACCAACAAACAACAATTTAGACTCACTATGCTCAAGTATCAGTTTAATTGAATCTGCATGCAGAGAAGGGTAAATTGGCACAGACACATGGCCCGACATCATAATCACCAGATCCATCATGATCCAGTGTGCGCAATTATTAGACATCATTGCGATTTTACTTTTAGGAGGCAGTTTTTTGTCTGCAATGGCCTTGGCCACCCGCCTGATTTGGTCCCCACTTTGTCCATATGACAATACCTCCAGGTTTCCGTTGGTATATTGTCTCAAAAAATCCTTTTCAGGACAGGTTTTTTCCCAGTGAAGAAAATCCTGAAGTGGTGAATTGTATGTTGCCATGGCTTAAAGAAATGTAATTGTGTACAATTTAATTAAAAATTTTAACTTGTTTTTCAGGCTTGACTGTGATATTTACGATGCCATTATAAATGCTTGATGATTCTTAAGTTTTGCTGTAGCTTTGTTCAATATGGGCAATGACCTTTTTTATATCCGTTTTATAATCGAACCACTCAATTTCCCTGTCTTTCCTGAACCAGGTCCCTTGCCTCTTGGCAAATCGCCTTGTGTTCTTTTTTATCTCTGAAATGGCTTCATCAAGTTCGATATCCCCGTCAAAATGGCTAAACAATTCTTTGTAACCCACTGTTTGAAGGGCATTTAGCTGCCTGTGGGGATAGACCTTTTCGGCTTCTTCCACAAGTCCTTCAGATATCATCAGATCAACTCTTTGATTGACCCTTTCATAAACAACCTCCCTCTCGGCCTGCAAACCAATTTTGATATTGCTGAAACTCCTGTTCTTATTGCTTTCGTTCAGGTAGAAGGAATAAGGCTGTGAAGTTCCTGTGCTGATCTCAAGTGCCCTGATCAGTCTTTGCTTGTTGAAGATATCCATTCGATGGTAGGTTTTCGGATCAATCTTTTCCAATTTCTTTTGCAAGAACTCAATTCCTTTTTCCTTCAACTCAATTTTTAACTGCTCCCTGATGGCCGGATCAACTTTTGGAAAATCATCGAGCCCTTTTGTGACGGCATCAACATAAAGCCCGCTGCCGCCTACCATGATCACAATATCTTTTTCCCGGAAGAGCTGGTCGAGCAATGCAACGGCATCTTTTTCAAAGTCTCCTACATTATAATCCTCAAAAATCGATCTGCTCTGGATAAAATGATGCTTGACCATTGACAATTCCTCAGAAGATGGAACCGCTGTTCCAATTTTCAGTTCTTTGTAGAATTGTCTTGAATCGCTTGAGATGATTTCTGTGCGAAAATGTAGGGCAAGTTTTATGCTGAGATCCGTTTTCCCGATGGCAGTCGGGCCCACGATTGTGATCAAATACTTCTGTTTCATTGTGTACCAAAAGTAAATAATTTATCGGTACAGAAAAAAGAATGAGAAAAGCAATTAAAATTGATCTGTCCAAAAAGAAATATTGATGTTATTTTATCGTTACATAGTAACTGATAAAAAACCACGTCTGTGAGAAATTTATGCTTCGGGATATTGGCCCTTTTCAATATATTCCTTTTGGAGGCTCAAAATATTGAGATCAGGGGAAATGATTTGATCATTTCAGGTGATGGGTCAAATAGTCCGGAAGAATTAAATGGTACTGCTTTCGGCGAGGTTGCTTTAGGAGGGTCAGTTCGGCATACCTTTTCCATTAAGAATCTTGAATCAGGAAACCCGGGCATTCAGGTGCGCAACATATCGGTTGATTCGGGTGATTTTGTCGTAACCAGCAACATACATCATTTAAGTCCGGGAACCACGAAATCTTTCGACATTGCTTTCGAGCCACTGACTGAAGGATCTAAAAAAGGGACTGTACTGATAGAAGTGAAGAGGCGCAACGACAGAAGGGTTTATGCTTTTAATCTGAGTGGTGATGGCATACGAGAAATCATGATCAGTCAGTATTATGAAAATTTGAACACAGACTGGATTGAATTGAAGAACATTTCATCAGAAACTATCGGGGAGGGCAGTTATTTTGTCAGTGTCTATTCAAATGGCAGCAATTTGTCAGGTTCGCCTGATATGGTCGTGAATGCGGGTGAGATATCAGCCGGAGAAACTGTCCTTTTGGGAGGTAATGACATGTTTGACGGGGATGACCTCATTGTTGTTTCCACTTCATTAGGGGATGATTCTTACTCAAACCGGGTGGATGTTATTGGTATTCATGACGTTCAATGGGGGACTTTAAAGTCATTTGGTAAAGGTGGTTGCTCAACGGAGACATCCCATAGAGATTTTGATCTGAACAACTGGACAGAAATTCCCATTTCTAAAGTTGATCAGGCCTCAGAAAGCCAGAACATTGCTCTGGGCACTTATGAACTAGGACCCATCACCTGGCAGGGAAAC
>JAHEHF010000066.1 GCA_024644745.1 Flavobacteriaceae bacterium
CAGCGAATGGATTCATTCGGATTATTAATTTAAGATTAAAAATAGATTATGAAAGAATATAAGATTATAAAGCAAACGGGAACAGCTGTAAAATCGCAGCAAAATTTTGAAGATCTAATCAATAGTTATGCTAAAATGAACTGGACGGTTATTAATATGTTTACGCATCGAGGCATACTCAAAGCACTAATTGAAAGGGATAAAAAGGAAGAAGAAGCCTGATCCCGGATTCTGCGGATGGAAACGCTCTAATTAATACTACAAGATCAATGACAAAAAGAAAAGCATTTGCCCTGAGGCTCAAAGAAGAAGTTTTTACAGAGGTCGAAAAATGGGCCAAAGAGGAATACCGTTCCACCAACGGTCAGATTGAGTGGATGTTGACCAAGATGTTAAAAGAGGCACAGCGCTTGCCATTGAACAGGGAAAATTAGATTGAAGGGCATACTGAAGGTTTCTATAATGAAAAACCTTCAGTATGAAGATAAGGCTTATCCCTTTTTGGGATGGACGAGTTTTAATTCGTCAATGATTCTCTGATTCCCTGCAAATTTGTCAATTATAAAAAGGACATATCTCAGATCAACCATAATATTTCGGCAAATATCAGGATCGTAATAATAGTCACTCATGGTTCCTTCCCAAACCCTGTCAAAGTTCAGTCCGATCAAATTCCCGTGAGCATCAATTACAGGACTTCCTGAATTTCCACCTGTAGTGTGATTGGTGCCGATAAAATTAACAGGCATTTTCCCGTTGTCACCATAGATTCCATAATCTTTTTGCTGATATAAGGCTTTCAGTTTTTCAGGTACGTCAAATTCATAATCGCCGGGCTTGTATTTTTCCATGACACCTTTTAAATAAGATACGGGCTGGTAATAAACAGCATCTGTGGGGCTGTAACCACTTACCTTACCATAGGTGACACGCAGCGTACTGTTCGCATCCGGGAAGAAACGCTCTTCCGGGAAGGTTTCTATGAGGGCTTTCATATAAACTTTTTGGTTCTCTTTTATTTGCAGGTTCAGCTTATTATACCTGGGTTCTATTCGCTGATAGTAGGTTTCAATGAGTCCTTTGCCAAAACTGTATCCTTTGTCTGCATTGATCTTTTTAATTACATCTTCACGAGGACCTTCAAAAAGGCTTTGGGCACCTTTCAGGTTTGTCAGTTTGGACTCCCGGTAGATTTCATTTGAAAGCACATTGATGTCAGCATCTTTTAAGGTAGACGGAAGGTAAGATGCCGGGCTTTTTTTCTGATACATATGCATCAGTTTTTCAAACACATCCTGGTCAACTTCAGCATTATAATTTTTGTAAAAGCCTTGATAACTTTTGATCATCTTGTCCCTTTCCTCTTCAAAACTATCAGGGTTTTTAAGAATCCTTCTTTCGAACCCGTACAGCCTTATGCTGGCATTCAGTAATTCTATATTTCTGTAGACAATTTCTGACCAGTAGGCCCGTGCCAGTGCGACGGTGTCTATTTCAGCATAAAGTTGTTCAAAAGTGTTCAAAAGATCGGCATATTCGTCCTTGTTCCTGACCTGTTCCTGAAAAGAAGCTTCCAGGGCCTTCTTTTTAGCAATGGCATTTGTTTTTTTTAATCCTTGATTTTCACCGATCCATTTTTTCCAGTAATTGGCAATACTCGCGTATTTGGAGGCGTATTGAATTTTGATCTTGTCATCTTTTCGCATGTATTGGTCCACAATCTTTAAAGCCTCCTCCCTGATTTCAATCTTTGGAGGATTAATTGTATGAACCAATTGATCGATAGCCACAGCCGGAAGGTATTCACTGGTACGACCAGGAAATCCAAAAACCAGGGTGAAATCATTTTCAGACACCCCGTCCAGAGAAATCGGAAGAAAGTGCTTTGGTTTGTAGGGAATGTTCTCCTGACTGTATTCAGCAGGTCTGTTATTTTTGTCGGCATAGATCCTAAAGAGTGAAAAATCACCTGTATGTCTGGGCCACATCCAGTTGTCGGTGTCCGATCCGAATTTTCCGATCGATGTTGGAGGTGCCCCGACCAACCTAATGTCTTTAAAAGTCTCTGTGACAAAAAGCATGTATTGGTTTCCGTCATACATGGATTTCACCCGGCTCTCTTGCCAGGTTTCTTTTTTGACATTCTTTTGTGCATTGGCAATATTTTGATCGATCATTTTCATTCGCTCTTCGATCGAAAGGGTATCAGGGATCTGCTGAAGTACCTGATCCGTGATGTCTTCTATCCTTACGATCAAGGTGGCAACCATACCTTTATTAGGCAGTTCAAGACTGAGTTTTTCGGCCCAGAATCCATCTTTTAAATAATCGTGCTCAAGAGAAGAATGCGATTGGATTGCCCCGTAGCCACAATGATGGTTCGTCAGTAAAAGACCTTTTTCGGAAATAATTTCAGACGTACATCCGCCGTTAAAATGCACGATGGCATCTTTGAGGCTCGAATGGTTGACGTCATAAATATCTTTGGCAGATAAATGACTGCCCAGGCTTTGCATTTCAGTTTCATTCATTCCTTCAAGAAGAGAGGGAATCCACATGCCACCTTGTTGGGCCGACAATTGGACCACAAGAAATAATAAAAGGTATTTTAAGAATTTCATCAGTTTTGTTTTAAATTAATTTTGTCCAAATTTAAGGTTTTCCTTCCTGTTAAAGACAGAAAACACAAGGGTATTATTTCTTTTTAAAAGGATTTTTATCTTCAATCCAGTCCATGCCTTTTTCGAAGGAGGCCGGTGCGTTAAAACGATAGCCCACAAAAATTTTAAAGTAACCCCTCACGTTATCGAACTGGATAATCGAATTGTCTTCCCTGTGCGTCGCACTTCCCAAAAGTGCGGTCCCCCCATAAAACCTTTTTGAGTTGTAGCCAATTCCGATTTGCGTATTGATGTTGACCACCATATTGTTTTGTCTCGAAATATAGTTTTCGTTAGCGTCAATGCGTGTCACAAGTTTGTTGAATTCGATTCCAAGTCCTGGTGACAGTCCCAAATTTGAATACCAGTTTTTGTGAAGCACAAAAGTGTGGTAGTAGCCTGCATTCAATACTGTGAAAAAACTTTTTGTATCCTGAAAAGTCGCCTTATTGGAAATTTCAAAATACCCATAATAAAGGCTCGGAATAAAGCTTCCGGCACTTTTTATCTGGATCTCGTTTTGATTGATCACCGCCTTGAAAGAATAGGATTCATTAAATCGATAGGAGGTTGTTCCTGTAATTGACAGCGATTTCAGATCGGGAAGAATAATATAGGGTGGTCCGTTCTGGGGCAATCCGGAAATGGGCCCATCCAGTCCTCTGACATAATATCCTTTGACCTGGTTGAAGTCAAAATGCTGCAGCCAGTCTTTCAGAAAGAGGTTTAAAGACAACCTGAAAATTTTTGTCTTGCCTTTTAGATCATCATCTTTTCCGGCCAGAAACTGAGGCGAGAAACCCACTTTGAGCGAAAAGAACCTGTAATTAAATGCAACCGCCATTCTTAGACGGGTATTGGGTTCAATGGAATAGTTCTTGTCTATTCCTTCAAATTCTGATGATTCTAATTCAAAGGTTCTTACATCGTTGTCAAGATCCAGCCTGAGATTCAGGGTTTTGTTCATTTTAACAAAATATCCGTTAGAGCTCAGTTCTTCTTCCAACTGGGACAGTGTCAAATTCGGAATCAACAATACCAAAACCAAGATAAATCTGGCCATATCAATTTTTGAAATTCAAACAATAAATATAAAAGAATTAATTGGTTATGGAGAATTTTCAATATCGATTTTAAGGTATGAATTCCCGGGCAACTAAAAGAGATTTTTAAACGTTCTTCTCGGGATTTTTATATATTTGGCCAACGATTGCCTTTTTTATGAGAAATTCCATTAAACTTAGCTGTGTTCTGATTTTTATGTTTCAGTTCGTATGGTCCCAAACCAAATCCCCTTCCGAATTCTTAGGCTTTGAGTTGGGAGAACGATTTTCTATGCACCATCAGGTGACTGATTATTTTAAACATGTCGCTGATCAAAATGATAATGTAAAACTTGTAAAATATGGCAACACCTATGAGAAAAGACCCTTGCATGTTGCTATTGTCACCTCCCAGGAAAATTTCAGCCGATTGGAGGAGATCAGAATGAATCAGCTTCGGGCGGCCAGGATGATCGAAGGGGATGGGCAAAAGCAGGATGTAGCGGTACTATGGCTGAGTTATAACGTGCACGGCAATGAATCCGTCAGCACAGAGGTTGCCATGAAAATGCTCTATGAATTGATCAATCCTGACAACAAGGAAACCAAACAGTGGCTCAAAAATACGATAGTGATCATTGATCCTTGTCTGAACCCGGATGGAAGGGAGCGATATGTAAATTGGTATATACAGCATGGAAACATGCCTTATAACAGTAATCCTGACGCCAATGAACACCACGAGCCCTGGCCAGGTGGCAGAACCAACCATTATTTTTTTGATCTGAACCGTGACTGGGCCTGGGCAACTCAAGTAGAAACCCAGCAACGCCTTGTATTATACAACAATTGGATGCCCAATGTACACGTTGACTTTCATGAGATGGGTGTGGATGACTCCTACTATTTTGCACCCGCGGCTGCACCATTTCATGAAGTCATCACTGATTTTCAAAAAGAGTTTCAGGTTAAAGTTGGTGAGAACCATGCAAAATATTTTGATCAAAAGGGATGGCTGTATTTTACAAAGGAGACCTTTGACCTTCTTTACCCGAGTTATGGAGATACTTACCCAACCATGAATGGCGGCATTGGAATGACTTATGAGCAGGCAGGCAGTGGAAGGGCCGGTTTGGGAATTCTGAATAAAGGGGAGGACCTGTTGACATTGAAAGACAGAATTGAACATCACTTTACAACGAGCCTGTCGACCCTGGAGGTGACTTCGGAAAATGCGGTTGCGCTGAATGATCAATTTTCCAGTTATTTTAAATCGGCACAACAGTCACCGAAGGATGAATATAAAACCTACGTTATAAAAAACAATAATGAGGACAAAGTCAAAAGCCTGATGCGTTTGTTGGACCGGCATAAAATAGCATACGGAACTTCCTCAAGTGACATGAGCACCAAGGCCTATAACTATAAGGAGAACAAAATTACCAAACTGGACATCAAAAAGAGTGACCTCATTATTTCTTCCTATCAGCCAAAATCAAATCTGGTTAAGGTGCTGTTTGAACCGGAGACCACCTTAAGTGATTCCCTTACTTATGACATCACGGCCTGGTCGCTGCCATACGCTCGGGGGCTGGAGGCTTATGCCCTGAAGACCAGACTTGAACCGGACCCTTATGAAAAGGAACAGAACCGGAAAACAAGTGAATCCTTGTCTGTACCCTATGCTTATGTATCCAAATGGAACAGTACCGAAGATTTGGCCTATTTATCGTATCTGTTACAAAAAAAGATCAAAGTGAGGTTTTCTCAAAAACCATTTCGTATTGAAGGAAAGAATTTTGCTCCCGGGAGTCTTGTCATCACACGGGCAGGTAATGAAAAGTTTGAGAATTTCGATTCTATTATCAGGAATTCAGCGCTTCAGTTCGAGCGGCATCTGACCGAGGTGAAATCGGGGTTAGTAACAAGTGGAGCCGACTTCGGTTCGGGAAGGGTTCATTATATAAAGGCGCCTAAAGTTGCTCTTTTAACCGGGAAAGAAATTTCATCTTATAATGTTGGAAGTATCTGGCATTTTTTCGAACAGCAAATCAAATACAAGATCAGTATTTTAAATACATCCTATTTTTCTAAAGTGGATCTTCACGATTATGATGTACTGATTATTCCTTCAGGGAATTATCATAAAGTTTTGGATAAAGAGCAGTTAACAGCTTTGAACCAGTGGGTCCAGAAAGGGGGTAAGATTATTGCTTTCAGTTCGGCAATTTCTGTATTTGCAGCCTCAGATGATTTTGAAATTTCGGTGTATGAAAGTGAGGACATGGAAAAAGCGGCTTTGAAAAGCAGGGATTCCCTGCGCAAGGAAAACAGACTTAAAACATATAATGATTCGGAGCGGATAGCCCTTTCGAATTGGATTTCCGGAAGTATTTTCAAGGTCTCTCTTGACAACACAAACCCCCTTGGTTTTGGTTACGGGAAGGAATATTATACTTTGAAGCAGGGTAGGCAGCGTTATGCTTATCTGAAAAATGGCTACAATGTAAGTGTGATGGAAGGTGAAGTGAACCAAATAAGCGGATTTGCCGGCACCAATGCTTTAAAGGGTATTGAAACATCACTGGTGTACGGAGTTGAGAACAAGGGGAAAGGAACGGTTGTTTATTTGGTTGACGACCCCTTGTTCAGAAGTTTTTGGGAAAATGGGAAACTGCTTTTTGGGAATGCCATTTTTATGGTGGGACAATAACTCATATACACAATATTAAAATTTTTAATGATCAGAATGGGAAACGAACCTTTTTTTACAAATGACACCATCGTATTTGGATTGCTGATGATGGTACTTGGTTTTATATTTTATACTTCATCTTTAAAAAAGGGATTTTGGCTTGAATTTTACAAAGTTGTTCCGGCTCTTTTTATGGCTTATATGCTGCCGGCTGTCCTGACAACGCTGGGCTTGATTGCTCCTGAATGGGAGGTGGTCAATGAACAGGGTGAGGAGGTCAGTAAGGCCTCTAACCTCTACTTTATGGCCAGTCGCTATTTGTTGCCCGCAGCACTGGTGTTGATGACCTTAAGTATTGATATAAAAGGTGTATTCAATCTTGGCTGGAAAGCCCTTGTCATGTTTTTCACAGGTACCATAGGAATTATTATAGGAGGGCCCATCGCCATTTTGCTGATATCCATGGTATCACCGGAAACCGTGGGGGGAGCAGGGCCGGATGCCGTCTGGAGAGGGCTGGCTACCTTGGCAGGAAGCTGGATTGGCGGGGGTGCCAACCAGACAGCCATGCTTGAAATCTATGGTTACAACCAGAAATTATATGGTGGCATGGTCTTCGTAGACATTGTGATAGCGAATATATGGATGGCAATTATTTTAATCGGTATCGGAAAATCAAAAGGCATAGATAAATGGCTTAAATCAGATACGACGGCCATTGATGCCTTAAAGGAAAAAGTGAGTTCCTTTTCGAAAAAAGTAGAAAGAAACCCGAGTTTGACCGATTATATGATCATGATCGCCCTGTCGTTCGGCACGGTGAGCCTTGCCCATTGGGGAGCGGGTTACCTGGCAGCTATTTTTACGGATTTTGTCAATGGCCTGGGCAACCAAACAACAAAGAATATTTTTACATTCCTGAGCTCGCCTTTTTTCTGGATGATCAGTTTATCTACCGTTGCGGCGATATTCATGTCATTTACCAAGGCCAAATCATATGAGGGGGCAGGGGCAAGCAAAATAGGCAGCGTCTTTATTTATATCCTGGTGGCTACGATCGGGATGAAAATGGATCTCATGCTGATCCTGGATAATTTAGGCCTGGTGGCCGTTGGATTCGTATGGATGACCATTCATGCTCTATTATTGATCGGTATGGCCAAATTGATCAGGGCACCTTATTTCTTTTTGGCTGTTGGCAGTCAGGCAAATGTCGGAGGTGCGGCATCGGCACCAATTGTGGCATCTGCATTTCATCCGTCTTTAGCTACGGTAGGTGTCTTACTGGCAGTTTTTGGTTATGCGGTAGGCACCATTGGAGCGATTGGCTGTACCATTTTAATGCAGTTGGCGGCACCTTAAATCATTGAATAAAGTTTAAATTAAATCATTTTTTCTAATATATTTGCGGTCGATAAAAAATCCATTTCAATGAAGAAGATCTATATGTTTATCCTGGCTGCAATAACGCTTGCAGGCTGTAATAATGACAATGACAAGACCATGTATGTCAAGGCGAAGATCAAGGGTCTCAAGAAAGGAACCTTTTATCTTCAAAAGCAAAAGGATTCACTTATCATATCAGTAGATTCTGTGAGTGTTAACGGGAAAGATGAGTTTATGATGACTGATGAGGTCGAAAGCCCTGAAATGTATTACCTTACTTTGGGGAAAAGCACGAAAAGAATTGCTTTCTTCGGAGAAAAAGACACTGTAAATATCAGTTCACAACTGGATCGTTTTTCGGATAAAGCGATCATCAGAGGATCTGAGAATCAGGACCTTTTAAATGATTTCAATGAGGTGCAGAAGAGATTCAACGACCAGAGGCTGGACCTGATCAAACAGGAGTTTGAGGCACGCAAGAAAGGAAGCCAGGATTCTGTGGATATGGTGACGGCGGAATTTAAGCGATGGCAGCGAAAAAAGTATTTATACACAACGAATTTTGCCGTCAATAATGCTGATTTCGAGGTGTCTCCTTATATTGCCCTAACTGAATTGACCAATGCCAATGTCACCCTGCTCGATACGATCAACAATTCAATGAGTGATAAGGTTAAAGCATCAAAATACGGCGTGCAGTTAAGTGATTTCGTCGAAAAAATCAAGGCTCAGGAATAAAGTAACCTGGGTGATGACTTAAAATCTGTTGTCACCATCTAAAAGATCACCAAGTCCGCCCAACACACTTCCTTCACCTTTTCGCTTGCCTCCGGTTGAAGGTGCGTGAGAAAGAATCCTGTCAGCAAGCCTGCTGAAGGGCAGCGACTGAATGGCAACAAGACCCGGACCTGTCAAATTTGCAAAAAACATGCCTTCACCTCCAAAAAGAGTGTTTCTGATGCCGCCGATAAATTCGATATCATAGTTTACGGTCTTGCTAAAGCCAACAATACATCCGGTATCCACCTTTAGTTTTTCGCCGGCTTGTAATTCTCTTGTGACCACTGTGCCGCTTGAATGTAAAAAAGCTTTGCCGTCACCCTGG
The DNA here is from genome assembly GCA_024644745.1 of Flavobacteriaceae bacterium. Lineage (GTDB taxonomy): Bacteria > Bacteroidota > Bacteroidia > Flavobacteriales > Flavobacteriaceae > Lutimonas. Next base: position 8,890 of record JAHEHF010000066.1, read on the forward strand.
ATTTTTTCCATGATGAAACCTTCACCTCCGAAGAGCCCCCGACCAAGTTTTTTTGAAAACTCAATACTGATGGATACACCCTGAGCCGCGCATAGAAAAGCATCTTTTTGGCAAATGAATTCGCCGTCATAGTCTCTGAGGTCAACAGGAATGATCTTGCCCGGGTAGGGAGATGCAAAGGAAATCTTTCTTTTGGAACCTGAGATATTGGTAAATACGGTCATAAAAAGACTTTCCCCTGTCAGTAACCTTTTGCCCGCTGAGAACAAACTCCCAAGGATGTCTTTAGACTGACCCGATCCGTCACCAAAAATAGTATCCATTCTGATCTGATCGTCCATCATCATAAAACTCCCGGCTTCTGCAACCACCCCTTCCTGAGGATCAAGTTCTATTTCAACGAATTGCATTTCTTCTCCGTAAATTTTAAAATCTATTTCATGTGCTTTCATGTCTGAGTTATTTAGTTCAATATGTCTGGTCAGGCTTTGGATTTGATGCTCCAGGTAAAATTAAAATGAGAAACCATTTCATTTTCTTGATCATAACCCGCAGATTTTAGAACCATCAGTTGACCTTCACCGGTGTCGATGGCATCTTTGATGGTTTGGTCGATGGTCTCACCCTGATCACAGCTAAAGACAATTCGGCCGGTAGCCTTTTTGAAAAATTCTCCTTCTTGTTTTACGACCAGCATAGAGATTTTATGCCCGCTGTCTTTAATTTTTTTCATGACCAGAATTCCGGTCACAAGTTCTGCAGCCATACCTTGCGTTGCCCAGTACAATGAGCGAAAAGGATTCTGATTTATCCATCTGTGTTTTACGCTTGCGCTTGCTTGGCTGTCAGAAATTTGAGTTAATCGAATGCCTGAAAGGTAGGCAGAAGGTAATTTTAATGCAAGAAATCTATTCAAGTTCCTAACCGTAAATTTTGCCATTTTATCGCTTTAAGCCCCTAATTTACAATAAAAATATCGATTTTGACCTAATTTTTAAATGTTAAAATTATGTTAAATTATAGTACTTTGTATTGCATAGTATTAGTTTTTGTATATATATTTGCATAAGAAAGTATTATAAGAATTGAATTATGTCATTACAAAACGAAAATAACACCGCCTTTTTACTGCACTTGTCAGCTTTTTTTGGATACATATTTCCTTTTGGAGCCATAGTGGGACCCTTGGTCATTTGGGAACTCAACAAGCGAAAAAGTGACTTTGTTGACAGCAATGGAAAAGAGGCGATCAATTTTAATCTCAGTTATCTATTGTACACATTTGTTCTGGGCTTATCTGCCGTTCCCTTAGTTTTGAGAACTATCTTTAATGATTTTCATCATTTGGATCTCTTTGGAATGATCAGTATAGGATCCATAGTGGGTGTTTTGGCAATTATTAAATTCATACTGATCATTTACGCCGCGATAAAGGCCAATCAAGGTGAAATGTATCATTATCCGTTAACCATTAAGTTTATTAAATAAATCAAATTATTATGATCACAATACTCATCTCAATCGTAATATTTATAGCAAATACCTTTAAAGAGGTTTTGTTCTAAAAATAGGTCTTAAGAATCATTAATTAAAAGATTAAAAGAGAAACAACATGAAGATTGAAAACACAAAAGCACAAATGCGCAAAGGGGTTCTGGAATTCTGTATCCTGTCCATTTTGGAAGGAGGGGAGTCTTACACTTCTGAGATCCTGACCCAGCTTAAAGACGCAAAACTGCTTGTTGTTGAGGGTACCATCTACCCTTTGCTGACAAGACTTAAGAATGCAGGACTATTGACGTATCGATGGGAAGAGTCCACATCGGGACCGCCAAGAAAATATTATGGATTAACCGAAACCGGGAAAATCTTTTTGACTGGATTGAATTCCACCTGGAGTGATTTGGTTAAGGCTGTAAACCTTATTACAAAAAACAATAAAATAAAAACTACAAAAAAATGAACAAGACAATAAATATAAACCTGGGTGGCGTATTTTTTCATATAGATGAGGTTGCTTATCAGAAGCTGAAAAGGTACTTAGATGCGATAAGAAGATCTTTAAGTGACGACCCAAAAGGCAGGGATGAAATTATCACGGATATTGAGTCTAGAATAGGAGAACTTTTGTCGGCCAAGGTGAAGGATGTCCGACAAGTGATCAACGAACAGGATATTGATGAGGTGATCGAAGTTATGGGTAAGCCCGAAGACTATTTGGTTGATGATGAAATATTCAATGATGAATCCTATAGCAGCTATAGCGGTAGAAGATATAAAAAACTATACAGAGACGGCAGCGATAAGTTTCTCGGGGGCGTTTCTTCCGGAATGGCTCATTATTTGAATGTTGACGTGATCTGGATACGTATTGGTTGGTTAATCGCAGCTTTTGGCTTTGGATTTGGCTTTATTGTATATCCATTATTGTGGATACTGCTTCCGGAGGCCAGCACCACTGCTGAAAAACTGGAAATGGAAGGTGAGCCTGTGAATATCACCAACATTGAAAAAAAAATTAGAACCGAGATTTCGGACGCATCATCACGTGTAAAACAAGGAATTGATGATGTTTCTGAAAAGGTCAAGAATGCAGATTATAAAAAATACGGGGAAAAAGCCAAGTCAGGATCACAAGATCTGGTAGACACGCTGGGTAAGATTTTCGTGACCATTTTTATGATCATCGGAAAATTTATCGGGGTACTTTTGGTCATTCTTTCTGTGACGACGATTCTGGGTCTTTTGATAGGTCTTTTCACCTTGGGTTCTCTTGATTTTTTACATGAAGAATGGTTCTTTAACAGTCCGTTTTTGTATAACAATTCCGGTTTGCCCATATGGATCATGTCAATTTTAGCTTTTTTACTTGTTGCTATACCATTCTTTTTCCTGTTTGCCCTGGGCTTGCGTATCCTTTCCAACAATACCAAGTCTATCGGAAAGACAGCTAAGTTAACCCTTTTGGGTGTTTGGCTCGTGGCCTTGCTGGCAACAATTTTCTTTGGAACAAGGCAATTCATGAGGTCGGCTTATGACGGATCAGTAACCAGTAATAAGGAAATTATTTTTGACCAGAATGATACCCTGGACATTAAAATGGTTGACAATATATCTATATCCAATCACAGCATCTTGAAGCGCAGATGGAAAGACGAGATCATTGTGGATGCCAATAACGCAGAGAGGCTCTATTCTAATGATATCAGATTGAATATTTTACCTTCTGATAATGAAACCATTTATCTAAAAATGACAAAAAGGTCTCAAGGCATGAGCCGCAAGGATGCAAGAGAAAATGCAGACCTGATTACTTATAACTATCAACTTGACGAGGATGAACTCAGACTCAATGGCTTCTTTTTAGCAGAAATCAATAATAAATTTGTGGAACAAAAAATGTACGTTGATTTGTATTTGCCTGAAGGTCAAGTCATTTATCTTGATAATTCTACAGCAAGCTTCCTTTATGACGTAGACAATGTTCAAAAGATTTATGACGATGACATGCCGGATCATTTTTATGTGATGACCAAAGATGAATTGAATTGTCTGGATTGTTTGCCGGAGGAGATCAATTCTGAAACGGATGTGGAATCATTTAATATGAAGATCGATGAAAAGGGAGTTCGTATTGAAATTCAGGACGAGGAAAAGGAAAAGGCCAAGGTCATCATTAATAAAAACGGAGTTGAGGTTAAAAGCTCAAAAGACAGCATTTAACAATTCATCCGTGATAAATGAGGATTCAGCAGTTTTTATTTTTCTGACTGACGCATACAAACTAATTTTAAATTATTATATAAAACTGAACACATGAAAAATTTAATCAAAGCAAGTGCAATTCTTTTTCTCATTTTTGGCTTGAGTTCGTGCATCCAAAATGGTGTAAAAGGAGATGGTAATGTAGTGAGCGATAATCGCAAGATCTCTGATGATTTTGTTAGGATTGAAGCCAGCAGGGGGCTGGATGTATACATCACGAAAAGTAAAAAAATAAAACTTGTGGTCGAGGCCGATGAAAATCTTCATGAATTGATCGAGACAGAAGTCAGGGATGGGACCTTGTATATTACATCAAGTAAAAATATTTGGTCAGCAAGCTCAAAAAAAATTCATTTATCTGTAGATTTCGTCAATGAGATCAATGTGAGCAGCGGAGCTGAAGTGTATTCAGAAAATACCTTTACTTCTGAAAAACTTGCAGTCAATGCAAGTAGCGGGGGACAGGCCAAACTGGACCTTCGAGTGGATGATCTTCATTGTGAAAGCTCCAGTGGTGCAGAAATCAAACTTTCTGGGGAAGCCAATAATTTTGATGCGAGCTCCTCGAGTGGTAGCGAAATTGAAGCCTATGGCTTAAAAGCCAGAAACTGCAATGCCAAAGCGACGAGTGGTTCCGATATGGAACTGATGGTTACAGAAGTTTTTGTGGGCAAAGCGACGAGCGGAGGCGACATAAAATTTAAAGGTCACCCCAGGAGGGCCGAAAAAAACAATAACTCAGGCGGTAGCATCAGAAGTACCGATGGTTAAAATTTATTAATTCTGGGCATTTAAAATCACGTCTTTGGCGTGATTTATGTATTTACGGCCTATAGGAATTCGCTTTCCGGCAACCAACACAGAATTGCCTTCCACCGCCTGAATTTTATCCAGGGCAACAGTAAAGGAACGCTGTAATCTTAGAAACTGGTTCTTTGGCAATTCTTCCGTTATTCCCGAAAGTGTTTTATGTGCCAGGTAGTCTCCGGTTGTTGTAAATACTTTAATATAGTCTTTTAAACTCTCTATATAGTTGATATCCTCAAATTTGATTTTGATCAGCTTTTTGTCCACTTTCAAAAAAATAAAAGACTTTTCAAGATTCTGGACAGTTGATTCAGTTGACTTGTCACTGAGAAATTTTTGTGATAATTTATTGATCGATTTGAGAAATCTTGCAAAGGGTACTGGTTTCACAAGATAGTCCAGTACATCGAGGTCAAAGCTTTCGACGGCGTATTCTCTGTAGGCCGTTGTAATGATAAAATACGGTGATGCCTCAATACTTCTGATAAAATCAAGACCATTCATTTTTGGCATATTGATGTCTATGAAAACAACATCAATTTCTCCGCTCTCAATGTCTCCAAGTGCCTCCAGAGGATTATTAAAGGTATTGACCAGCTCCATGTTGGAAAACTCACCGAGGTGTTTTGCAATCACTTCAGCCGCAAGAGGTTCGTCATCAATAATGATACATTTAATTTTCATCCAGGGGTAATTTCAAATTTACAGTGAATAAATTCGATTTAGATCTCGTTTTAAGGCTGTAATTGTTACCGTATAACAGGTCTAAACGTCGCTTAACATTCTTAATTCCAATACCGTGCTTCGACACAGTATTTTTATTTTTTGAAAATGTATTTTGAACCGTAAAGTAAAGGAAATTGTCTTTAATAACAAAGTCAATATGAACTTTTATATCCCCTTGTTCCTGGGTTCCATGCTTGAAACAATTTTCAATAAAAGGTAGAAAAAGCAAGGGAGGAATTTCTATGTCTTCTATGTTTCCCTCGATGCTTATTTGAGACTTAACACGATCTCCGTAACGCAGCTTTTCGAGTTCGAGATAACTGTACAGGTAATTGATGGATTTCATCAATCCTATCCTTGGTTCTTTAACCTCATAGAGCACATACTGCATGATCTCCGAAAGTTTCATCACGACATTCGGTGCATTTGGTGAATTTTTTATGACAAGGGCGTAGAGATTGTTCAAGGTGTTAAAAAAGAAATGGGGCTGGATCTGAGACTTCAAAAAATTAAGCTCGGTTTGCAGTTGGACCCGCTGCAGTTCATCGTTCCTTCTTTTTTCATTGAGCCAGTCATAGGTCAGTTTAATGGCTGAGACCAAAGCGATGACGTAGACTGCTCCTATACTGAGCTCAATGACATGGATCAATGTAAAAGGCTCCTGGTTTCCCTGGGCCTCAGGCCAAATGTCTTTGGTCACAAGAATATAGTTCAAACCTGTTCTGACAAGGTAGAACAATATAAGGGAGAGCGAAAAAAGAGCAAAAAAATGGAAGTATTTCTTTTTTAATATATACCGCGGTATTAAAAAATAGATCGTAAAATAAGTGATCAGGATATTCAGCGGAAATTCTATCAGATTGGATTTCAATGAATACCAATAGTCATTGTTTATGGTGGCGAACCTGAAGAAATTAAAGATAAAATAAACTGTCCAGAACAATAAATGATACCGAACCGGAATTCTGAATTCTGAAAAAATCTTTTTAAACATCATACACTTTTCTTATCTGATTTTAAAACAGATTCGTGTGAACAGGGTTTGCGTTGTACAATTTAGATGCTCACACACAAATAAAAACAATTTGAATGTAAAGTTTTACATTTTATTTCAACATTGTTGACAAGAATAATGGATAAATATTTTAAAATCAATGGCAAACTAATTATTTTTGTTTCAGGAATGTTCAAAAAATTTCAGTGAAGACCCTTACCCAAAAAATAGAACCTTACAGAGGCGATGGTATCGTTTATCATGCCGATACCTGTTTGCCGCTCATCGATGCCGTTTCTCGTGATAAATTGAAATTCAAGGCTTTGGCGAGATATACCTATCCCGGAAACAGGTTGACTGAGGATACGCTTGGACTGAATTCAATTGGCTACTGGGATGCATCCGAGCCTCAGGACTGGGGTCTCGACTGGCATCGGAATGAAGGGATCGAGATTCATTTTCTCGAGTCTGGTTCCATGCCTTATGCTCAGGAAAACAATAATGTTGTCTTGTCGCCGAATCATTTGACCATTACGAGGCCCTGGGAGGCCCATAAGGTTGGGGACCCGGAAATAGGAATAGGTAAATTTTACTGGGTGATCATCGACCTGGGTATCCGGCGACCGCACCAGGAATGGGTTTGGCCCGAATGGATCATGATGACCCCTGAGGACCTGAGTCGTTTGACCAAGATCCTTCGGCAGGATGCCAAGTGGATTTGGAAGACCAATACCAGGATCAAAGAGTGTTTTTTTAAGATTGGCATGGCGGTAGACAATGATTTTGAGGGAACCAGTGCTTCAAAAATACGTCTTCTTGTTAACGAGTTATTGATTCTTTTGCTGGAATTGGTGGATTCAAAAGAAGTGGTTTTAAATGAGTCTCTGACAGATAGTTCAAGAAGTGTCAAATTGTTCCTCGATGAACTTGAGAAGAATTTATCGGAGTCCTGGACCATTGAGCAGATGGCTGAATCGGCCGGAGTGGGTCTGACCAGATTTACTTATCACTGCAGACAACTGACCAATGCCACGCCCATGCGCTATCTCGCCATGAGGAGGGTTGAAAAAGCAAAAAGAATTCTGAAAAAAAACCCAGAGCTCAGCGTTGCTGAAGTAGCTTACAGCTGTGGGTTCGCGACGAGCCAGTACTTTTCAACGGTATTTAAAAAACAAGAAAAATGTACTCCTTTGGAATTCAAAAATAAGGGTTAAAGGCAGTCTGTAAATCACTTTGAAATGTATAATTTCTTTCACTGAATAAAAACACACACACTTACGTTTTTATTGCTTTAAATTCACCCTCATTAATCCTATTTTTTTAAATTTTACAGATGAGAAAAGCAAGCAATATTTTTAAATTGTCTCAGGTTGTTTTGGCTTTGGTCTTTCTTACCATGATTGGCTGTGGCAACAAACAAAAGGAGGTTTCCGACAAGAATCAGGAAACAGAAGTTAAAGCGGAAAGCCCTTTATTTTTTAAATTGTCTTTGGCGCAATGGTCCCTGCACAAGGCCATTCAGAAAGAGGGGATGAGTCCCCTGGATTTCGCTCAGAAGGCGAGTGAAATGGGTTTTGAAGGAATCGAGTACGTAAGTCAATTGTATGACGATGAACTTGCGAAAGGTGATGACCCGGCGATGGCGATGGAAATGATGCTCAAAACACTTAAAGAAAAAAGTGAAGCCTATGGGGTACAGAATGTATTGATCATGGTTGACGGTCAAGGTGATCTGGCGAATTTGGATGATGAGCAAAGAGCGCAAACGGTTGAGAATCATAAGAAATGGGTGGATGCAGCAAAATATTTGGGTTGTCATTCCATACGGGTAAATGCCCATGGAGAGGGAACATCCGAAGAGGTGTCTGAAGCCGCTGTTAAGGGCCTGACCTCCTTGTCTGAGTATGCTGCGACACAAGGTATCAACGTGCTCGTTGAAAATCATGGAGGCTATACTTCCAACGGAAAGTGGCTTTCTGACGTCATGACGAAGGTAAACATGCCAAATTGTGGAACCCTTCCGGATTTTGGTAATTTCTGTATGACGGTGGGTTATGGCTCTATCAACAGTGAGGAGTGCACAGATCCTTATGATATTTATCAAGGGGTTGCTGAACTAATGCCTTTTGCAAAGGCTGTGAGTGCCAAAAGCTATGATTTCGATGACAATGGAAACCAGCCAAAGATAGACTATGCAAAAATATTGCAGATCGTAAAAGATGCGGGTTATACAGGATACATAGGTGTCGAATACGAAGGGGCCAACCTGTCTGAAATCGAAGGGATCGAAGCAACCAAAAAGCTTTTGATCAAGGCGGCGGGTCAATTAAAATAAGGATGTAGAACTTTTGGAAACGATACCTCCTGCCACCCAAAGCGCAGGGAAGGCTTTCAAAGGCATGGATAAAGTAAATTATTTTCTCAACTGATCATGGCTTCAAAAATTAGACTGGGCATTCTTGGAGGAAGCGAGGCTTCTCTGATAGGTATTCTGCACAGAGTCGCCTCAAGCATGTTTGATCAGTTTGAGCTCACTGGTGGTGTATTCAGTTCCGATTGGGAGCAAAATATTGGTTTTGCCAATAAACTTGGACTAGCGACCGATAGAATTTACAAGACTTTTGATCGACTGATCGAGGAAGAGATCAAACTTCCAAAAGATCAAAGGATGCAGGTCATATCGGTACTTACGCCGAATTTTCTGCATTTCAGGATGGTGAGGAAACTCCTGGAAAACGGTTTTCACATCATTTGTGAAAAACCATTGACCACGAGTTACGAAGAAGCCCTGGTCCTGGAACGAACGCTTGAACTGTCGAATACCGTATTCGCGGTAACTTATACTTATACCGGTTATCCGATGGTTAGGCAGATGAGCAAAATGATAGAGCAGGGAGCCTTGGGTAAAATCCAGAAGGTAGACGTACAATATTTTCAGGGATGGATCAATGACGTGATTCACGATGAAGAAAAAAAGAAAAATACCTGGAGGCTTCAACCGGAGAAATCAGGGATAAGTTGCTGTATGGGTGATATTGGTACCCATGCCTTTGATATGCTTGAATATGTTACCGGTCTGAAAGTGGAGCAACTGCTGGCGGACCTGAACTTCGTTTAC
>JAHEHF010000067.1 GCA_024644745.1 Flavobacteriaceae bacterium
ACATCGATCTTCAGTGAACGCGAGGTGAGAAAAATAAAAGGGATATCGGGAAAATCCTTTTTGATCTCTTTGGCGAGTGTGAACCCATCCATTTCCGGCATCATGACATCAATAACCATCAGGTCAAAATCATCCTTTGCGACAAGGTTCATGGCGGCCTTCCCGTTTTTGGCCCATTGCACGTCAAGACCCTTCATTTTCAGGTATTCAGAAAGGAGATAACCCAAGGATTCATCATCTTCCACCAGTAATATTTTTCTGCTTTCAGTCATTTTTCAGCAAAGGAATTTTTAAAACAAATGTGGAGCCTTCATGCACAGTACTTTCAACTTCAATCTTTCCCTTGTGCAAATGTACGATCCTTTTTACATAATTTAAACCCAGCCCATAGCCTTTGGCATGATGCAGGTCGCCATCTGAGACCCGGTAATATTTATCGAAGATCTTTTTCAGATCATCAGCATTGATACCAATTCCCCGGTCACGAACTTTAATGATCAGGTATTTACCTTCCTTATATGCCTCGAGAGCAATGACAGCCTTCTCCCTGGAATACTTTTTTGCATTTTCCAGTAAGCCGTTGATGGCGTTTTCCAAATGGTACTCATCAGCCATTGTCATATACGATTCTCCTTTTAAATCAAAGCTGAATTCGAAATTTTCAAGTTTTGAGACCTGTTCAAAGTTTGATGAAAGTTCTATCAGCATGGGTTTCAGGTCTATTTCTTTTTTATTTATAAATCCTCTCTTCCTCTCTATGCTACCCAGTTCCAGTACCTTATCGATCTGTCCTTTCAGTTTGTCCACCTGTTTTCGGATCATTCCGATCAGTTCCCTTTCATCCTCATGACCCTTTTCTTGCAGTATCTTTGTTGCCACCCCGATTGTAAATACCGGTGTCTTCAGCTCATGGGTAAGGTTATTGATAAATTCATTGGTAGTGGTGATCAGGTTCATTTGCAAATAAAAAGCCCTGTAAACCCATACGATCACGAAGATAATAATAAACAGAAAAACAATGCTGGGAATGGTCAGACCGTTGAGCTGTGACAGGAAATAGCGGTTCACATTTTCAAATTGCAGCTCCAGGATCAGCCTTTTGCCGAGTAAATCAGGCAGGTAGCCTTCCAGAATTATAGGATACCTCAGAAGTTTGTCTTCATCGGTAAAGCTGTCTTTTGAACTCAAATAAGCTGTTGAATCTTTTTGGTACAAGCTAAAACCATAACCCGTTTTTATTCCGTGTTCCAGCAATTTATCCTGCAGAAATTCATTCATGAAATAAATAGAGGCGTCCTGAATGCTATCCATGCTTAACCTGAAACTCAGGTCATCCTTCGAAATGGCTGATCCGACTAAAAATGTGAGCTCGTTTTTAATCTTGAGCTCATTTTTGATCTCTTTGGCCGCATCACCCATATTCTCGTTGAACTGGGTTCCGGCCAAATTTAATCCGATCCTGAAATATTGGTATTGTACATAGGAAAGTCCGATGATGGCAACGATGAATAATATAATATACAGGTATTTTTTAAACATTTTTCTCTAAGAGGAACTTGAAATATCCATCTATTAATCTTTCGTTAATCTTTTTAACTTTTGATTAATATTTTTAACCTATTATTAGCTGCAAAATAGGCATTAATGCTTTAATTTAGCTGAAAATTATTAAATTATTTAATCGATCATATTGAAAAAAAGGCTAACGCTCGTTAGCTTTTTTTTTATTGTAATTTCTATTTTACTATTAACGAACAAGAATCGGATTTTTATAATCCAAACACTGACTATTAAATCAAAATTTGAGCAGAGAGAGCCTTAATGCAGAAAATATTTTTGTCATTGCCTTCCGAAGAAAATTGTCCTTTTTCATTTCGGTTGTGATGCTATTGTTTATATCAGGCTCCTGCAAGAAGCATCCATCAAAACTTTTTGTCTTAAAAAAGGAATCTGGCATTGACTTTAACAACAAGCTGAGCCCTACTCCAGAATTGAACATCCTGACCTACCTCTATTATTACAACGGTGGCGGGGTTGCTTCAGGAGATCTGAATAACGATGGCCTGATCGATTTGTATTTTACGGGCAACCAGGTTGCCGACAAGCTTTATTTAAATCTGGGTGAGCTTCAATTTAAGGATATAACGGAATCGGCAGGCATCAGCAACTCAGATGGATGGACCAACGGGGTAAGCCTGGTGGATATCAACCATGATGGGCTGCTGGATCTTTATATTTGTAAAGTCGGTCGTTTTAAAGAGATCAGGGGTCAAAACCTTTTATATATCAACCAGGGAACGGATCAAAACGGAATTCCCCGATTCAAAGAAGAAGCTAAAAAATACGGGCTTGACATAAAAAGTTATGCCACCCAAGCTGCGTTTTTTGATTATGATCTTGACGGTGACCTGGATATGTACCTTCTCAATCATTCTGTACATCCGAACAGGACCTACGGAAAAGGAAGCAGCAGAAATCAAATTGACAGTATCGCGGGTGACAAACTTTTTGAAAATCAGCAAGGGCAATTTATTGAAGTCAGTGAAAAAGCAGGCATTTACCAGGGAAAAATTGGTTACGGCTTAGGACTGGGAGTAAGTGACCTGAACAATGACGGGTATCCGGACCTTTATATAGGCAATGATTTTTTTGAAAATGATTATTTATATATCAATCAAAAAGACGGAACTTTTAAGGAGATCATTTCCGAAGACGAAAATCATGTGGGCCATACAAGTCATTTTTCCATGGGCAACGACCTGGCCGATGTCGACAATGACGGGTGGCCGGATATCATTTCACTTGATATGCTGCCGGAAGATCTGGAGGCCTATAAAAGTTCCGGCCGTGAATACAATAACCAGATATACGAGCAGTATCTTAAAAACGGATACAGGCCCCAGTTCATGCAGAATGCCTTTTTGCGTAACAATCGTGGTCAATACTTTCAGGAAATGGCCTTTGCTTCGGGCATTGCAGCATCAGACTGGTCATGGGCACCTTTGATCGTTGATCTTGACAATGACGGACACAAGGATGTATTTATCTCCAACGGAATTCTCGGAGCCACCAATGATATGGATTTTATCAATTTTATAGCCAACAATAAGATCCAGGAACAACTGAACAAAGGGATGGAGGAAAAGGACCTTAAATTTACCAAGGCCCTCCCCAAAAGGCAATTATCCAATCTTTTTTTTAAAAATAACGGCGACCTGAGCTTTAGCAATACTACTGAAGCATGGTTTCGTCAATTACCTTCTTTCAGCAATGGAAGTGTCTATGCTGATCTGGACAATGACGGTGACCAGGACCTTGTAGTGAATAATGTCAATGAATCTGTTTTTATCCTCGAGAATTTGGCAGATCAACAGGGCAATGGATATTTAAAAATAAAATTCAAAGGTTCGGCCGAAAATAAAATGGGCATAGGTGCCCGAATTCATATTCGTTCGGATTCCCTTTCCATACACCTCGAAAATTATAATACCAGGGGTTATTTGTCTTCTGTGGCACCGGAACTCACAGCAGGTTTGGGACCCCGGCATCGCATTGACACACTTAAAGTGATATGGCCCGACGGGAAACAACAGCAAATCCTGAATTTTAATGCCGACACCACCCTGCAGCTGGATCATGGAAAAGCGCTATCCGGAATGCAAACAAACAGGCTGAGGGTACAAACCAGCTTACAGAACAAAATAGCTCCCTTTCAATACAAACACAAGGAACCTACTTCCTATGAATTTGGAAGAGAACCTTTGATTCCTTATTCAAAAGGCGCTGAAGGGCCAAAAGTATCGATTAGTGATGTGAATGGCGACGGGCTGGATGATGTATACCTGAGCGGAGGAAAAGGCCAGGCCGGAATGCTGTTTGTTCAAAATTCCGAAGGAAATATGGTAAAAACTGAACAACCTGATTTTGATAATAATGCGCAAAATGAGGAAACGGACCAACTATTTTTCGATGCCGACAATGACGGAGACACGGACCTTGTTGTTGTGTCTGGAGGAAATGAATCGCTTTCGGGAAAATCATTGCAACCTGTTTTATACCTCAATACAGAGGGTCAGTTTAACATTCATGAGGCTTTCAAGGGTCTTGAGTTGAATGCAGCGGTCGTAAAAGCAGCCGACATAGACAAAGACGGGGATATGGACCTGATCATGGGCGCCAATGCCCTACCCCGAAAATTCGGACGGCCCGCAGAAAATTACCTCTTACTCAATAACGGCCATGGAAATTTTAAAAACGTCACCTCAGAAATAGCACCCGAATTCATGAATGCCGGCCTGATCGAAACAATTGAAGTCATTGATCTCAACAAAGACGGATGGCCTGATCTTATCGCTGCCGGACACTGGATGCCCATCAGCGTGTTTATGAATTCCGGTAAGGGGCTGGAATTACAGCAAAACAACAATCTTGAATTGACTCATGGTCTGTGGAATAGCATAAAGGTTACAGATTTTGACCTGGACGGGGACCTGGATATCATGGCCGGAAACTGGGGCCAAAACAGCATGCTCATGGCTTCGGCCGCAGAACCGATGCAATTATACATACACGATTTTGACGGTAATGAAAAGGAGGAAGCACTGCTCACCTTTTATCAACAGGGAAAAGAAACAGTCTTCTCATCTAAAGATGAACTGGTCAAACAAATCCCAGTACTCAATAAAAAATTCTTGTCATATGCGGCATTTGCCAAAGCCGAATTCTCAGATCTTTTTGACCAGAAACTGATTGATAAAGCACTTCGAAATAAAGTTTATGAATTATCAAGCTGTTATTTTGAGAATAAGGGAAATGGCCGTTTTGAAAAAATATCCCTGCCTTTTTTAACGCAGATATCTTCTGTAAAAACTATATATTTGGACGATTTTAACCAAGATGGGTACACAGATGCACTTTTGGCAGGAAACGACCATATGATCAGCACACAACTCGGAAGACTGGATGCCGGTCACGGTTTATTGCTGATCAATGATCAAAAAGGATCATTTTTACCGAGTGAAAATACAATTCCCGATATTTCAGGAAAAGCCAGAGACATTGAATCCCTGACGATCAACAACAAAAAATACCTGATCATTACATTGAATGATGCCTCTCCCCTCTTTTTGGAATACGTCTATAAAAAATAAACAATCAGATCACACAAATGAAAAATTTAGTTCTTCCAGTTGTATTCATGGCAATGAGTTTTTATTCCTGTCAAAAGGGAGAGCAGGGAGTCGGGCATGACAATGAAACATCTCCCGTGCTGTTCACACTTTTAGAACCGGAAAAAACAGGCTTTGACTTTAAAAATGAAGTCGTGAACAAAAAGCAAATGAACATTTTCAAATACAGGAATTTCTATAATGGCGGCGGCGTTGCCATCGGGGACATCAATAATGACGGCCTGTCAGACATCTACATGACCGGAAATATGGGGCCGAATAAATTATTTCTGAACAAAGGCAATTTTGAATTTGAAGACATCACGGAAAAAGCAGGTGTGGCAGGTAGCAAAGCCTGGTCCACCGGGGTGAATATGGCTGATATCAACGCAGACGGCCTGCTGGACATCTATGTGAGCAATGCCGGACATCTGGAGGGGAACAACCATGACAACGACCTTTATATCAACAATGGGGACCTCACTTTTACAGAAGATGCCGCCTCCTATAACCTGGCCAATACCGGGTTCAGCATTCATGCCACTTTTTTTGATTATGACAAAGACGGCGATCTTGATGCCTATATACTAAATAACAGCAATATTCCCGTAAGCAGCCTTGGCTATGCAGAACAGAGGGAGATCAGGGCGGAAGACTGGGCAGGGGTTCCTGACATATTCAAAGGAATTGGAGACATGTTGCTCGAAAACAAGGATGGAGTTTTCACAGACGTTAGTGAAGAAGCCGGTATTTATGGGAGTCTCATCGGTTTTGGCCTCGGAGTCATGATCAGTGACGTGAACAACGACCTGTATCCTGATATTTATATTTCCAATGATTTTTACGAAAGGGATTACCTTTACATCAACAACCGTGACGGAACTTTTACGGAAGACGTCAAAAATCGTGCATCACACTTAGGATTGTCTGCCATGGGTGTGGATATGGCCGATATCAACAATGACGGGCTAACCGATATTTTTGTAACCGACATGCTGCCTGAGGGGGATCAGCGTCAAAAATCAGTCATGGAATTTGAGGGCTACAATATTTTTAAACTCAAACAGAGCAAGGATTTTCACCAGCAGTATATACAGAACACTTTGCAGTTGAACAACGGGAACGGATCCTATTCCGAAATTGCCAATTACAGCGGGGTTGCCGCGACTGACTGGAGCTGGGCAGGTCTGATCTTTGACATGGACAACGACGGTTACCGTGACATCTTTGTGACCAATGGTGTAAATCACGACCTTACCCATCTTGACTTCATTGACTTTTTTGCCAATGATATCATTCAGAATCTTGCACTGACGGGTAAAAAGGAAGCCATCGATTCAATCATTGATAAAATGCCTATTGCACCCCTGCCTAACTATGCCTATAAGAACAATCAGGACATCACTTTCAGCAATGCGACCAAAGACTGGGGCTTTGACCTCCCGAGTCTTTCCAATGGTGCCGCCTATGGTGACCTTGACAATGACGGTGATCTGGATCTGGTGGTCAACAATGTCAATATGAAATCCTTTCTTTACAGGAACAACACCAGCGAATTGAAGCAACACAATTATATCAAGCTGCAATTCAAGGGGAAAGGACAAAACCGGTTTGCAGTGGGTACAATTGTTAAATTATACCTTGGAAATTCAATTATTCTGCAGGAACTCATTCCTGCAAGAGGCTTTCAATCGTCCATGGAACACGATATGACCATTGGCCTGGGAACTACCGGGACCATAGATTCTTTAAGGGTCATATGGCCGGATGACAGCACGGTAAAGCTCACAAACGTTGCCGCGAATCAGGTGCTCAGTTTTGATCAGGAGGATGCCAGGGAGGTATATATTCCAATGGCCCCTGAAAAAATAAAACCCCTGTTAACCGAAATGCCAAATGAACATCTCATCAGTCACCAGGAAAATAACTACAGCGATTTTGATTTTGAGGGGTTGATCTCTAAAAAAATTTCACAAGAGGGCCCTGCCTTGGCCATTGCCGATCTCAATGGAGACGGCAATGAGGATATCTTCCTTGGAGGTGCCAAAAATCAGACGGGCACCATTTATTTTCACCAGGCAAATGGCAAATTGAAAGCAAGGGAACAGCCGGCATTAGAGGCAGATTTCTTTTATGAAGATACCGCCGCCGCCTTGTTTGACGCAGATGGTGACGGCGATATCGATCTGATGGTTGGTTCGGGTGGAAACCAGGCCGGAGAAGAAAACACCTATAGATTGAGATTGTATCTCAACGATGGTAAGGGCTTATTCATGGCCACCGCGAACCCGCTTCCATCAAACTTCAGGAACACATCGGTGATCAGCCCATACGATTTTGACAATGACGGGGATACAGATGTATTTGTCGGTTCGAGAAGCGTCGTGGGGGTCTATGGCCTGAATCCGGATCATTTGTTCCTGGAGAACAATGGAGACGGAACCTTTACAGACGCTACAGAAAGGCTGGCTTATGATCTTAAAAAAGCAGGCATGGTCACAAGCGCCATTTGGGCAGATGTCGACAATGATCAAAGAAAGGATCTCATAACCGTAGCCGACTGGGGAACTCCGAAAATCTACAGAAACAGCGGACGTAGAATGTCATTGATGCCTTCTGATCTGGACAGCCTGCATGGCTGGTGGAACGTAATTGAAACAGCAGATCTTGACAAAGACGGAGACATGGATCTGATCCTCGGAAACCAGGGCTTAAATACCCTGTATAAAGCTGATAAAGACCATCCAATGAAGATGTGGATCAATGATTTTGATGACAATGGCACTTTCGAACAGATCGTGACCAGAAACATCGATGGGAAGGACTACCCTATACATATGAAAAAAGAGTTAACCTCACAGATGGTTTCTCTGAAAAAACAAAACCTGAAGGCTTCAGAGTATGCGAAAAAAAGTATAGATGAGCTGTTTCCTGCCGAAATTGTAAGCCAATCCCTCATGAAAGAAACCAACACCGGAGAATCGGTTGTGGCTATAAACGATGGTAATGGCAAATTCAGGATCAAGAAACTGCCCGATTGGGTACAACTATCCTGCGTATGCGGCATTACCTGTACCGACCTGAATAAAGATGGCCATCTGGACCTGATCCTGGGCGGAAATAATTTTGAGTTCAAACCCCAGTATTCCAGAATGGATGCCAATTATGGCAGTGTTTTGCTGGGCAACGGACAAATGGATTTCGAATGGCTCAACTATGATCACAGTGGATTTTATGTTAAAAATGAAATCAAACACATAGGAAAGTTCAAAGACAAAAATGACAAGACCTATATTTTTACAGCTATTAATGATGATAAACCCAAGATCTATGCAATCGGAAATTAAATATGTAATTGGCTTATGGGTCATCCTTGTATTTTCCGCTTGCGGAAAAGAAGAGGGTGAGTTGTTTTCCAACCCTTCGCCTGAAAACACCGGTATAGACTTTGTCAACACCATAACGGAAACAGATGATCTCAATATTCTGGATTACCTTTATTTCTATAATGGCGGGGGCGTTGCTCTTGGCGATATCAATAATGATGGATTGGTTGATATCTTTTTTTCGGGTAACCAAGTGCCCAATCGCTTGTATCTGAACAAAGGAGATCTCAAATTCGAAGATATCAGTGAAAAGGCTCAGGTGAGCGGTAAAAGCTCGTGGAATACCGGAGCCGTCATGGGAGACGTTAACGGAGACGGACTCCTTGATATTTATGTATGCGCCGTGGTAGGACTCAACGGGTTTAACGGATTCAACGAACTTTACATCAACAACGGTGACGAGACCTTTACCGAAAGTGCCGCCAAATTCGGCCTCGATTCAGAGTCTTACAGCTCTTCTGCTGTCTTTCTTGACTACGACCTGGATGATGACCTGGATATCTATATTTTGAATCATGCGGTACATACCCAGGAATCATTTGGCAGAGCCGATTTAAGAGAAAAAAGGAACTACCAGACAGGCGATAAGCTGATGCGTAACGATAATGGTTCCTTTACTGATGTTAGCGAACAGGCAGGTATCTATGGAGGCGTGAACGGATACGGACTGGGAGTTGCCGCTGCTGATTTCAATCAGGATGGTTATCCGGACATTTATGTGAGCAATGATTTTCATGAAGATGATTATTATTACCTCAACAATGGAGACGGTACCTTTTCTGAAAAACTAAAAGATTATTTCGGCCACACTTCGAGGTTTTCAATGGGAAATGATGTTGCCGATATCAATCATGATGCCTTACCCGATATCCTGTCTCTGGATATGCTTCCTGAAGATGAAGCCGTGCTGAAATCATCTGACGGTGACGAAAGCCTCCAGATATTAAACATTCGTGTCAAACAATATGGCTACCACTACCAGTTTACCAGAAATATGCTGCAAATCAATCAAGCCAGGGGAAGCTATGTGGAAACTGCCTTGCTCAGTGGTGTAGCCGCAACCGATTGGAGCTGGAGTGCCTTATTTGCAGATTACAATCAGGACGGGGAACAGGATATATTTATTTCCAACGGGATTCCCAAACGGCCCAATAATCTCGATTTCATCAACTTTATTTCAGACGAACAGATCAAGAAAAAAATCAATAATTCACGACTCGTTGATCAGAAGGCGCTTGATCTGATGCCCTCTGGCAAAATTCATAATTATATTTTCAAGGGAGGTAATGATATTTCATTTGAAAATATGTCCGGAGCCTGGACCGTAAAAGATACATTGATCTCTGGAGCAAGTGCCTTTGGAGACCTGGACAATGATGGAGACCTTGATCTGGTGATCAACAACATTAATTCACCTGCCTCTTTATACATCAATAAAACAAATGACAAGGCTGCTTATCTGAAAATCAAATTTAATTACAAGCCTTCCAATGCAAAGGGCATTGGAACCAAGGTTCTTTCTTATCACAAGGGAACACTGCAGTACAAGGAACTTTATACGGCACGGGGCTTTCAGGCCTCCTCAGAACCTGTGATCCATTTTGGTTATGGTAAGGAATCAATTATTGATTCGCTGCGTATCATCTGGCCCGATCACTCGACCCAGGTAATGCATGAGGTGCCAACCAACCAGACCTTGCTGCTGAGCCCTGAAAATACAGTGGCTTTTGACTATGCCCGTCTCAGACCAGAAGCGAAAGATTTATTTGACAGGGTTGATAACAATTTAGGCATTGATTTTACGCATAAAGAAAACAAATTCAATGATTTCAACAGGCAAAAACTGATTCCTTACCAGGTATCCGACCGCGGACCGGCCACTGCAGTGGGAGATCTGAACAACGACCGGCTTGAGGACGTATTTCTAGGGGGTTCTAACGGGGCTGCATCAAGGATCTATATTCAAAAAGATTCAGGCTATGTGGAGCTAGTCATTCCATCCATTTTCAACGATTCTATCAAAGAAGACATTTCAGCGCTTATTACTGATCTCAATGGTGACGGAAGAAAGGACCTTTTTATAGGATCGGGAGGGGCGGCATCCAAAAATAAAAGTACCTTATCTGACCGTTATATGATTCAAAGCGAATCTTCATTCTTACAAGCTGAGCTGCCTGACTATTTTGGCAATGTGTCTGTGATCAGGGCCGGGGACATCGATCAGGACGGCGATATGGACCTTTTTGTGGCGAGCCATACGGTTTCAAATGATTTCGGTAAAATTCCTTCCTCTTACCTGCTTGAAAATGAAAATGGAAGATTCATAATTAAGGAGCAACCGGAACTAAAGGAGGCTGGAATGATCACAGATGCAACCTGGTCCGATTTTGACGGAGACGGCGCACCGGACCTTATTGTCGTTGGAGAATGGATGTCTCCTGTTTTCTTTAAAAACGATCAGGGTACCTTGAAAAAGGTTGTCACCACAAACCAGGGGCTGAACGGTTTGTGGCAAAGCATCCAGCCTTTTGATATTGATAAGGACGGAGACCTGGATTATGTTTTAGGCAACTGGGGAACCAACAATAAGTTCAGGGCAAGTGAGGCATACCCCATGAAAATGTACTACGATGACCTGGATAAAAACGGAAGAACTGAAGCGGTCATCGCCATCGAAAAAAACGGAAAGTACTTTCCGTTGCACGGGCTGAATGAACTCGGAAGTCAAATGATCATGCTGCGCAAAAAATACACTTCCTATAAGGCGTTTGCGGGAAAAACCATGGATGAGATTTTTGATGCAAATACTTTAAAGGAAGCTACGCTGTTTACCGTTGACCATTTAGAGTCAGGTTACCTGAAAAATGAAGGGGGTACCTTTACCTTTGTGCCTTTCCCTTCCAAATTACAGGTTTCACCCATCACTTCCTTTTTGAGTTTTGATTTTGATCATAATGGCGAAAACGAACTCATGGCGGCAGGCAATTATTTTGGGGTACAACCCTTTCACGGGCGATTCGACTCCTTTGCAGGGGCCTTGATCAAAAGCGATAAAGACATTCTTATGGGAAATGAGATGGGGCTTGACCTGAGCAAGAAATCAGTGAGACACCTCAATATCATTCACTTGAAAAACAAACCTTTTCTACTGGTCACCCTTAACAATGACAAGTCCCAGGTGTATGAATTAAAAAACTATTAAACTTTAAAGATGAAAAAGCAAATTTCAATTGTATTGAGCCTCCTCGTCTTGGGGGCCTGCGCAAAAAAACAGGAACCCATCATAATCACTGCGGATGATTTTCACCGTTCTGTCGATAAAGTAGGTGAAATCATGGTCCACGATATTTTTTCGCCGCCGGTAGCCAGCAGGGTATTCGCCTACCCCAGTATCGCCGCTTATGAAATCATCGCTCAGAAAAATGACAAGTACCGTTCGCTTGAGAATCAATTGACGGGCTTGACAGACATTCCTGAGGCCCCGGCCGATCAACCCATCAATTTCCAGCTCGCCGCCCTGATCGCCCATATGGATCTCAACAGGAGACTGATTTTTTCTGAAGAGCGCATTGAAGTGTACAGAGACAGTTTATATGAGGTTTGGGAAAATATGCATGCAGAAGAATTCAAGGCGTCCAAGACTTACGGACTTCAGGTTGCTGCTCATATCTATTGGTGGATGGATCAGGATAATTACAAACAAACAAGAACAATGTCTAAGTTTACCGTGGATTCTGACGATCCTTCGAGATGGCAGCCGACTCCTCCTTCCTATATGGACGGATTGGAACCGCACTGGAATAAAATCAGGCCCTTTGTGATTGATTCTGCGGCACAGTTCAAGCCTGTACCGCCACCGGCATTCAGCCTGGAAGAAAATTCCGATTTTTACAGGGAACTTAAAGAAGTCTATGACATCAGCAATGAGATCACAGAAAGAGGGGATGAATCTGAAGAAGTTGCCATCGCTCAATTCTGGGATTGCAACCCTTATGTTTCGGTTTCACGAGGACACCTGATGTTTGCCACCAAAAAAATAACCCCGGGCGCTCACTGGATCGGTATCAATAAAATTGCCTGTAAAAAAAGTAATTTAGATTTTGACGACACTGTTTATGCCTATGCCAAGACTTCCATCGCCATTGCAGATGCTTTCATCAGCTGTTGGGATGAAAAATACAGAAGCAACCTGATTCGACCCGAGACCCTGATCAATCAGCATATTGACGAAAACTGGAAACCCGTATTGCAAACACCTCCTTTTCCTGAATATGTGAGCGGACATTCTGTAGCCTCCGGCGCAGCCGCTGTGGCATTAACAGATATTTTTGGCGATAATTTTGCCTTTGATGACGACACCGAGCTCCCTTATGGCCTGCCTGTCAGAAAATTCAATTCTTTTAATGAAGCCGCCGATGAAGCCGCCATTAGCAGGATGTACGGCGGAATTCATTACAGGGCCGCTGTTGAGGTTGGTATAAAACAAGGACGTGACCTTGGTAAGTTTGTAATGGACAATTTAAACATGATGAATTAAAATGAAATTTAAAAATATTATTGCGGTTTCGCTTGTTATCCTGTCCGGTTTTCTGGTCTGGTATTTTCTTTTTAAACCTTATGATTATGCCGTGAAATTTACCGCCCGTACTTTTCCAGGAGCCATCAATCAAAGCATCAAGCTCTGGAACTATTCCCTTCCAAATGCTGAGATAGAAAAATCAGATGACCTGTTGCAGTTAAAACAAACCGTCGTTTTCAATGATTCAACATTTCTATACGATTGGCGCATCACTCCCTTAAGTGATTCCACTTCCATGGTACAGGTATTTATCACAGATCAGGACCACAGCTTCAGAAATCGGCTGACCTTTCCGTTTGATGACACTGATTTTGAAAAAAGGGTCAGAAACACTGTCGTGGATTTCAATGAAAAACTCAAGCAGCATATTGGTAAATTCAGGGTAAGCATTGAAGGAATCACCGAAACGGATCCCATTTTCTGTGCCTTTGTGAGCCTTGAAGGCAGACAAATTGAAAAAGCAAGCGGCATGATGCAAAACTATTCTCTTTTGTCAAACTCGCTGGTGGAACACGATTTGGAACTGAATGGAAAGCCCGTTGTGGTCATCAATGAATGGGATCAAAAAAATGACAGGATACAATATGATTTTTGTTATCCTATTGTAAAACCGGATTCCCTGCCGGAAATCCCTTATATTTCGTACAGGGAAATTGAAGGAGGCCGAGCGATCAAGGCGGTATACAATGGCAACTATATATCAAGTGACCGTGCCTGGTACGCCTTATTGGATTATGCTACAAAAGAAAAGCTGGAGGTGCAACCTACCCCCTTTGAAATCTTCTTTAACAACCCGAACATGGGTGGTAATGAACTCAGCTGGAGGGCAGAAATATTTATGCCACTCGTTGATTGAGACATGTTTAATACAAAGAAGAATGGGCCTAACATAAAAAACCTCTGCAAAAGCAGAGGTTTTTTTTATCATGATTTCTTAAGGAATCGCTTCTAAAGCTCCTTGATCTTAATGTTTCTGAACCATACGTCATCCCCATGATCCTGCAAACCGATATAGCCTTTAGAAGCAACGTCAGCCCAGTTCTCGTTTAATCCCGGGAACTTGCTTCCTGCCACCAATTCATTCCATTCCGGAGTCCATAAGTGATATTCAACCACATTCACCCCATTTTGCTTGTGAACGACAGTACCTTTATAAACCGTAATTTCCACCTGGTTCCACTCTCCAACCGGTTTGGCATTCTGAGGCTTCGCAGGGACCAGGTCATAAAGTGATCCTGCCTGACGATTTCCGTCCTTACCTAATTTTGCATCAGGATGCTTATCATTGTCCAAAACCTGCATTTCAGGTGCTGTTTTCCAAATAAAATCAAGCTCTTCTTGACCTAAATAAAAAATTCCCGAATTACCTCCTTCAGAAATTTTCCATTCCAAAGAGAGTGTGAAATTCTGAAACTCTTTGTCATAAATAATATCTCCGCCTTCTTTGTCACCGGCTTCTCCTCTACCCGAACCTATCATATAAATGGTACCATCGACTACCTGCCAGGCTGAAGGGAAATGATCCTTTTTATATCCTCTCCATCCTTCAGAGGTTTTGCCGTCAAAAAGCAAGACCCATCCGTCGGCTTTCTCTGCCGCGGTCAAAGTGTTTGGTGCTGCTTCTTCCGCTGCTTCCACGGCTTCCACTTTTTCAGCTTCAGCTGCGGGAACTTCCTTTTTCTCAGCATTTTTACAACTGCTCATCAATGACGTGGCCACAACCACCATTGCCATTATCAATATTCTTTTTTTCATTTTTTGTTAATTAAAATTATTTATTCAAGTTAAATTATTGTTCTTTTTTGATTGACTTCAAATTCATTTCATGATATCGATCCTTGGAACATGGTAAAAGAAGCATTAATTCTTTTCATGTACCAAGGATCAAATTGAAATTCTTCAAGTGACATCCTATTTTGGCATGTCCGGCAAATTCCAGCCATCCCTGTAGGTATGCTTGACAAGTTCCTCTGCATAGGCCACCGCATTCATAGGATCTGTGTATTCCTTGTTGAAGGTTGGGTGTCCGTCATGGATCTCGAAACCGTCTTTGGTAATATTTCTGATTTCCTCATTGGCGCCGATATTGGTGAACTTCATGTTCTCACCATCCCATTCAAGGGTCTTGTTCAAGTCCTGTAAACGCACAGCCAGAACACCCATCACTACCATTTCATTGAATGGCCCTGCTTCAGCAAAGTCAGAGGTACATGGTTTTCTGTTCTCCGGGCTTTCTTTACATGCCCTTACCCAGTCCATTTCATGGCCACCTTTGTTCCAGGCCAGACCGATTTCTTCCTCAACCCTTCTTTCTGTCTTTTTGACGTCTATTTTCTTACCTGACAGCAATTCAGGCTCAACTCCATAACAACCGGTGTGCAATATATCTTTGGTGCCGTAGAAGAAAGTACCTCCTCCTTGTTTGTTCGGATTTTTACCAGCCGGCCAGTTATCGGGCAATTCAGGCTTGATTCCGCCATCATACCAGTGTATATCCACTTCCGGTAACTTTATTTTTCCAATTTTTCCTCTTTCGGGGAAAGTCAGCTTGGCAGCCTGGGCAACCGGTGCTGAATCATTCAACAAGAGGGAAGAACTTGCCTGTGCTTTGGTAGGATAACCCAACTTAAGTCCTTCGAAGACCGGGTGTAATATATGGCAGGCCATGTCTCCAAGGGCTCCTGTACCATAATCCCACCAGCCTCTCCAGTTCCATGGATGGTATACTTCATTGAACGGACGCATTTTAGCAGGACCGGTAAAAAGATCCCAGTTCAGCGTATCAGGTACCCAATCTCCCTTTTCAGGGGTATTCAAACCTTGTGGCCAGATCGGACGGTCAGTGAATGATTCCACCTTTACAACGTCTCCTATGGCTCCGCTCCAAAGGATCTCGCAGGTTTCTGCTACTCCGGATCCTGAAGCACCCTGATTCCCCATTTGCGTGGCCACTTTATGCTTAGCCGCCAGTTTTGTCAACAATCTTGATTCGTAAACCGAATGCGTCAATGGTTTTTGAAGGTATACGTGTTTTCCCATAGTCATGGCATGTGCCGCAGTGATGGCATGCGTATGATCTGCAGTGGCAATGACGACAGCGTCGATCTCATTCTCCATCTCATCGTACATTTTACGCCAATCCCAATATCTTTTCGCCTTCGGGAACATGTCAAAAGCCCCTTTGGCATATTTCCAGTCAACGTCACAAAGACCAACGATGTTCTGTGAAGTCAGATTCTTAAGATTTGCAAGCCCCATACCACCAACTCCGATTCCGGCAATATTCAGTTTGTCACTTGGAGCAACATGCCCCAGTCCGCTTACCGCAAACGAGGGAACAATTGTAAATGCGGCAGAAGCTGCCAGCGTTTTGTTCACAAAATCCCTGCGGGATATCGAACTCTCTTTTTTAATTTTACTCATAATGTATTAATAATTAGTTAAATAGAAAATTGGTGATTTTTAAAAAATCCGTTTACACCGTTTATAAAATTGCCCATAATCCATAAACCGATGTAAACCTTTGGCATTCATAAGATCCGTCCATTTAATGAAATGAATGAACCCTGTGTTAATTTTTTTTGTCAAAAAACGTAAATATACTAACTAATCTCCGAAATTCTTGGTTTCAGAGTTAGAAATACTGCTGATTCCGAGGCCATTGAACGAAGATCCTTATCTCGCTCAAGTACCTTGAATCATTCGTTCAATTCTTTTATTTTCAAGTTTCTGAACCACACATCATGACCGTGGTCCTGAAGGCCTATATGCCCTTCATGATATATTCCAAAACCTTCCCAGTCTTTAAATTTAGAATCACTCACCAGGGCATCCCAGGCTTTTCCTTGCAAAGGATAACTGACTATTTCATGCCCGTTCAATGCGACCTGACCAAGATTTTTATTGTAATCTATTGTGATCAGAAAATGGTTCCATTCTCCTGCCTTTTTGGTGTAATCCTTATCAGGTCCTGCAAGTCCAAAAACAGCCCCCGACATTTGTTTCATATTATCGAAATCCGGATTATTTGTATAATCTTTGATCTGAATTTCAGGTGCCGTCATGTAGGGTACCACAAATTTTTCATCTTCAAACACCCCGTAAAAAACACCGCTGTTTCCGTCAACAGATATCTTATATTCCATGGATAGCACAAAACTACTGTACTTTTTATCTGTCACAAGATTATTCAGCCCAGGATCTTTCTCAGGATCCGGAGAGAAGTACATGGCCCCCTCTCTGATCTGCCACTGATCAGAAATGGTATCTTTCAAATAGCTGTGCCAGCCGTCAAAAGTCTTTCCATCGAACAGAGAAACCCAACCCTCATCCGAATTTTGACCTGCAGGTTCTACAGTATCCTTTGCTGTAGACTTTTCTTTATGACAGCCCCAGTTAAAAGTGATCAACAGGATCACAATAATCAACTTGCTCATATAGTTCATGTTAAGCATCACAGATTCAATTTAACTTTCAAGTTTTTTCCAGACATTTCCTTCGGCATGTGAAGCAACCACCTGTTCAATAAAATTCATGCCTCTTACTCCGGCTCTCATGCCCGGGAACTCTCTTTTGTCATAAGGCGTTCCTTTCACAGCCCTCGCAACGCCATTGTAAATGTTGCCCATGGCATCAAAAATTCCCTCGGGATGGCCGGGAGGAAGTTTTGTTCCATCAAGCGATAATTCACTGTTATAGGTATGGCCCGGTTTCAGGACACTCATGGGTTTGCCTTCTTCCATGAGATACAAATAATTCGGATTCTCCTGTTCCCACTTGAGGCCGGCCTTGTCGCCATAAATCTTAACAATCAAGCTGTTTTCTTCTCCCGTGGCGATCTGACTGGCCCTGATCACGCCTTTCACCCCATTTGTACAACGGACCAATACGGTGCCGTCCACATCCATTTTATTGTCCTCGTAAACGAAGTTCAGGTCCGCCAGCAGTTGCTCCACTTTCAGACCGGTAACATATTCAAGCATATCAAAGGCATGGGTACCAATATCACCCATACAGCAACTTATCCCTGATTTCTCCGGCTGAAGCCTCCAGGTATTTTTCTTTTTTTCTTCATCGTGAATCACGTCATTGATCCATCCCTGAAAATATTGTACGTCTACCTTCTGGATTTTACCCAA
>JAHEHF010000068.1 GCA_024644745.1 Flavobacteriaceae bacterium
ACAAAAAATCCCTTTAAACTTTCAGTTTAAAAGGATTTTACTTTGTCGGGGTGGCAGGATTCGAACCTGCGACCTCCTGCTCCCAAAGCAGGCGCGATAACCGGGCTACGCTACACCCCGATCGGTTATCATAATTTATTGCGGAGAGACGGGGATTCGAACCCCGGCAACGGTTGCCCGTTGACAGATTAGCAATCTGCTCCATTACCACTCTGGCACCTCTCCAATCTCTTAATTAAAGAACTAAATTTTAGGTCTGCAAATGTATTATATGGAATAGAATCATGCAAGCATTTTTTATTTTATTTTAATAAATAATATGTGCATTTTAAAAATCAGATCCTCCTTTCAATTGAAGTTTTTAGATGATCGCATATACTTTAAAGGAAAGGCTGCCATCGCTTTACTAAATTTAGGGATTATCAATTGAATTGAATAAAAAATAAATTATCTTTGTTTCAGTCAATTTAAGATTAACACTAAAAATTAATGACATAATGAAAAAATTCAAAAAAGTATTGGTTCTCCTTATTTTGGTGGGAACATTTGCCAGTTGCTCCGGAATCAAAGTAGTAGATTCCTGGAAAGCGGATAACATCAGTTCTTTAAAAGATGCCAAAATACTGGTGATTGCAAGATCAGATGATATGGTTGGAAGACAGCGTTTTGAACAGGAAATTGCCGAAAGACTAAGATCAGGAGGAATTGACGCCATGGAGAGTTACAAAAAATTTCCGGCAATGAAGCAAAATAAGGAACTGAGCGAAGAAGAGATTGCTCAGAGGGTACAGATTATAAAAAATGAAGGATATAAAGGCGTTGTACTTACCGTATTAAAGGACATGAGCAAGGAAATTGTTACTTCTGAAACAGGAGGTTACGTGTCAGGTGGTTATTACCCTTCATACTATGGCGGTTACTACGGAGGATTTGGTGGTTATTACGGAAGGGTGTATTCACCTTATGGCTATGGCTACGGAGGAACATATGTCCCGTCTGAAACAAGAACTTATACGTCAGAGACTTATAGTTTGGAAACAGTAATTTACAATCTGGATCTAGAACCGGGTAAGCAATTGCTTGGTGTTATTGCCATTGATATCACCGATCCGAAGTCGGCTTCAAAGGTTGCTCCTAAATATGCAGATGCGGTTGCCAAACAATTGGATAAATAATATTTTATTCCAGATTTTTATCAAAGACTTAAGCTTAATGGCTTAAGTCTTTTTTTGTTTAAACCCTTCAGTGGTATGAATGGTTTACAAGTTTTTAGCAGCTATTTATTATCGGCGTAATATGAAATTAAAGTCTATAGCACTTTGAGTTGGTTCAGATGCTTCTTCCGGTAGAATAAATACAGTTACTTAAAAAAAATAACAGCTTTTTTATTGGTCTTTTCTGCGAAATCGATTTCTTAGATTCGTATGTTTATTGCGCATCAATCTGCACCTATTTTGTAATTTTGACCTCCTTATGAAGAAAATTACAACAATTGCAATAATATTTTTAACGGCCTGTTTTTCAGTATTTTCTCAAACAGAAAAAGAAGTTAATGAACAAGCCCAGTTCTGGACGAGTATCAACTCTACCTGGCGGTTTAGTGATCACTGGGGTGTGATGGGAGATTTTCATATCAGACGTACCGATTTTCTAAGGGATCCTAATTTCTACTTTGTCAGGGCCGGAGGGGTTTACTGGTTCAATGATAAGATGTCCCTGGCAGGAGGCGGCGCTGCATTGTGGTATGCGCTTGAGGATGAGACCGATGGTTTTAATTATGCACTTGAAAAGAGGATTTACCAGCAATTGTTGTGGAGAAGTGTTAATGGAAGAGCTAAATTTTTGCAAAGAATTCGAAATGAACAGCGATGGCATCAGGTGTTAAATCCTGATGGAACTGTAGATCGCGTGCGCTTTTCGAACAGGGTCAGACTTTTGTTTTCATCATCGATACGCATATTTGAGGACGAAAAAAAACCAAGGCTGGTATTGTCTGATGAGATTCTTTTTCATTTTGGTAATGAAATCGTCTACAATACCTTCGATCAAAACAGGTTTTTTGTCGGGATCAATCACCGAATGAATAAAAAATGGTCTTTTGATTTTGGCTATATGGCAGTTTACCAGCAAAAATACAATGGATATCAATATGACCTGAACCATACCCTTCGATTGTTTTTCTATCTCACTCCTGATTTGCGTAAAAAGAAAGACGATCAGATGCCGCATTACCCTGTGGGAGGAACTGAATAGGGATCAATTGTTTTTTTGATTGATCTTTTTGCAGTACATTTATTAAAGCATCCTAATTTTGTTTTGATGAAACAGCTGCTCCTTATCTTTTTCATGCTGCTTATACCCATGACCACTTTTGGTCAGGATCGATTTTTAACGTATGCTTCCAAAGATTCTGTCGAGACCGCACCAAGGTTTCGAGGCAGTATCGGAGCCAATTTCAAATTAAATGGTTATTACGATGTATTCGGCGGGCTGCAAGACAGTGAAACTTTCAATGTAGGCCTGATTGACGTTTTTGGAACTGATGATGAATCAAGCTTCCATATGGATCTTTACCAGACACAGGTAAAATTAGAGGCTGTATACGTTGAAAAAGGTGGTGAGAAGGTAAGTGCCATCATAGAATTTGATTTTTGGGGCGGTAATGGGCACATGCGTTTGAGAAAGGCCTATGTTGAATCCAGACATTGGCAGATTGGTCAGAATTGGAACAATTTTGGCGATGAATCGATTTGGCCCAATATCATGGAATGGGAGGGACCTCCTTCAGGTGTATGGATCAGGTCACCCCATGTGAAGTATTCTAATACATTTAAAAGCGAAAATTGGATTTATGAGATCAGTTTGGAAGCACCGATAACGGATTATATTGCATTTCCTGAACTGGAATTTGACATTGAGGAAGCCTATCAATCTACTCCGGATTTCACTTTTGCGGTCAAAAATAAATACGATTGGGGCCATTTAAGGATGTCATCCATATTGAGAAACATTAGATATAAAGATGAGGAAGGGACGAAAAACTTTATGGGTTATGGATTTTCTTTGTCTGGGATTTATGTCACTGAAAGTAAAAATAACCTTCAATTTCAGTTTGTGGGCGGCAAGGGCATTACGGCATATATGACCAGTATTTCAGGCTTGGGGTTTGACGGCTACAGAACCGAGAATAAATCTTTTAAGGCAACACCCGCTTTTGGAGGGTGGATATCTTATGAGTATTTTTTCACACCAAGAATCCATAGCAATATTGTATTTGGATTTACCAGTTATGATTTTAAAGATGTTGAGGAATTTGTTTTTATCGAAGGTCCTCAGATGAATGAAATTCTGGTTCAGGGTGATTTTTACAATTCCCATTATTACGGGATCATTAATTTAATGTATGAACCTTTTGAAAGAATGACCATTGGTCTTGAACTTGACTATGGGGCAAAGGACATCCACCTGGACGGTATTGCAAATGGCACATTTATTAATAGTTCAAAATCAAGGGATGCGATGCGAATTAGTTTTGGTTTTATGTTTTATCTGTAATAATCCTTGTTCTGAAAATATTTTATTTAAGTTTTATGACTTAATACCCGAAGAAAGTTCTGTCGATCCTTAAGACTCCATATCGGTTTAAAAGACCTGCTATATTCTTAGGTCTTCTTTTATGAATCACCTATTTTAGCATTCTATATATCAAAGCAATGAAATTCTTTTACCTTTCTACATTCATACTTTTTCTGATACTTGTTGCATGTAATAATTCAAAAAAGGATGACCTGTATCAGGAGATTGAATCTGGAGCCGCTGAGGTGGCGGATGGGTATGTAGGAGATCAAAGTTGTATTGCCTGCCACAAGGAAGCAAGCGATTCATGGCAAGGCTCCCATCATGATAAGGCAATGCAATTGGTTACCGAGGAATCTGTACTGGGTGACTTCAATGATTCGGAAGTAAGCATAGATGGTGTGCATTATTTGTTTACCAGAAATGGAAGTGATTTTATCGTCAAAGTTACTGAACTTGATGGCTCTTTAAATGAGTATAAAGTTGTTTATGTTTTCGGATTTACTCCATTGCAACAATATATTGTTGATTTTCCAAATGGAAAAAAGCAGGTATTGAGGATTACCTGGGATACACTTGAACATAAATGGTTCCATCAATATGCAGGTGATGAAATTGCTATTACTGATTGGTTACACTGGACCAGAGGTGCGCAAAATTGGAATACGATGTGTGCAGAATGTCATTCTACAAATTTGAAAAAGAATTATTTTGTTGAAAAAGATTCTTTTCACACAACCTATTCCTCTATCAATGTGAGTTGTGAGACTTGTCATGGTCCGGGAGCCCAGCATCTTCGATGGGCTAATTCTGGTCAAAAAGAGGGAAATATGCATATGGTATTAGGTGATAACCAACGGTCTCAAATGAATATGTGTGCCCCCTGTCATGCAAGAAGGGTTAAACTAACAAAGGACCTTATTCCTGGAATAGAATTTGAAGATCAGTATCTTGTTCAGAACATCTCATCCGATTATTATCATTTGGATGGCCAGATATTGGAAGAAGATTATGTGTATGGTTCTTTTCTTCAAAGTAAAATGCACGGGCTAGGGATTAAATGTGGTGACTGTCATAATGTGCATTCCAATGAGCTTAAAATGACTGGAAATAAATTGTGTTTACAATGCCATGTTCCCACAACCTATGACTCCCCAAACCACCATTTTCACAAAGTTGATACTGAAGCCTCGCAATGTATCAATTGTCATATGACTGGAAGGTATTATATGGGTAATGATTTTAGGAGGGACCACAGTTTTAGAATTCCAAGGCCGGATCAAAGCGTTGATCACGGAACCCCCAATGCCTGTAACGAGTGTCATCAGGATAAATCTGAAGAATGGGCCGCAGAATGGGTTGTCAATTGGTATGGCAAGGAAAGGAAGCCTCATTTTTCAGACTTTTTATTATTGAGTAATCAAAATGTAATAACTCCTGAAGATAGAAAGAAGCTAAATGGTTTTATCAATGATCTAAATTACCCTGCTATTGCAAGATCTACTGTGATCAATAACCTGAGTTTTACAGATGAAGAGCAGCTTACATCTTTGTTGACTGCCTTAAATGATTCTACTGCCATCGTAAGGTACAATGCGCTGATGCAAATACGAAATATGAGCCCCCAAGACAGAATTTCCATTGCCAGAAAGCATATGACAGATCCCAGCAAACTGGTTAGAATTGGAAGTGCTCAATTGGTAGTTGGCTTTGAAGGTCAGAACTGGTCGGAGACGGAAAAACTTCAATTATACAGGGCACAGGAAGAAATGGAAGAAATGCTATTTAGTAATGCAGATTTTTCAACCGGACGTTTGCAGCTCGGTGATTATTTTATGCAGAACAATGATCTTAAAACAGCCATAAAGCATTATGAAATGGCATTGGAAATGGATAGTCTTTTATTTCCGGTATATACGAATTTGGCGACTGCTTACAGTATCAATCAACAAACCGACAAAGCTTTAGAAACACTTGATATCTGGATTGATAAACAACCTGATGCAGGACGCCCTTATTATTTGAGGGCCCTCTTAAATTTTGAACTGGGAAATAATGATATTGCCGAACAAGATCTTAAAATGGCTATTGATCTGGATCCGGGCGATAGCAGGTCCATGTATAATCTGGCGACTTATTATTATCAGGTTAAAGCATATGATAAGGCCATAATACCTGCTCAGAATGCATTGCAAATTGATCCGGATAACGGAGATTTAAAATATCTGTACGCTTTAATATTAAAGGAATCCGGTCAAATTGAAAAATCCAATCGAATTCTGAGAGAACTAAAGGTTCAGTAAATTATGTTTAAATTTAGACTCCAGGAAATATTTGATCATGATCTAATAGAATTTAAAACAGGAAATAGATGGAAAAGGATGTAACGAAAAAATACAGAAACAAAGAACTTACCATTCTTTGGCAACCTAAAAAATGTATCCATTCAGGTATTTGCGTAAAAACTTTACCCCGCGTTTATGATCCAAAGGCAAAACCCTGGATCCAGCCATTGAATGCTTCTGTTCAAGAGCTAAAGGATCAAATTGGTCTTTGTCCTTCGGGGGCTTTGTCTTATCAGATTAATAGAGATGAAATTAAGGAATAATCTAAAGATTAGTCTTTTAATTCGAAAGGATAAATCACCTTCCAGTCATTTTTCATGTCAATCACGGTCCAGCCGTCTTTTACAGCCTGATCCAGACCTTTATCCAGTTTTCCGATATGTGATTCTCTGTCATAGGCCCATTCTCTTTCTGCGTCGGTATGATGCACATACAACATAAAGCTTTTATGTTTATTGGAAGCGGTCCATTGCATCATTTGA
This sequence comes from Flavobacteriaceae bacterium, assembly GCA_024644745.1. Lineage (GTDB taxonomy): Bacteria > Bacteroidota > Bacteroidia > Flavobacteriales > Flavobacteriaceae > Lutimonas. The sequence goes on from JAHEHF010000068.1 coordinate 6,404, forward strand.
AGATCGCCATCAGAATTTCCGGAAGCAAAAACAGGTTTTTTGCCAATGATCTTTTGAATGTTTAAGGGTTTGCCCTCCTTGTCATCAATAAAATCAATCTCTGGCAAACGCTTTATAACCGGGTTGCCATTATTATAATCATACTCCGTTTTTATACGACTTCCAATAATTTGCTCTTCCGGTATACCATATATTTCGGTGACAAAGGCCCTCATAAAATCAACACCACCACCTGAAACAATATAAGTTTTAAAATCATTGTCCCTTAAATATAGCAGCAGTTCAAGCATAGGTTGATAAACCAATTTGTCGTAAGTCACTTTTTTTGTCGGGTGCACCGCTGTTTTGATCCATCCCAGAACATCTTTTTCAAATTCTTCCGTTGTGTTACCGGCGTGAGTCGCCATCACCAATTGCAATAAGCCACGTTCACCCTGTTTGCCCAATTCCTCCATATCATTTTCCAAAACGGCTTTAAAGGGCTGTTGGTTTTTCCATTCGGGATGATCCGCTGCCATTTCCTTTACACGGTCAATGGCAAAAAACAATTGAAAATAAGCAGGTTGTTCGCTCCATAAATTACCATCATTGTCAAAGGTCGCTATACGATCTTTCACGGGTATAAAATCAGGGCTACCGGCATCAGTAACGGCTTTTACATAAGCGATAATGGCACTCTTGGTTTCTCCTTCATTCCAGGAAGGCAAAGGGTCTTGATTTGTTATTGTCTCCGAATTTTCACTTTGAACCTTCGAATTTCCTGTATCACAAGAATATATGAAAAAGGTTAATAGGATAAAGGTGAAAAAATCTATGAGTCTAAATTGTTTCATATGATATATAAATATGTAAAAAGGCAGTTTTTAACTGCCTTTTAGATTGAATAATTAATTACTTGTAGGTTCTTGTAAGGCATCCATTGTATCACCAAGATTAAAGCTAGCTGCTTTCATTCGAGGAGGATACTCTTTAAATGTTTCAATAAATTGACCTACATATGCCGTTGCAGGAAGTAACAAGAAAACATGGTCTAGATACCAATCCCAATACGTATTTGAAGTAATTGTAGCAAATTCATAAGGATCTCTTCTTAAGTTAATAAGCAATGGGATTCTTGTTGTTTCCATAGGTTTAGACCAGGTGTCCAAAGTTCCAGGAGAAGTTTGTTGCATAAAAATCACTTTCCAATCATTGTATCGTAACGCCATCAATTCACCGTCATCAGAAAAGTAAAACAATTCTTTACGTGGTCCTTTTTCTTCTTTTCCTGTTAAATAAGGCAAAAGGTTATACCCATCTAAATGTGTTTTATAAGATCTTCCATTAACTGTAATTCCTTTTAATAAGTTTTCCTTTACATCTGTGTTTCCAGCGGCAGCAACAAATGTTGGGAACCAGTCCATTCCTGAAACGATTTCATTAGATACAGATCCAGCCTTAATTTTTCCAGGCCATCTAACCATAGAAGGAGTTCTCCATCCACCTTCCCAGTTGGTATTTTTTTCACCTCTAAAGGGATTAACTCCAGCATCTGGCCATGTGTTTTTATGAGGACCATTATCTGTTCCATATTGAACAATGGTGTTATCAGTAACGCCTAGCTCATCCAATAAGTCTAACAATTTTCCGACGTGCATGTCATGTTCAACCATACCGTCACCATATTCATTTTGACCTGAAATACCTGTTAGCTCATCTTTTACATGCGTTCTGAAATGCATTCTAGTTCCATTCCACCAAACAAAAAACGGTTTGCCGGATTTAACTGCATTTCTGATAAACTTTTCGGCAGCGGCAACAGTTTCATCATCCACTGTTTCCATTCTTTTCTTGGTCAATGGTCCGGTATCTTCTATTTTACCATCAGAATAGGAATGAATTACACCTCGTGGTCCAAAATTCTTTCTGAAATTAGGATACTCTTTAGGGTCCGGATAATCACGTAATTCAGGTTCTTCTTCCGCATTTAAATGGTACAGGTTTCCAAAAAATTCATCAAAACCATGATTTGTAGGTAAATGTTCATCTCTGTCACCCAAATGATTCTTACCAAATTGACCAGTTGCATAGCCCAAAGGTTTTAACATTTCAGCAATGGTTGGATCCTTTTCACTAATGCCTTCTTTGGCACCTGGCATTCCAACTTTGCTCAACCCTGTTCTCAAGACACTCTGTCCTGTTATAAAAGACGAACGACCTGCCGTACAACTTTGTTCAGAATAATAATCTGTAAAAATCATTCCTTCATTGGCAACTCGGTCTATGTTTGGCGTTTTGTACCCTACAAGTCCCATTGTATAGGCACTGATATTGGATTGACCAATATCATCACCCCATATCACAAGGATGTTGGGTTTTTCCTGCGCTGAAATTGATGCTACCATCAACAAGCACAGGCTTAATAATGTAATTAGTTTTTGTTTTTTCATATAAATTAGGGGTTTTAAAATTAAAAAAATATATTAAAAATTGTTATTGTTTATAGAAACACTAAAACATTTACTCACCACCACCAAACCATCTAAAATAAGCATTATTTCCATCACCTACAAGCACCACTTCCATATCTTTTGCCCATAAGTCTTTATACCCTAAAGAGCCGTTCAATGCAGCTTGATAAAATAGAAGTAATCTGTTACGTTCACTAGATACAGATTTCAAAAATGATTCGCTAGCACCTATTATGGGAGGAGTAGTTTTTAACATCATTAATTCGGGAAGCACTCGGTGTATTTCATCTAACCGAACCCAATCGGAATATTCTATTCTTGGCTGGTTATCTGTTACCGGAAGGGCATTTCCAGCATAAGTTTCTAATCCCTTTCTATCCATAACATAAGTTGCCAGCAATGATTCAGGCGAATCAATGCCTATATCCTTTAGAGCACGAGCTAATTCAGGATTATTAAATTGTTCAATAATTTTAGGTGCATTTAATACGATTGGCTCCATAGAACCAACAAGTAACATTTCATGTAATTCTGTAGACCAAAGTGATGCATATGGGAAAATATTTAGAAAACTTTTTACAAGAGAACGTGTATCTTCATCATTTTGAGTGGGTATGGGCAACCATTGTGCGACAATCCCACCAGGATTTAAACGCGAACCGGCAATTTGATAGAAATCACTTGAATAAAGATTTACAACTCCGGCAGCTGAAGGCGGTGGAGGCTCAAGCGTAATAAGATCATATGTTGCGTTATTACTTAATAATTCACGTCTTCCATCGCGAAGCCTTATATCAAGCCTCGAGTCTGTAGCAGCTTCAAAATTTCCTTTAAAGGTTTTGGATGCTTCTACTACTTCGGGCAATAACTCGGCAACAACGCGTTCTTTTAATCCTGGATACCGCAACAAACTTCCAGATGTTATTCCAGTTCCCAGACCAATCACCAAAGCTGATTCTGGCTCTCCATTATGAATAATCAAGGGTATTAAAGCTTGTAACCTCATATACCGTAATGAAGGCATGGCATCACCTGTATTGGAAACACCCTGAATATAAAGCCTGCGAAAAGATTTAGTACCTGCCTTCTGTTCAAGGACCGCTACTGTACCACCACGTCCCTCCTTATAAAAAACGCTCTGTCCTCCCCATTTACTTACTAATAATTTGGCTAATTGGTCCTTTGGAGTAACTATGGCTGCTAATAGCGTAACTATTGTTATCAGTACAACGCTTTTCTTTGTTATATGAAATCCGGAAAGTTTACTCTTGAAGGTTGCAACAACACCTATTATGCAAGCAATTAGTGCTAGAATAGCCAAAGTCATTACAATACCAAATTGTGGAACCAAAAAGAAGCCAGTAATTATAGTCCCCGTGATACCACCAATGGTATTAAGCGCCACTACTTTTCCTATGTCTCTGCCAACGTGTGTAGAGTTTACAATTAATTTTAGTGCTACCGGAAAAGCAGCTCCAAGAAAAAGGGTTGGAACAAACACGATATACAAGGCCGCTAAAGCAAATCTTGAACACATGGCTGCAAGTCTACTTTCAGTTAATGTGAAAACAAAATGATCAACAGAAGATTGCATGCTTGTAAGCCAATCTCCCAGGAAGGTTATTTCTATTAGTGAAATACATCCTGCTGCAGCTATAAGCATCCCAAATAAACTCCATGGGTCTTTTAATCGATCCACACGCCTTGCAAGTAAAGCAGAACCTATAGCGAGACCAGCAAGATATGTTGCCAACATAACGGAAAATGCAAAACTACGTGTACTCATAAACTGAACTATGGATTGCGACCAAACCACTTCATATCCAAGTGCAAGGCCTCCGGCTATGGCATATAAAAGAATGGCAATACCTGCTGATTTAATAAACAAATGCTCTTTTGGTTCTTTATCTACAGGAATTAAATCTGTTTTAGACCTATTTAGCCAATAGCCTCCCAAGGCAGCACAAATGCCTATACTGGAAGCAACAATTGCAGAACCTTGAATCCCAAATGCTGGGATAAGAAAAAAAGAAGAAATGAGGGCTCCAATAATAGCACCAGCAGTATTGGCAGCATACATTTTACCACCTCCTGAACCTACTGTTGTATCTAAAAGCGACAGCGAACGAACTACAGCTGGTAGGGTTCCTCCCATTAAAAAAGGACCTATAGTCACCATTAAAAATACCAAAGCCCAAGCCAGTAAACTGTTGTAAACTTCCAAATTCGCAAACAAAGAAGCCGATTCAGAAAGTAAATAGGTAATGAGTATCCCAATAATTGCAATGCCAATCTCTAGTTTTACATAGAGCAGCAATGGTCTGTCAACCCGATCGGCAATACGTCCAAAATAAAGACCTCCAAAGGCAAGTCCGGCAAAAAATGCACTGACTCCTGTGGTCACCGCAAAAACATCCACACCAACTATAAGCGTAAGTTGTTTGATCCATAGTACTTGAAAAATAAGTGCTACAGTTCCTGAAGCCATCAACAATAATGCCGGCCAAAATAGTTTGCCTTTTTGTACAGGTTGTTCAATTACTATTTTTGAAGTGGTTGCATCCTTACTTTTATTTTTTCCGGACTTGTTCTTCATACGATTAAAATTAGAAAGGGCCTCATCCTTTTATAAAGCATGAGGCCCTTTTTGATTTAATACTTTATTATATAACGTTAGTTACTTCCACTAGGTGCTTCTGTAAGCTGCTTCATTACTTGATCCAAGCTAAAGCTACCAACTTTTTGACTAGGTGGGAATTCCTTAAACGTGGCTAGAAACTGCCCTACATATTCCTGCGCCGGAACGAAAAGGAAGGCTCTATCAAGTCGCCAGTGATCATAATCAATAGCAACATGGTCAGCTTCTTCAAACGGATCGGTACGCAGGTTAAATAACTTAGGCATACGCAACTCTACAAAAGGTTCCGCCCAAACATCAAACCCATGAGCCCGTTGTTCCTGGAAAACTAATTTCCATTGGTTAAAACGTAACGCTACCAATTTGCCGTCATCATTGAAATAAAAGAATTCTTTACGAGGAGATTCTGTTACTTTACCAGACCAATAAGGCATCATGTTATAGCCATCAAGATGTACTTTAAAGGATTTGTTACCAACCTTCATACCCTTAAGTAATTGTTCTTTTACATCTGGAACACCAACTGCAGCCATAAGGGTAGGCAGCATGTCCATTTGTGAATAGATATCGTTATTGATAGTTCCTGGCTTTATCACGCCAGGCCACTTAATAGCTGTTGGTACGCGGTAACCACCTTCCCAGTTCTCGTTCTTCTCACCACGAAATGGAGATGCACCACCATCTGGCCAGGAGAACTTTTCGGCTCCATTGTCAGTTGAATACATAACGATGGTATTCTCATCCAAACCTAGTTCTTTAAGTTTATCGAGCAATTGTCCAACCATCGCGTCATGCTCCACCATACCATCAGGATATGTTCCAAGGCCAGTGACACCCTTACTTTCTTCCTTAAGGTGCGTGAAGATATGCATACGAGTAGCATTCCACCACAAGAAAAATGGTTTACCATCTTTAGCACGCTTTTCAAGGTAATCTAAGGAGGCATTGGTTACTTCTTCATCTATGGTCTCCATACGCTTAATAGTTAATGGCCCAGTGCTTTCAATTTTTTGTGTACCGTCCGCATTAGCCCAAGTATGGATAACACCTCGAGTGCCAAATTTCTTCTTCAATGCAGGATCCTTAAAGTAATCTGGATTCTCTGGTTCCTGTTCAGCATTCAAGTGGTATAGTGATCCAAAGAATTCGTCGAAACCATGGGCAGTTGGCAATGTTGAGTCTGCATCACCAAGGTGGTTCTTACCGAATTGTGCTGTCATGTAACCTTGTGCCTTAAGCAATTCAGCTAGCGTCACATCCCGTGCCTGCAAGCCTTCCTTTGCACCAGGCAAACCAACTTTTAGGTTACCGGTTCTCAATCCACTCTGTCCAGTGATGAACGCTGAACGTCCTGCGGTACAGCTTTGCTCACCATACCAGTCAGTAAATAAAGCACCTTCTTTAGCAATACGATCTATATTGGGCGTTTTGTAACCCATCATACCTTGGTTATAGGCGCTAATATTCCAATAGCCAATGTCATCACCCCAAATAACCAGGATGTTCGGTTTTTTTTGGGCTGTGACCGATGCCACCATCAAAAAGCACATGCTTAATAATGTGATTAGTTTTTGTTTTTTCATAAAATAGGTTTTTTGTTGTTAGTTAAAGATAATGAAATTGATGCAAGAATTGATGATGAAAATTTAATTGCTTTCCAAAACATGCCTTATGCACACGTTTCTCATGCAGCGTTAAGTATTTAATATTTGTCCTGGATGAAATCTATTTCGTTCAAAATTGAAAATCGAATGCCATCCGAAATATAGTGTTCAATTTGATAGAATTGGACCGATATAATTTCATTGGTGGCCTTTCCAATTCTTTTTGTGTAATTGAGTATCAATTTGTCTTCAGCAGTTCTTAATGGTATGGCCTGAGCCAAAAGGTCGGCGGCCTGCTGATTTGTTAGAGCTCCTTTTTTATTCGTGTATTTTTGTAATAGTTCTAACTTTTCTTTTCCAATTTCCTGCCTGCTTTTTTCGTATTCGTCATACAGTTTCCAAAAGGCGGCACTGTCGACGCCTGTAAGATCAATATTTTCTTCGATAATGACTCTTTTTTCAGCTCCAAATATTTCCTGCACCATCGCTATTTCTTCGGAAGAAACTTCTTGTGCAATTGAAGCCGTAAGGAAAAACAGACTGGCGATAAATAAAGTTATTTTTTTCATGATGATGGTTTTTAGGTTAATTATTTTTTGTGTGAAATTTTTAGGTGAATACTCTTCCATAACCTGTAAAGCACTTTGATGCTTTTGACTTCATTGTCAAAGAGAGCAAAAAGGTAAAATAAAGGGGTTTTAATTTACAAGTCATAGGGGATAATTTGCAAGTCTATAGATATTCCAGATTCAAGGGTCTGGATCACATCAAATTTAATCAAAAATACTAACTTTACAAAAACCAGAAAATTTTAAAATACTGAGTATGATAAATATATCTGTCAATGGTGCAAATTACCAGGTTGATGTGCCCTCGGATACCCCAATACTATGGGTGCTGCGGGATGAACTTGAGCTTACCGGAACAAAATATGGATGTGGCCTGGGAGTTTGCGGATCATGTACGGTTCTGATGGATGGTAAAGCTATAAGATCTTGTATCACACCTGTATCCCTGGTCAAGGATAAGAAATTGATTAGTATTGAGGGGCTAGGCCTTGAAAATACAAGTCTTCAAAGTGCCTGGCAGGAATTGAACGTCCCTCAATGCGGTTATTGCCAACCCGGGCAACTGGTCAGCGCACTGGCCCTTCTTAAAGAAACGCCGGAACCAACAGATGAAGACATAGACAAGGCTATGAGTGGTAATATATGCAGATGTGGAACGTATGTGCGTATCAGAAAAGCAATTCACCTGGCAGCATCAATAGAAAGGGGATCATTTGACAATAAGGATATATGAAACATAAAACTTTGATATCCCGACGATTTTTTATTAAAAATGTGAGTCTTTTCACAGGTGGTTTGGTCCTGGCCTGTGAGGTTGGGACTACAGAAGACACGAATGACCCAAAAAAGGGGAATGGTCATTTTTCACCCAATTTATTTGTGGAGTTAAAAACAGACGGAGAATTGATATTAACGGCTTCAAGGAGTGAAATGGGGCAGGGGGTGAGAACTTCGCTTACTTCCGTTATTGCTGATGAAATGGATGCCGACTGGAGTCTTGTCAAAGTGAGACAGGCCCCTGGAGATGATGCTTATGGAAATCAGAATACGGATGGGTCAAGGAGTATCAGGACCATTTATGAGCCCATGAGAAAAATGGGAGCCATGGCCAGGGAGATGTTGCTTACGGCTGCCGCCAGTCATTGGAACGTAGCAGAAGCCGAGTGTGAAACAGAAAATCATTATGTCATCCACCGAACAACGGGCAATAAAATGTTTTACGGGGACCTGGCTGAAAAGGCATCGGGACTTCGGGCCCCTGAAGATCCGAAATTAAAATCCCCTGAAGACTTTGTATATATTGGCAAAGGCTTGAAAAGTATTGATGTAAGCGATTTTACAAGTGGTAAATCCAGGTACGGACTTGACATCAAGGTACCAGGGATGCAATATGCCTGTATTGCACGTTGTCCTGTTACTTTTGGAAAAGTCGTTTCCTTTGATAAATCCAAGGCCATGCAGGTTCCCGGGGTGATCGATGTATTTGAACTGCCCAGAATGGAAAAGCCATTTGGTGCCCTCGGGGGTGTTGCCGTCATCGCAAAAAATACCTGGGCCGCGATCAAAGGAAAAGAGGCCTTGAATATTACCTGGAATTTTGGCGAGAACGGCTCGTATTCAACCGAGAGTTTTATGAAGGAGCTAAAAGCGAATGTCGTCCAAAAAGGGAAATTGATCAGGGCAAAAGGAAATGTGGACACGGCATTTCAAAAGGCAGAAAGCCTTGTTGAAGGCATTTATCAATTGCCTCATCTGGTCCATGCACCCATGGAAGTGCCCAATGCAACAGCAAATGTCAGCAGCGGCAATTGCGAAATATGGGCACCGGTTCAGGCACCTCAAACCACAAGACAGGAAATAAGCGATTTTCTTGAAATACCACTGGAGAATATTACGGTTCATGTTACATTTTTAGGTGGTGGTTTTGGAAGGAAATCAAAACCTGATTTTGTACTTGAAGCGGTTGCCTTGTCTAAAAAATCAGGTGTTCCGATCCAGGTCATATGGACAAGAAGCGACGATATTCAAAACAGCTATTACCACGCGATCAGTGCCCAGTATTTGAAAGCTTCCTTAGATGCAAGCGGAAAGGTCACAGGGTGGCTCCATCGTTCTGCATACCCTTCCATTACTTCTACCTTTATGCCCGGCGTAAAACATGGTGCCGGGTTTGAATTTCAGCAGGGCATGACCAATATGCCTTACCAAATAGCGCATCAGAGATTTGAAAATGGCGAGGCAGCCGCCCATCTCAGAATCGGCTGGCTGCGGTCTGTCTACAATATTATCCATGGTTTCTCGGTCAATGTTTTTGCTGATGAACTGGCTGTGGCTGCAAAAAAGGACCCGCTCGAATTCAGACTCGGTTTAATTGGAAGTGACAGGATTTATCCTTCTGAAAATAAGTATAAACTGGATACGGTCAAACTGAAAAATGTACTGAAAAAAGCCGGAGAAAATGCCGGGTGGGGCAGAAGCCTGCCAGAAGGTCACGGATTGGGAATTGCCGTCCATTATAGTTTTTATACCTATGTTGCTTCTGTCGTGGAAGTTTCTGTTATACAAAACAAGTTGAAAGTGCTGAAAGTTTTTACTGTGGCAGACTGTGGCATCGCGGTCAATACGGATACCGTAAAAGCACAGCTTGAAGGTGCTGCCATTTTCGGTATGTCATTGACCTATTACGGAGACATATCCGTTGATGACGGAAAAGTAAAGCAAAGCAATTACCACGACTATGAAATGCTTCGGATACATCAGGCACCTGAAATAGAAATAGAGATTGTAAAAAGTAGTGATATTCCAACAGGAATTGGTGAGCCGGGTGTACCTGTGATTGCACCTGCGATCGTCAATGCCATTTTTGCAGCAACTGGCAAAAGATACAGAAATTTGCCTTTAAAAGTTTATGGGCTGATATAAAAATAAGTCATAGCAAGTTTAAATAGTTGACATTTTAAAAATGTTTTATTTTGATCATTAGCCCCCCTCAAGGCTTTCTACTTACTATGACTTATTTGATGATTATCCCTTTTAAATTATCCGGATAATTCTAGCAATTTTAATAAAGTTAAGAACTTAACTAAAGTATAAACGTCAGGTTGGTTATAAAATTGTGTGGTATTGAATTTTTTTTGGAATTGGAGATGCTACATTTTTCAATCTTAAAATAGTTTTTTTAATCAGCACTAAATCAAGTATATTAGCACGACACATTAAAAAAATCAACTAATTATGAGAACATTTACAATTTTATGCGGCTTCCTCATATTACTATCGAGTTGCGCGAAACCATCCTACAAAAAAAATGAAATTTTAAGTAAGGCCGATACAACGGCAACAGAATCCATACTCGATGAAGTGGTTGTTTTCAATCAGGAACTGAATGCTGAAGAACAGATCGCTACTGCATTGCTTGCAGCGCCTGAAGATGCGAGAGATCAAGCCAAAGTTTACGGATATGATGCCTCAGGCGAATGGATGACGCTCAGAGAAGGTTCAAATGAATTTATCTGTATTGCTGACAATCCTAATCAGGAAGGGTTTCAGACAGTATGCTATCATTCCAGCCTGGAACCCATGATGGCCAGGGGAAGAGAGCTTGTGGCTGAGGGGAAATCAAGGGATGAAAAAGAAGAGATCAGAGCGGCTGAAGCGAAATCGGGTAAATTGGCGCTGCCGGAAGCACCTGCTGCCTTGCACATATATTATGGCAAAAACGCTTATTACAATCAGGAGTCGGGACTCATTGAAAATGCCAAATACAGATATGTGGTCTATATACCTTATGCAACAAAGGAGAGTACAGGTTTACCGCTTGCCCCCAATGCTCCCCACCATCCCTGGCTGATGTTTCCCGGGCAGTACAATGCACATATCATGATCTCTCCTGAAAATTAGATTTCAGATTCACTTTTGACACAAAAAAAACTTGCTGAAAGCCTAAGTCTTCAGCAAGTTTTTTTATGAATTAGAATTGGTTTTAGTTTTTGTACAACTTAACAGTCCTTGCCTTTCCTCCTGCCCAAAGGGTTGCAAAATAAAGACCATTTTGAGCCGGTTGATTCTTAAAGTTGCTACCGTCCCATGAAGATTCGTATGATCCCTCATTTTGTGATTTCCCTACCAGGGTTTTTACGAATTGTCCGTAGCGGTCATAGATCTTGATTGAAACATAAGTCCTGTCAGGAAGGTAATACTTCAGTGTGGTTGAACCGTTAAAAGGATTGGGATAATTTGGATGCAAGGCCAATATTTTTTCCTGAA
>JAHEHF010000107.1 GCA_024644745.1 Flavobacteriaceae bacterium
TGATGTAGAGAGTGAGGCAAATGGACCGCAGATTGAAGAAGCGGTGAGGCTGGCGAATCAATACCCGGATATTGTAAAAATAATTGCCGTAGGTAATGAAGCCATGGTAAAGTGGGCCGCATCTTATTATGTTCAACCTTCTGTTATTTTGAAATGGGTCAACCATTTGCAGGATTTAAAAAAGGCAGGAAAGCTTCCCAAAGACTTGTGGATAACAAGCTCTGATGACTTTTCTTCCTGGGGTGGCGGTGGAGCTGAATACCACACAGAGGATCTTGAGAAATTGTATCAAGCTGTAGATTATGTTTCCATGCACACCTATCCGTATCACAACACGCATTACAATCCTGACTTTTGGATTATTGAAGATGATGAAAAATTATCTGATATTGAAAAAATTGATGCAGCCATGCTTCGTGCCCGGGATTTCGCAAAGAAGCAGTATGACAGTGTTTCGGGTTATATGAAGAGCATTGGGGTCAAAAAACCGATTCATATCGGCGAGACGGGCTGGGCCACGCTATCTGACGGTTTTTATGGTGAAACGGGCTCAAGAGCCACCGATGAATATAAAGAGGGAAAATACTATCACCTTATGAGAGAGTGGACGAACAAAGAAGGCATATCTTGTTTCTATTTCGAAGCTTTCAATGAACCCTGGAAAGATTCCAAGAACCCGATGGGTTCAGAAAATCATTTTGGATTGATGACCGTTGATGGTCAGGCAAAGTACGCCATTTGGGGAATGGTGGATGATGGCACTTTTGAAGGTATGTCAAGGGGTGGTAACCCGATAACCAAATCATTTGGTGGCGATAAGGAAGCTTTGATGAAAACGGTATTGGTGCCACCAACAGCCAATAAATGATTGCAAACAGCCATGAATAATAAGCCTTATAACATCTTCGTAATCATTTCATTTGTCATTGTGTACGCCCTCCTTTCATGCGGAAAACAGGCTGTCTCTGAGGGCATAAAAATTTCAGGACATCAAATTGTTGTGAATGGCAAACCCTATGTCATTAAGGGCATTTGCTACCATCCTGTCCCCAAGGGGAGTGATACCAGAAGTTTTGAAAATTTGACACAGGATCTTGCACTCATGGTCGAGGCAGGAATTAACACGATCAGGGTATATGAACCTATCGATGACCTGACCGTGCTTGATGAGATAAAAGCTGCAGGCATCAAGGTAATCATTGGATTTGGATACAATCAGAAAGGAAATTACGATATATATTCGGGTACTTTTATAGATTATGTCAACAAATACAAAGACCATGAAGCTATTTTGATGTGGGAGCTGGGAAACGAGTACAATTACCATCCTGAATGGTTTGAGGGAGACATTAAAAACTGGTACAGTGCGCTGAGCAAGGCCACCGAATTGATCCATGAAAATGATACTTCTCATCCTGTTACAACGGCCCATGGCGAACTGCCAGATTCCCTGGCCCTTTCATCCTGCCCGAATATTGATGTATGGGGAATGAATGTTTATCGCTGGGACGATCCCAAAGAAATATTTACCGAGTGGAAGGCCTTGAGTTCAAAACCCATGTACCTTTCTGAGGCAGGAGGAGACAGTTATATGACCATTGCCAAAGATGGTTATGCTGAGGGTCTCAATGAAAAAGTCCAGGCCGATGCTGACCGTAAAATCCTGGAGAGTGTCTTTGCCCACCAGGAAGTTTGTTCAGGAGTGACTTTGTTTTCCTTTACGGATGGCTGGTGGAAAGCGGGAAACAATGAATCCCAGGATATAGGCGGATGGGCGCCTAACAGTACCGGTGTGCCTTATGACGGAACCCCCAATGAAGAGTATTGGGGCATTGTTGATATTGAGAGGAATAAAAAGGCAGCCTTCAACATTGTAAAGGCAAAATACAATCAATCGTCTGGACAAAATTAAAATTGGGATCGTTATGCGATTCATTATAAAAAGCTAAATATGAAACTGTTCAAAGACCTGATTTTTATCCTGGCGATATCGGTACTGGCAGGGTGTAATACAGAGCAAGCTGACCTGCAGATTGCTGTATATGAAACTTCAGCTGGCGGCAACAAGCTGCAAAAAATTGAAGCTTTTGCTGAGGGTGATGCGACATCGACCCTTAGCTTGCTACCGGATGAAACATTTCAAACAATCACAGGTTTTGGAGGATCCTTTACCGAGGCCTCTGCACACCTTTTAAACAATTTGAGCGAGGAGAATCGCAAACTTATTTTGGAAGCTTATTTTGGCGAGGATGGGGCACGGTATTCTCTTACGCGAACACACATGAACTCCTGTGATTTCTCATTGGGAAATTATTCATATGCTCCTGTAGAAGGAGATACAAACCTGGAAAATTTTTCTATAGATGAAGATCGAGATGATCTGATTCCAATGATCAGGGATGCCATGGCCATATCAAAAGAGGGCTTTAAAATTGTTTCATCCCCCTGGACGGCACCGCCTTGGATGAAAGATAATAATAGCTGGGTTGGTGGTAAACTATTGCCGCAATACAATGAGACATGGGCCTTGTTTTTTTCAAAGTATATCGATGCATATCAAGCGGAGGGAATTGATATATGGGGCGTAACAGTAGAGAATGAGCCCCTGGGAAATGGAAATAATTGGGAAAGCATGCATTTTACTGCCGAAGAAATGACTGACTTTGTTGCAGGTCATTTGGGGCCAAGATTGGAAGCTGATGGAAAGGCTGCGGTAAAGATTTTAGGTTATGATCAAAACCGGGATCATTTAAAAGATTGGGTGGATGTGATGTTTAATGATGAAGTATCGTCAAAATATTTTGATGGAACAGCAATTCACTGGTATGCGAGTACCTATGAGGTTTTTCCGGAGGCTTTGCAATACGCGCATCAAAAAGCACCTGAAAAGTACCTTATTCAATCCGAGGCATGTATTGATGCCGAAGTTCCAAAGTGGAAAGATGATGCCTGGTACTGGTCCAAGGAGGCCACAGATTGGGGATGGGACTGGGCTCCGGAAGATCAGAAATATTTACATCCTAAATATGCTCCGGTCAACCGATATGCCAGAGATATCATTGGATGCTTGAACAACTGGGTCGATGGCTGGATTGACTGGAATATGGTATTGGACACACAAGGAGGCCCTAACTGGTTCAAAAACTGGTGTCTGGCTCCTGTAATCGTCGATCCTGAAAAAGATGAGGTATATTTTACACCAATGTATTACACTCTGGCTCATTTCAGCAAATTTATCAGGCCCGGAGCAGAGCGGATCGGATTTAATAACAGTAATAAGGAATTGATGGTGACGGCAGCAAAGAATCCTGACGGTTCTATTGCAGTGGTTGTCTTTAATGAAGGAGATCAGAAGGAAAATTTTGTTTTGTCTCTGCATGAAAAGAAGATTGAAATAAGCATCAGTGAAAAAGCGATACAAACGATCATGATCCCAACTAAATAATTTAGTTATCTTACGAAAAAAACAACTAAAACCAATCCTATGTCTCAAATCACAAAAAAAATTCCCTTCAGTCAAAAAGTAGCCTTCGGAATTGGCATGCTTGCCAATCAGATGTTTCCTGCAGCCATGGGAATATTTATGGTTGTATTGGTTCAGGATCTTGGTTTTCCGGGCTGGATGTGGGGTGTTATATTCTTTTTGCCCAGAGTGTTTGATTCTATCACAGATCCCATCATGGGCTTTATTTCTGATAATACGAAATCAAAATGGGGAAGACGCAGACAATATGTTTTGCTGGGAGCCTTGATCATGGGAATCTCTTTTTCAATCTTATGGCAGTTGTACAGAGAAAACGGAATCGATTACAATTTCATTTATTTCTTGTTATGGTCTTTTGTGTTTTATTTGGGCTTGACAATTTTTAGTGTTCCCTACGTGGCCATGGGCTATGAAATGAGTGATGATTTTCATGAACGTACCAATATTATGGCTGTTGCTCAGTGGATAGGACAATGGGCATGGGTGATCGCACCTTGGTTTTGGGTGATCATGTACGATCAGGGCTGGTTTGAATCTGCAGATGTCGCCACAAGAACCCTTGGCATATGGGTAGGTGTCATATGCATGATTTTTGCGATGGTTCCGGCTATTTTTATCAAGGGAAGATCCACAGTAAATGAAGATTATCTGCCAATGAATTTAAAGAACATTGGCAGCAGTTTTAGCGGGATCATTGACGGGTTCAGAGAGGCTTTCAAGAATAAACCGTTTAGAAAATTATGTATTGCCACTTTTTTGGTATTCAATGCTTTCAATACAGTTGCTGCCTTTACTTTTTTTATTGTTGTGTATTATTTATTCGCTGGAGATGCCGGGGCTGCAGGAATATGGCCCACGCTTTTCGGGAGTATCGGCGCATTGGCCACTACTTTTTTGGTTATTCCTATTGTGACAAGAATGTCCAAAGTGATGGGCAAGAAAAAAGCCTTTTTAACAGCTCAGAGTATTTCCATCTTTGGTTATATCTTACTTTGGTTTTTGTTTATACCCGGGAAACCCTATATGTTTATTTTTGCCTTGCCCTTATTTTCATTCGGAATAGGAAGTTTATTCGTATTGATGATGTCTATGACGGCGGATGTGATTGATCTTGATGAATTGAATACCGGATTGAGAAGGGAAGGTATTTTTGGCGCTATTTATTGGTGGATGGTGAAATTTGGATTTGCAATCGCCGGATTGTTGAGTGGTCTCATCCTGTCACTCATAGGATTTGATGCCGACGCAGAAACACAGACTGAAGGAGCAATTATCGGCTTAAGATTGTTCTTTTCAGGGTTACCAATTTTAGGAACCTTCATCGCAATTTTAGTCATGCGCAAATATGACATGACCGAAGAGCGAGCCAATGAAATACGTGCAGAATTAGACGAGCGAAAGTCAGAATCGACGGGAGCATAAATCTTTTCACAACTCTGAAAAATCATAAATTATGCCAGTAGATGGGAAAAGAACAATTTGGCTGTAAGACATGTGAATAGTGGACATGAACTATAACATCGAGATGATGAAACGAATTTTATTTGTCTTTCTGATGATTACGGGGCTGGTTTTGTACAGCCAGGAAAGAAAGCTTGTTTGGGAAGAAAACTTTGACGGCAAACAGCTTGACAATGACAGCTGGACCATAGAAACTGGAAATGGTTGTCCGGAACTATGTGGTTGGGGGAATCATGAGAGACAAATTTATACTGCCGACAATCACGAATTAAAATCTGGATTTCTTTATATCACCGCAAAAAAAACCGGGGATCACTATACTTCTACAAGAATTAACACCAAAAAAAAGCGTGAATTTCAATATGGAAAAATCGAGGTCAGGGTACAATTGCCGCTGGGCAAGGGATTGTGGCCTGCATTTTGGATGCTGGGTTCGAACAGGGATGAAGTGGGTTGGCCCGAATGCGGCGAAATTGATATTGTGGAATATGTAGGGAAAGAACCCGGACATATTTTTACCTCCCTGCACACCCCTGACAGCCATGGGTCGACCATTAACACAAAAAAAGACATTGTTGAAGGCATAGAGGAAGGGTTCCACACTTTTGCAATTGACTGGACAGAGGAGCATATTGAATTCCTGGTCGACG
>JAHEHF010000012.1 GCA_024644745.1 Flavobacteriaceae bacterium
GATGTACATTTGAATCAAGATTAATGAACTAAACATTGATCTATAAGTGTAATCAATTTCTTTTTACTTTCTTTGCTAATATGAATAGTTCCGATTCTAAAAATACCATCAATTTACTGAAACAAGGTGACAAAGGAATACTGGAAAAAATTTATGTCGAAAACCGGGAGGGCTTTCTCAATTTCTCAAAGAAATATAACGTTGAAGAATATGATGCCGTTGACATTTACCAGGATTCGATCATGGTCTTAAGAGAAAATGCCATCAACGGTAAAATAGATAATTTACAAAGCAATATTTCGACCTATCTTTTTGCCATTGGGAAATATAAAATTTTTCATAATTTCAGAGTTCAGTCAAAGCTAGATTTTCAGAATGGTTTTGATTTGTTAGAAGAAAATAAGGAACTAGATGTTAACCTTCACGAAACAATCTTAACTAATGAACAGAAACTTTTAAAAAAATACTATGATCAATTAGGTGATAGATGCAAAAGTGTATTAAATTTGTTCTACTACCAGGGCTATAATTTGGATGAAATAAGAGAGATTTTAAATTACAGCAATAAAAAAGTATTAAAAAGTCAAAAATCACGTTGTTTAAAGCAACTGAAGAATTTGATCAACAAACACTATGAAGAATTTTGATTTAATAGATCGTTATTTTGATAATTCCCTTACGCCTAAAGAACAATTATTATTTAATGATTTATTGCAAAATGATTTGGATTTTAAGAATGAATTTATCTTTCGGAAAGATCTGACAAAGGTTATTGCAAGCAGTCAGCAAGAAGACCTCAAAGCTACTTTAAACAAATTTGAAGACTCTATTCGGCAAAAACCCAAATTCTTGAAAATTCCGAGAAAATGGTTGATGGCAGCTTCAATTCTCCTTGTATTCAGCTTGGGTATATGGTCTGTAAAAAGCCTGTTCTTCCCTTCCAATCAAGCCATTTATGAAACCTATTTTCAATCATGCAGAAACACCATACAACCTGTAGTAAGGGGAGAGAATTTAAATACAATTGAATACAGAGCCTTTGCGGCCTATGAGGCTCATGATTACCACAAGGCGATCAACCTGTTTAATTCTGTCAAAAACCCTGAGGCTGCCTATATAAATTTCTATAAAGGTCTGAGTTATCTCGAACTTGATAAATCCCGAGAAGCCATAGATCTATTGAAACCTATATCCCAGGCGGCAGGTCTTGAAGGAAAATCTGCAAATTTTAATGAAAAAGCAAATTGGTATCTTGCCCTGGCCTATTTAAAAAACATGGAAAATAAAAAGGCGATTTCTCAATTGTACTTGATCCTTGACCAGCCTGACGGAACCTTTAAAAAGATTGAAGCCAAGGAGGTTCTGAAATATTTGGAATAATTATTTGAACCGCTTGAATGCATATCCCCCTAAAATCATTAAAATGATAAAGATTCCTCCCCAAAACATATAATTGATATTGCCACCGAGAGCTATGGGTTCCGTATTCCCGTTAATCACAAAACCAGACCAGAAATAAGGATGTAAAAGTTCTTTGTCTGTTGTGTTTTTCAGGTAATCCAATTTAGCCAAACGCAGTGCTTCACTTTTGCTTTTGCCCTTTTTCAAATATTCATAAAAAGAAATCATAATGATTTTTGTCTCCCTGTCGGGCACTTTCCATAAACTCATGACCACTGAAGGAATCCCGGAAAAATGAAAAGCTCTCGCCATACTCATGACCCCTTCCCCTTTTTCAATTTTTCCAAAGCCTGTATTACAGGCGCTTAAAATAGCCAAATTCGCTTTGCCTTGTGAAAAATAGATCTCCGAGGCGGTCAATTCACCATCATCAAACAATAATTTATTATAGGATGGATTATTTTGGTTAATTTCAGCGTGCATGGCCAAATGCAGAACGGAGTAGTTTTGATTATTTTTAAGAAAATTCTCCTTGGTGCAATCCGGCCCCACAAATTTTTCACCTCCGATCATTTCAAAAAGCATTTCTACCTCATCTGCTGCCGCTGACAATTTGCGTTCATCCGCATAATGAGGTGAAAATCCGGCCCACTGCTCAGGAACCTTGAAATCAAAGAACTCCTTGTTTTGTTCCAGAAACAGCCTGCATGAACCCGCGTAACTGATACTATGCTCTTCCAGTAAAAAAGCATCATCATCGGATTGCAGGATTTCAAAAGGAATATAATTTAAAACATTGTCAGCAACAATCACCACCTCCTTCTTGTCAGGATTTAACTGCTGAGATATTAAAAACAAATACAGATTATTAGACAAATCCAAAAAATCTTCCCGGGCCTCAATTTTTTGCTTTAACAAATTCGTTTGATCAGACAATTTTTTTGCAACATCACCCCTTAGCAAACTAATAGCGTCTTTCGTGATACTGAATGAATACAGATAGTTTTCCCCAAGAAAATAGCTGATCAACTGGGTGCTGGAATCCATAGCTTTCTGAACATCCTTTAAATGAACACTTTTATCACTGTATTTTAAGGTTCTATACTCCGGATAATCCCTAAATACCTCAGAGATACTATCCAACCTGTTACTTAGAATGATCCTGCTGTCAAGAAGTTCGCTATAAACTTCCTTGTCGTGATCAGCAGCTGTTTTTTCATAAAAAATATCCATTTTTACCTGCTCAAGCTTCCTCTTTACACGATTCTCAAAATCTAAAAGTTCCTGAGGAATTTCTCCGGAGGATCTGTATTTGATGTCTCGCAGTTCATCAAGAAGGTTCGTGTTGCGGTTTGCTTCAGACAATTCAAATGCCTTTTCCAAATATTTGTCATTCTTGGTTTTATGATATAGCGCCCAGCATAAATTCAATCCGTTTTCATACACATGTCTATACTCATTTGCCAAATTTATTCGGGACCGGTCTGATGAAAATTCCTTTTGAATATATCCGATTAATTCGATTTCCTGATTGATCAGTTCAAATGGCTCTTCCAAATATTGAATATCATCCGTTTCAAGGTGTTTTTGCTCATACCAGTCGGTAAGCAACAACAAGGAATGTAAGGATTGAATCGGTGCAATGCCTGCTTGAATGCTGTCAGGATTGTATTTGGCAGACTCAAAACTCTTTTCAAGGTAATGGAAAAAATTGTCCTTATCCTTTTCTATTTCGAATGATTTCGCCAGGTAACGGTAATTTTCAGAAACAACTTCGTTATAGGGTCCGTAAATTTTTATGTTTTTGTCCAATCCTTCCATCAACAAGGATCTGGCCTCATCCAAGTTAAGTTTTTGATCTAAATATAATTTTGCCAAATAATTTTTTGCATTGGCAACATAAGGCCCGCTTTCTATTTCTTCTCCTATCTTTATGGCTTTTTTATACAGGGATTCAGCCTTTGCATAATCCTTGAGCATTACGTAGACATTTGCCAGATCATAATACGACTCGCAGGTCCATCGATGCTTTTCACCATACGTTGATTTTCTAATGCTCAGACTTTTTTCCAGAAGGGCTATGGATTCTTCATATTTTTCCTGAGACTCCAGAATATTGGCATAAGAAGTGTAAACAAAGGTCATGTTCGGATTGAACTCGCCGTACGACCTGATCCCAACATCCATTGCTTTCTCCGAATATTCTTCGGCCCTGGCGATATCTCCCGAATAAAAACTGAGCAGGGAAAGTCCCACATATACATCGGATAAAAAATTCTTGGTCATTTTGCTCTTCAGCAAATTTTCTTCGGCTTCCAGGTAGAGTTCTTGTGCCCTTTCAAATCGTCCCAGGTCTTCAAAAACAATAGCAAGATTATAGGCGGAAACGGCTAAGTCGTATTCATTGGTTTTGATTCTTTTCTTTATATCAAAAGATTTCTGATAGTAATAAGTGGTACTGTCATAATCAGCTAAAAAATAATGGTTGATTCCAATGGTATTATAACTATCGGCTATGTTAAAACTGTCTTTAAGTTTTAATGAAATGTCCAAAGATTGCCGGGCAACGTCTGTGGATTTTTGATACTGCCCCAGACTTTGAATAACCTTGGCCTGGGTCTGGTAGCTGCTTAAAAAAAATTTGGGGTCGGCCTTTTGCTCCTCCAGTAACTTTAAAAGATCTTCCAGAATATTATAGGCCTCATTAAACTTACCTTCCCGATTCAATTCAGTTGCCCGTCTATTCTTCTCTAAAACATAAGCTTTATCAATGGTCTGCCCAGCAACAATGACCGGAAAAAACAAAACCAGAAAAATATGTAATAATCTCAAAGACAAGAATCAATTATAGCGGTTATACCCTATAAATATACGCAAGTTGTGCATAATCAAATAAGTATTTCCCTTCCTTATTTTGATCTTTCTCTTTCCTCAGCTATCTCCTGAAGTTCATCATACCATTTTTGGCCAAATTTTCTGACCAGTGCCTGCTTGACAAACTTGTATACCGGAACTTTCATTTCTTTCCCAAGTGAACAAGCATCATCACAAATCTCCCATCGATCATAATTTATCGCCGCAAATTCTGTATACTGACGAATTCTAACGGGATACAAATGGCAGGAGACCGGTTTTTTGAAAGATATGTCTCCCTGGTTATAAGCCTCCTCTATGCCACACAATGCCACATCATTCTTGTCATAAATTACATAGGCACAATCTTCACCATTAATAAGGGTCGTTTCATACTCTCCCTGTTCATTTGTGGTATAAGGTCCATGATGTTCAATGGCTTTCAGACCTTTTTTGCTCAGGTATTTCTTCATAGTCGGAAGAATCTCTGTCAAAATTTGAAGTTCTTCTTCCTCCAGGGGAGCTCCTGCATCTCCTTGAACACAACACGCACCCTTGCACGCCCCCAGGTTACAAACAAATTCCTTGTCAAGAATTTCTTCAGAAACAATTGTTTTATGAAGTTGAAACATGATAAATCTTTAATTCAATGCAAAAGTACATACTTTTTAAAAACGTGAGACACGATAAAAGCGCTCCGTATCAACTATTTCGGGTCAACAAAATATTTTAAGCCATGAAAATTTCTTTTGTTATTTATTTTAAACTCATTAAACTTTATTATCTAACTTTGCGACCATTAAAAAAATCGGGAATGGATATTGATTTTAAAGAAATTTTAACTGCCAGCATGGTATTGTTTGCTGTGATCGACATCGTCGGGAGCATTCCGATCATTATAGATTTAAGACAAAAAGTAGGACACATTCAATCTGAGAAAGCATCGATCGTTGCAATGTTTATCATGATTCTCTTTCTCTTTGTAGGGGTTCAAATTTTAAACCTAATCGGCATAGATGTGCATTCGTTTGCGGTAGCGGGCTCCTTTGTCATGTTTTTTCTTGCGCTTGAAATGATTTTGGGAGTGCAACTTTATAAAGAGGATTCCCCGGATACAGCAAGTGTGGTCCCTTTGGCTTTCCCTTTGATCGCAGGTGCCGGAACCATGACGACCATTTTATCCCTGAAGGCAGAATTTCATTCGATCAATATCATTATTGCGATTGTCATCAATACCATTTTTGTTTACGCCGTTTTAAAATCTTCTTCCAAAATCGAAAAACTTATTGGTAAAGGAGGGATCAATGTCGTTAGAAAAATATTCGGCGTGATCGTCATGGCGATTGCCGTAAAATTGTTTGCTTCAAATGTTCAGGGCTTACTTAATTAAAAAGATATGAAATTTGATGTTTTGATCATCGGTGGCGGAGCAGCAGGAATGTCCTGTGCACTTGTTTTGGGTTCAGCTAAATCCAAGACCTATGCAAAGGATAAAAATATCGGTATTGTCATGCATCAGAAAGCCTCGGCATTAGATGGTGCACTATTCAACAATGTTTTAGGGCTATCCCCTGGCACAACCGGTAAAGAACTTCTAAAACACGGGATCCGGCAACTTTCACAGACCTACCCTCATGTTGTGCAGATCCAGAAAGAAAAGGTCTTTGAAGTTACAAAGACCAACAGTGGGTTTCAGGTAATTACCAATAAAAACACCTATGTGGCTAAAATTGTTGTGATTGCAGTAGGGCCATCCAATCTTTTCAATATCAAGGGACTGGAAGACTTTGTCATGCCACATAAAAAATTGCCTGCTGCAAAAAACAGGATCCAACTGAGAAATAATGACCACTTCATTGAGGAAGGACTTTATGTGGCAGGTGTTCTGGCAGGTTGGAGAAGCCAGTTTGCCACAGCTGCAGGAAGCGGTGCGCACGTGGCCACAGACATTCTGACCCTATGGAACAATGGTCAAACGGCCATGGTCCATGATTCCGAATCGAAATAAAAAAAATTAAAGTTTAGGATCAAGGCTCTAAGGGGTAACCTTCCTTGTCAAGTTCAATGACCTTTTCTATCATTTTATCCTGTTCGTTGATGACTTTATAATAGGCGTTGACATCGAATACCTGTTGAGCAAAAACGGCTTTCAAAAATAGTTTCAGGTTGTTTCTTTCTTCAACTTCAAGATGACTGTATTCATCTGGTATGGTTGCCATATATTCTGTGAAGATATGTTCATCAAGGTCAAAATCAATTAAAAAACGTTCAAGTGACCAGTCTTTGAATTCTTCCACGTTCTCATCAAAGTACTGAAATGCGAATTGTCTGGTTCTTTGGTAATGAAAATCCGGAAAATAGTAGGTGGTATCTATCGAAACGAATACATCGGGTATGATGCCGCCACCTCCATAAACGATCTTGCCTTTCGGTGTTACGTATTTTAAAGAATCAACGACCTTTATACTGTCGGCATTCATCAATTCTCCGGTGTGGTATCTTTCTTCAAAATCATTAAAATATTGCCCGTCGCCCTTATGGTCATAAGGCTTCTGAATAGACCTTCCCGTTGGAGTGTAATATCTTGAAACCGTTAATCTTACAGCAGATCCGTCGCCCAATTGCATTTCCTGCTGCACAAGACCCTTACCAAAAGACCTTCTGCCGACGATGGTTCCTTTGTCATTATCCTGTAAGGCACCAGCCACAATTTCACTTGCTGAGGCCGAAGCACCATTGATCAGTACAAATACGTGACCGTCTTCAAAATCCCCTTTTTCGGTTGCAAATGTTTTGTCAATTTTGTCTTTTTTGTTTTTTGTGAAAACGATCAACTTGCCATCTTCAAGAAACTCATCAATAATCTGTGTTGCCACCTGTAAATATCCTCCAGGATTATGCCGCAGGTCCAAAACGAGTTTTTTCATGCCCTGCTCCTTTAAATCATCCAAGGCAACTTTGAATTCCTCATAAGTCGTTGCCGAAAATTTGTTGATTTTCATGTAACCCAGTCCTTCATTGAGCATAAAATAGGCATCCATGCTTTTGATGGGGACTTCGTCCCGTATAATGGAAAAAGGGATCAGCTTTTTATTCGATTTTCTGTAAACTACAAGGTCTACTGATGTATTGGGTTTGCCTTTTAAGGTTTTAAAGATGTAATCATTATCGATTTGCTTTCCAAAAAGGGTATCATTATTGGCTGTCAGTATCCTGTCTCCGGCTTCGATTCCTGCCTTTTTACTTGGGCCGTTGTCAAGGACCTTCACAACTGTCAAAGAATCTTTGTACATCCTGAACTGAATGCCGATTCCTACAAATTTACCATTCATGGATTCAGAAGTCCGCTGCAGATCTGACGCCGAAATATATACGGAATGTGGATCCAGTTTGTCAAGCATGTTCTTAATGGTTCCATCAAGAAGGCTGTCTGTATCGACCTCATCAACATATTCATATTGAATATAATCGATCAGTCGTTTAATTTTTCTCTCCTGAGGTGTCCCTCCAAAAAAAGTAATGGTCTTTTTTTGATAATTAAGAGAGGTCCCTAAAAATATGCCCATTGCAATAGAAACGGCTATGATCAAAGGGAGAAATATTCTGGTTTTTCTATTCATCTATAGGCAGATATAAAATTTCAATATTGGCTTTTTTTAAAAAATCAATTCCGGAATTATCCTTATAAGCATTCGCATACACCATCCTTCTGATACCGGACTGATGGATCAGCTTGCTGCATTCTTTGCAGGGAGATAAAGTAATATAAAGCGTAGCGCCCTGGCAGGCCTGTGTAGAAGACGCCACCTTTAAGATGGCATTTGCCTCGGCATGCAAAACATGCCATTTGGTGCTTCCGTCATCGTCTTCACAGCAATTGTCAAATCCAGTGGGCGTCCCATTGTATCCGTCAGAGATGATCATTTTATCCTTGACGATCAAGGCACCAACCTGCTTTCTTTTACAATGTGATAGTTTTGCCCATTCAACGGCCATTTTCAAATAGGCCTGGTCATATCTTCTTTGCTTTTTATCCGTCATGCTGATTCCCTTCCTGATTCATTTCTTGAAAGCGAAAATATAAAACTTTAAAATGAAAGCTGTTAAAATAATATCAAAATTTTTGTCCCTTCCCGAGTCAGACAAGCTGATTTACAAATCCTGACAAAATTCACCGGCAATTCTTTTGCCACCCGAAACCAGGGATCATTTCCGGTGGAGCTTCATTTTTGAAAAAAGGTCCCAAATAACAATTCCGCAGCTCACCGAAATATTTAAAGAATGTTTGGTTCCGAATTGAGGAATTTCCAGGCAGTCGTCAGATACCGATACCACTTCCTGTTGAACACCTTTCACTTCATTTCCAAAAACCACGGCATATTTCTGGTTCTCAACAGGTTCAAATGATTCCAGGGAAACACTTTGCTCCGCTTGCTCTACGGCCAATACAACCCTATTTTCGCTTTTAAGTCTTTTCACCAGATCAAGGGTATTCTCAACGTATTCCCATGTTACAGAATCAGTTGACCCCAATGCGGTTTTATGAATTTCCTTATGGGGAGGTTTGGCCGTGATGCCGCATAGATAGATCTTCTCAATCAAAAATGCATCTGCTGTTCGAAACACAGAACCGATATTATTCAAGCTTCTGATATTGTCTAAAACGATGATTAAAGGTGACTTTTCAGTCTCCTTGAATTGGTCAATATCAAGCCTGCTTAATTCACTGTTTTTTAATTTTCGCATAACAACTTATTCTTTCGCCGCGAAATTATGAAAATCCAATTCATCAATTTCCTAACTGCCTGTTTATTATTTAAAATCAATTTAAATTAAAGAAAACATGACATTTATCATACTTTTCCGATAGGATTAATACTTTTTTAGCGGTTTCACCTTTTAAATTGCTAAAATAATATATATTTTTGGCACTTCATTACAGCCACTTCGTTAATGATCTCAACCTTAAGGCAATCGGGAATTGAAAATTTAAATCAGCGCTACAGCCAGCTGGATGTTTACAGCAGGGTTGAACAGTTGTACAAAGATTTTGATGCCGAAGATATCATGATCACTTCTGCTTTTGCAGCAACTTCTGCCTTTTTACTGAAGGTCTTTTCTGACATCAATAAAGATCAGGTCATTTATTTCATTGATACGGGATATCATTTTAAAGAGACCCTGATCTATAAAGATTACCTGATCAATTTATATGATCTGAACGTGATCGACATCAAAGCCGAACAAAAGGAATTTGAATTGTCAAAAACAAAGAAACTCTGGAAAAACAGTCCAAACAGGTGCTGCCATATCAATAAGGTCAAACCTTTAGACTTGATCAAAAAGGAGTATAAAATTTGGGTCTCAGGTTTGATGAAATGGCAAAGTGATCATCGAAAAACACTGAACATTTTTGAAGAAAACAAATCCATCATCAAATTTTATCCCCTGCTCGACATAGATAGGGCAGCGCGGGATCAATTCATCATTGATCATCATTTGCCTTTTCACCCCCTAAAATTTAAAGGATATTCCTCTATCGGCTGCTTGCATTGCACAGTGCCTGGTGAAGATCGAAAGGGGAGGTGGAACAATTCCCCTAAAACAGAATGTGGCCTGCACCTCTAGGCAATTTTCCCATCTTTCTTGGTCGTTATTCCCTGCGGTTCAAAGCGCCTGTCCTTCAAATTGCTCTATTCCCTCTCTACACGGATGGCCTGTAAAATTCTTTTTGATCTCCATCGTAAATCATAATCACGCGCTTCCATATTCTTTTTAAAATTATATCTTTGTTCCCCTGTCTCCTATTTGAGAACAAATAGACATTTAACAAAAATAAATCCTGAAAATTGGCGAAAGCAAAAGTGAAAAAAGTTACTCCTTTGATGTTGCAGTACAACAATATCAAAACAAAGTATCCTGACGCCATGCTTCTATTCAGGGTTGGTGACTTTTATGAGACTTTTGGTGACGATGCAAAAAAGGCTGCCAAAATCCTGGGTATCGTCCTGACGAAAAGGGGCGCCGGCTCTGAAGGCGAAACAGCACTTGCCGGTTTTCCACATCATTCCCTGAATACCTACCTTCCAAAATTGGTAAAAGCCGGCCTCAGGGTTGCCATTTGCGACCAGCTGGAAGATCCCAAACTCACGAAAAAAATTGTTAAAAGAGGCGTTACTGAATTGGTAACTCCCGGAGTATCATTGAATGATGAGGTTTTACAGTCTAAAAAAAACAATTTTCTTGCTGCAGTTTATTTTGGGAAAAAAAATATTGGTATTTCCTTTTTGGATATTTCAACCGGTGAATTCATTACTTCACAGGGCGATCGTGAATACATTGACAAATTGCTGCAAAACTTCGGTCCGAGTGAAGTCCTGATTCAAAAAAATCTGAAAAATACCTTTCCGGAACATTTCGGAACAAGGTTTTATACCTTCCCCCTTGAAGACTGGGTTTTTCAAAAAGATGCCTCCATGGAGATCCTTCTTCAGCATTTTAAAGTGATTTCACTGAAAGGATTTGGAATTGATGACCTTGCGGAAGGTATTGTGTCTGCCGGGGCTGTGATGCATTATCTTTCAGAGACACAACATCATAAATTAGAACATATATCGAGTATCCAGCGTTTGATTGAGGGTGACTATGTCTGGATGGACCGATTCACGATCCGAAACCTGGAATTGTACACCTCATCGGCTTCAGGTGCGGTTACCTTATTAGATGTGATCGACAGCACCATTTCTCCAATGGGAGGCAGGTTGCTTAAAAGATGGCTCGCACTGCCTTTAAAGAATATTGAAGCCATTAAAAACCGGCATGAGATCGTCAAATTCTACATTCAGAATGACACCTACCTGCAGGGTCAAAACGATCAGATTGATCAGATAAGTGACCTGGAGCGCCTCATCTCAAAAGTAGCAACAGGAAAGATCAATCCGCGGGAGGTAGTGCTCCTTAAAAATTCACTCAAGGCCATTGTCCCGATCAGGGAGCAGACCCAAAACAGCAACAACAATTCTCTTGCGCAACTCGGCAAAGGGCTGGACGTATGCCAGACACTCATAGACAGGATTTCTGAAACCCTGGAAGACGAAGCGCCTGTGAACCTGAACAAAGGAAAAGTGATCAGGGAGGGGGTACATTCAACCTTGGATGAACTGAGACATATTTCAAATTCCGGAAAAGCCTACCTCGACCATATCGTCTCAAGGGAAATAGAGCGAACACAGATTTCAAGTCTGAAAATTGCCTTTAATAATGTTTTTGGTTACTATATAGAAGTCCGGAATACCCATAAAGATAAAGTTCCGGAAGACTGGATCAGAAAACAAACCCTTGTATCTGCAGAGCGCTACATCACTGAAGAATTAAAAGAATATGAATCGAAAATTCTCGGAGCGCAGGAAAAAATTGCAAGCATAGAACAAGAGCTTTATCACGACCTGCTTGAGTTCATTCTTCCTTTTATACAGAAGATTCAAAAAAACGCAAAAATTGTAGCCCAGCTGGATTGTCTCGGTTCTTTCGCTAAAATCGCCGTCCGAAATAATTATGTCAGACCCGTCATGGATGACTCCACTCTGATAGAAATTAACAACGGCAGGCATCCTGTAATTGAGATTCAATTGCCGCCCGGAGAAGAATATATCGCCAATGATGTTGTTTTGAACCGAAAGCAGCAGCAGATCATTATGATTACCGGGCCCAACATGAGCGGTAAATCAGCCATTTTAAGGCAGACGGCACTAATCGTCCTGATGGCTCAGATCGGATCTTATGTGCCTGCTCAGAATGCCAGATTGGGTATTGTTGACAAGATATTCACGAGGGTCGGCGCCAGTGATAACATTTCAATGGGCGAATCAACTTTCATGGTCGAGATGAATGAAACCGCAAATATTCTGAACAATCTGACCCAAAGAAGTCTCATTCTTCTCGATGAAATTGGCCGTGGTACAAGTACTTATGACGGTATTTCCATTGCATGGGCCATTGCAGAATACCTGCATGAACATCCTACAAGGGCCAAAACCCTTTTTGCCACGCATTACCATGAGCTGAATGACATGAGTGAAACTTTTGAAAGAATTAAAAACTTCAATGTTTCGGTGAAAGAACTTAAAGACAATGTCATTTTTATCAGGAAACTCGTTCCCGGCGGCAGCAAACACAGTTTCGGAATTCATGTAGCCAAACTGGCGGGAATGCCAACACCTGTTTTGCACAGAGCCAACAAAATGTTATCCCGTCTGGAACAAAGCCACGCTTCAGAAGACATTCAGGCCAAATTAAAATCGGCTGCCGAAAAAGATATCCAATTGAGTTTTATTAATCTTGACGATCCTTTGCTCGAGGAGATCAAAGAAGAGATTCTAAGTACGGATATCGATACCTTGACTCCAATAGAGGCGCTTATGAAACTCAATGAGATCAAAAGGTTGCTGATCAAGAAATAAGCAGGGCTTGAATGACTTCATCTTGTTAGGGTCTTTTTGATTAACTTGTGGTCAAAACCAAATCCTATGAAACCATTTTATCTGTTGCTCATTCCCTGTTTCCTTTTATTTTACAATTGTAAGAATCCTTCTGAAAAGTCCTCGACGGCAAAGGTATCTGTTTCATTTTCAGAGGGGCTTGCCGATCAGGGTATCGATGGAAGGCTTTTATTGATGTTCTCAAACGATGATAAAAAAGAGCCCAGGTTTCAGATCAATGATGGTCTGAATTCACAATTGATCTTCGGTATAAATGTCGATGGTATGGCGGCAGGTCAGGAGGTCCTTTTTGATGATCGTGTTTTCGGTCATCCTCTTAACAGCATTTCCGAGATCAAACAGGGGGAATACTATGTGCAGGCCCTTTTGCACGTTTATGAAACCTTTGATCTGGCCACCGGTCATACGGTCAAACTTCCGATGGATAACGGAGAAGGCCAGAAATGGAATCAGTCTCCCGGAAACATCTACAGCAAACCCATTAAAATAAACATAGGTAAGAATGGTCTTCAGGACCTGAGCCTTGTGATGGACCAGGTTATTCCCGAGATCAAAGCCCCTGAAGACACCGAATGGATCAAACATATCAGATTCAAATCAGAAAAATTATCCGCATTCTGGGGAAGAGATATGTATCTGGGTGCACATATTCTCCTGCCCAAAGGCTTTGACGAGCATCCTGAAGCCAAATACCCTTTAATGATCTTCCACGGTCATTTCCCTTCAGATTTTGGTGGCTTCAGAACCACACCACCTGACGAGGATCTGGAACCGGATTATTCCAGCCGGTTTAAAGTGGAAGGTTATAATATCATTCAGCAACAGGAAGCCTATGATTTCTACAAAAGATGGAATGAACCGGATTTCCCAAGGTTTCTGATTATTGAAATTCAACATCCCACGCCCTACTATGACGATTCTTATGCCGTCAATTCTGCCAGTCAGGGGCCATACGGGGATGCCATTACCCACGAACTGATCCCGTATATTGAATCGCGGTTCAGGGGTCTGGGTGAAGGCTGGTCAAGATTTCTTTACGGAGGTTCGACCGGTGGCTGGGAAGCTCTGGCAGTTCAGGTGAAATATCCGGATCAGTACAATGGATGCTTTGCCGCCTGCCCCGATCCGATAGATTTCAGAAGTTATTGCCTCACCAATATTTATGAAGATGAAAACGCCTATTATTACGATAGTGATTATAAAAAAATAGAAGTTCCTTCGCACAGAGATTATCTGGGTCAGGTTACTTCAACAGTCAAACAATCGAACCATCTTGAGCTTGTATTGGGAGATAAATCAAGATCTGGGCAACAATGGGATATCTGGGAAGCTACCTATTCTCCTATGGGAAAGGATGGTTACCCTCAAAGAATCTGGGACAAATACACGGGAGAGATCGATCACAATGTTGCCGCTTACTGGAAAGAAAATTACGACCTCAGGCACATTATGGAACGTGACTGGGAGAAATTGGGCCCTAAATTGAAAGGTAAAATTCATATTTACTGTGGAGATATGGACAATTATTATCTCAACAACGCGGTATACCGCATGGAAGATTTTCTGGAAAACACAAGTGATCCTTATTACGATGGAGAAATAGATTACGGAGATCGGGCAGAGCACTGCTGGAATGGGGATCAGGAAAATCCTAATCATATTTCCAGGCTGCGCTACAATACCATGTATGTTCCAAAGATCATGAAGAGAATCATGGCTTCTGCGCCTGAAAATGCTGATCTGACAAGCTGGAGATATAAATAAGAAAATTCAGGGTGATGTATATTTCGTTTCTCTTCCAATAAGTATTTATGCTATCTTTGTAAAATAATATGAAGAATATGTTTTTATTTATAAGCGGAGCGGAGATTTTTATCATTCTGGTTATTGTGGTCATGCTTTTTGGAGCAGACAAATTACCGGAATTGGCACGTGGACTCGGTAAAGGTATGCAGCAACTTAAAAATGCGACCAACGAGGTCAAGAAGGAAATTACTGACGGAGCCAAAAAGCAAGGCATTGACACGAATCTTGCAGACGATATTCAGAAGGAGGTTAAGAACATTAAGAACAAGGTAAAGGACAATATTGATGACCTTACCGGACCGATAAAAAGAAATTTATAACTTGATTTTTTTGGATAAAATTATTGAGTACGATAAACAACTGTTGGTTTATCTGAATGGTTTGGGAACAGAAACATGGGACATGTTCTGGCTTTCAATCACTGATCAATTGAGTTGGATTCCGCTATACCTTCTCTTTTTTTATTTGATTTTCAAATCTTTCGGTTGGAAAAAAGGCCTGGCATTGCTCCTGTTGACGGCTGTTTTAATTACTTTTTCAGACCAGTTTACCGTTTTTTTGAAAAACTATTTTGAAAGGCTTCGACCCAACAGGGACCCTCAAATCAATGAGATCATCAGAATATTAAAGAATAATTCCAGTTTCAGTTTTGTCTCGGGTCATGCCACAACCTCTATGGCAGTTAGCTTGTTTATGCACCTGAATCTTAAAAAATATTATTCTTATACCGCCTTCTTTTTCATATGGCCCCTGCTCTTTTCGTACAGCAGGATGTATATCGGAGTGCATTTCCCCTTAGACGTTTTCTTTGGTGCCATACTGGGTATAGGGATAGGTTTTGCCTTTTATAAACTGAGTATTCCCCTTATGAATTGGGTGGATAACAGATTTAAACAAGCATCAGATTACAGCCTCTGATGTCTGAGTGATCAAACCTTCCCAGGATTTCAAAATAATTTTCATGAATCTTTCTGCCCAGATCCTGGGTGGCGATAAAGGAACAAGAATTGATGTTCGCAAGATCTATAATATTTATGCCTCCGGTTTTCCCTTCCGGCAATTTGGAAAAGGGGTCTTCAGGGTCCCTGGTAAAGACTTTCATCCATGGGGGTGTTTCAAAAATTCCTCCTCCTTTGGAATAGGCCTGTGACAACAATTCGGTCATCCCGTATTCTGAATGAATTGTTTCGGTGCCAAATCCTTCAGAAAGCAGGGCATGCAGTTCTTCTCTGACCAGCTCCTTTCTTCTCCCCTTCATTCCTCCGGTTTCCATAACAATTGTATTTTTAAGATGCATCTTCGTATCAGAAATCAAGTCAAGCAACGCATATGAAACACCGATGAGCAGTACGTTTTTCTCCTTTTCATCAATTTCAACCAATTTTGCTTTCAGTTCTTCCAGGTTGTTCAAATAAAAACCGCTGTGCACGGAATTGCTTTTACGGATCATGTGATCTACCATATAAATCAGTGAAGACCCTTTTCTTTCGAGGTATCCCGGAAGCAATGCCAGAATGGTATAATCTTCAATTTGGCCATAAAAGCGTTCGAAGCCTTTTGTAAAACTCTCCTCATAAAGGCTTAGATCAGTTACGAGATGCCGGCTCTGGGTTGTTCCGGTTGTGCCACTGCTCAAAAATGTCTCTGCAACCTCTTTGCCAGTGCTGACAATGTCATGAGACTTGAAAAATTCAATGGGTAAAAAAGGAATTTTATCAATGGAATCAATTCTGCTGAGATCTATATTGAGATAATCAATAAATGCCCTGTAAGCTTTATTATTCAAAGATTGGTGTTCAAATATTTTCAAAGCAAGCATATCAAATTCATGCCGGTCCGCTATGTTGAAAATCTCAGGGAGCCCCATACTTATTTTTTTACAAAAGTAGCCCTTTTTTACGCAACCAATTAGCATTTAGGTATCATTAAAAGTACCAATAAATGTTATTTTTAAGAAAAAAACGGGTGTGAAAAGGATATTTTTTGTAATTTTTACCGCTATTTTAATCGTTTCATGTTCAGACGACGACAGTTCAAGTTTTCACTATGAATTGTTGCCCATTGAAGATGTAATGGTTCCGGAAGAATTTGAATACGGCAAAGTTTATGATTTGACTGTAAAATATATTGTTCCCGATGACTGTTATGTGAATGATGATGTCTTATATGAATACGATGACGATGCCAGGAATGTTGCTGTGATTTCACTTGTCCTGGAAGACATTGAATGTGAACCGCTGGAACTGGAACAAGAGTTGACCTTTAAGGTACAGGCCTTGCAAACAAGCCCTTATACCTTCAGGTTCTGGCAAGGAGACGACGAAAATGGAAATCCGCTGTATCATGTTGTGGTGGTGCCCGTAATGAATTTAACAGATCAAAATAAAAATGAGTTTAAAGCTACTCATACAAAAATGTAAAAGCGGAGACATTGCCTCCCAGTCTGAGATTTACCATTTATTTGCGGGTAAGCTTTTTGCCATATGCCTTAAATATTCAAAAACACAACAGGAAGCTGAAGACAATCTCCAGGAAGCTTTTATCACAATTTTTAAAAAAATCGATCAGTTTAAATTTAAAGGCTCCTTTGAGGGCTGGATGAAAAGAATTGTGATCAATACAGCACTGCAGACCTACAGGCAAAAAAAGGTCTTGAATCTGGTTGAGGAAAATTATCCTGATGAAGTTGAGGTAGATATAGATGAAAATTATATTTCCCTTGACTTTTTGTTAAAAATAATACAGGAATTGCCCGAAAGATATAGAATGGTTTTCAATCTGTATGTCCTGGATGGTTATTCTCATAAAGAAATTGCGGAGTTATTGCATGTGGCTGAAGGAACATCTAAATCAAACTTGTCAAGAGCGAGGTTGATTTTGAAAGATAAAATTGAATTAAGTCAACAACAAAAAAATGCCGGTCTGTTTTAAAAGATTGCGTTATTCATGTTAGAGAGAAAGAACATAGACAGAGTATTCCAGGAAAACCTAAAAGATTTGGAGGTTTATCCGAACAGGCATGTCTGGAATAATATTGAAGGTAAACTGACTCAAAAAACAGTCAAAGCGCCTCTCGCTTTGTGGAAAAAGCTCAGCGGAATAGCGGCGATGCTCATAGCTGTAGTCTCTGTCGGTATATTTTATTTCAATACCAATCAGATTGACCCCGTAGTTAATGGCAACACTGAAGTAAGCGAATCCGGAACAAATACCATCAACAACCCTTCCGAAACAACTGTCCCTCCGGTGTTGACCAACACGAATAATACTACTGAACTGGCAGAGAACAGGAAGGTCACCAAATCCAAAAGGAGCGTTCAACAGGCTATTTTCGTCAAGGAGCCAAATAACAATGTTATTGTTACCACCAATGATATTTCAACGGTCTATTCGACCATTGAGAACAAATATGTTGTTGATAAGAATGATTTTTTAGAGGAACTTAACGAAACTGAGTCCATTACAGCTCGAATTGATAAACTGCCGGTAATCAATGTAAAAGAAAAAGAAGTAGATAAGAAATGGTCAATCGGCCCAACAGTCGCCCCCGTTTTTTATAATTCCCTTCAGGATGGATCCCCCTTGAACTATTCCCTTGCTGAAAACACAAAAACCTCAGATAATTCCCTCTCTATTGGGGTCAAAGTTAATTATCAGCTCAACAAAAAATTTATCATCCAATCAGGTTTCAACAAAGTTGAACTTGCTTATAATACCCAGGATGTCAATGCCGTTATCCTATCGTCAAAAAATGTTCCGGGCAATATCAACACCAATAAGGCGGGTGTGATTCTGACCCCGGTCAGGGGAGGACAAAGTGCCGCTATCGGAGAATTCAGCAAATCAGGTGTCAGCGGGGAGCTCAACCAATCAATAGAATATTTTGAGCTGCCTATAGAAATGAAATACAATCTCTATGATAAAAAGATCGGCCTGAATTTGGTAGGTGGTTTCAGTACCCTTTTCCTCTCCAATAATTCTGTATCGATGATTACAGCAGATAATGTCACAGACCTGGGTGATGCCAATAATTTAAATGACTTCAATTTTAGTGGAAACCTCGGAGTTGATCTTGATTACAAAATCAGTAAGAGCTGGTATCTGAATGTAGCCCCGATGTTCAAATATCAATTTAATACTTATTCCGGTAATTCCGGAAACTTCAAACCTTATTATTTTGGATTGTATTCCGGTTTGAACTACAAATTTTAGGACCCTTTCCATACATTATTTAAAAATACAACCCCTTGGCTGATTGTCAATTTCATATTTTTTGAAACTGAAGCATCAAATTTTTTCCCATAATATCAATTTCATGTCATAAATCGTGTTAATTTTACAATCCAATATCTAAAACGGTATTGTTCAGAATGAAAAATATAAACAATTAAAATACACAAAATGGGATTAGTTGCAACTGATTACGGCATTAAAGAAGCTCTGGATCTTTTAGGAGTAAAACAGGTTAATGAAGGAACCTCTACAGGTGCTGATTGCTTCTCCACCGGGGAAAGGCTTGAATCATATTCACCTGTTGACGGGAAATTAATTGCCAGTGTAAATACAACTTCAAAAGAGGATTATGAAAAAGTAATGCAGACCGCTCAAAGTGCTTTTGCCCAATGGAGGCTGGTCCCTGCGCCACAGCGAGGGGAAATTGTACGGCAGTTTGGACAAAGGCTCAGGGAACTAAAAGAGCCGCTGGGAAAATTGGTCTCCTACGAGATGGGTAAAAGTTTACAGGAAGGGCTTGGTGAAGTTCAGGAAATGATCGATATCTGTGATTTTGCCGTTGGATTGTCACGCCAATTGCATGGACTTACCATGCACAGCGAGCGTCCGGGTCACAGGATGTATGAACAATACCATTCTTTGGGAACGGTGGGTATCATATCGGCTTTTAACTTTCCTGTTGCTGTCTGGGCCTGGAATACGGCTTTGGCATGGATTTGCGGAGATGTCTGTGTCTGGAAACCCAGTGAAAAAACACCCCTTTGCGGTATCGCATGCCAACATATTGCAGCCTCTGTTTTTAATGAAAATTCCCTTCCTGAGGGAATATCCTGCCTGATCAATGGTGATTACAAGGTGGGTGAAATGCTGACTACAGACAAGCGCGTACCTTTGATTTCTGCCACGGGATCCATAAGAATGGGAAAAATAGTTGCCCAGAAAGTAGCTGCAAGATTAGGAAAGTCCTTGCTTGAACTCGGAGGAAATAATGCGATTATCGTTACACCTGATGCCGACATCAAAATGACCGTTATAGGAGCTGTCTTCGGGGCGGTTGGAACAGCGGGTCAGCGATGTACTTCAACCCGAAGGCTGATCATTCATGACAGCATTTACGATCAGGTAAAAACAGCAATCATCGAAGCTTATTCGCAATTGCGCATCGGAAACCCTCTCGATGAAAATAATCATGTAGGGCCTTTAATTGATACAGATGCCGTTGAGATGTATACAGCGGCACTTGATCAGGTTGTGGAAGAAGGCGGAAATTTACTTGTAAAAGGTGGCACCTTGCAAGGGGATGGCTATGAAAGTGGTTGTTATGTAAAACCTGCCATTGCCGAAGCCAAAAATTCATTTCAGATTGTCCAGCACGAAACATTTGCTCCAATACTTTACCTTTTAAAATATAGCGGAGAGGTCGAAAATGCAATAGAAATCCAAAATGGAGTAGTACAGGGATTGTCTTCTGCCATCATGACCAATAATTTAAGAGAAGCCGAAAAATTCTTATCAGTTGCCGGTTCAGATTGCGGTATCGCAAATGTCAATATCGGAACATCAGGAGCAGAAATTGGAGGCGCCTTTGGAGGAGAAAAAGAAACTGGAGGAGGCCGTGAATCAGGATCTGATGCCTGGAAAATATACATGAGAAGGCAAACCAATACAATCAATTATTCTCCGGGTCTTCCCTTGGCTCAGGGAATAAAATTTGATCTTTAACCTTATAAACCCTAACAAAGGACAAAAAAAATCGCCCCGATTTCTCGGGGCGACATTTGGTTGAAATAAATCAACCAAAATCAACTAACCAAACCTTATTTTAAATATTTTCGTTGCGTTTTTGATACTTCTATAATTTCAAACGCTTTACTTTTTATTTTGTTGTTTCTCTGAGAAGAACTATTTCAGTGTAGAATTTTTATTCTGCTCAACTTCATACATCACGAGAATCAAATCTCATTATATCACCTCTTTGAAGTTTCAATACTGCAAAAATAAAACCAACTTTTCCTAAATTTTCACAATCTATTGTTAAAATTTAAATTCGTTCGCTGTGATCACCTCAAAGATCTTAAAACTATCAGGAATAGCTCAATATTCGTGCCAAGCTAAGATCAATAAGGCCTAAAAAAATGTTAATGTTCTTCCAAATTAACCCGGCGCAATACAATGAAAAAACTGTTTTGCCTTTGAACACTTCGCAAAGGTACCAAAACTAATTTTTCTGTCAAAAAATGCATCCTCCCGAACGCCAACAGAACTTCCTTATGCTATTTGCCCTGATTTCCTTTATTTCCGGGTGTTGTGCAGGCTTGAATCGGTCTTGATTTGTGTCTAAAATACTGATTTTGAACAACAAAAAATACCTGTTAATTTTTATACGAATTCCTGATCATTTACGTTATAGATATGGGTTTAATCTTTTAAACTTTTGCTATGAAAAAATTTGTAATTACCCTGTGCATTCTCATGGGGACTCTCACTGTATATTCCCAATCCTTTGATGGTAAGGGGGATCGTAAAATAAACCTCGGATATGAGGCTTATGGTTTTGGTAACGGCATCAAAGCGACTTTTGATTATGGATTAAGCGATCTTTTTTCGGTTGGTGCCGGAGCCAGTGCCTATTTCAATCATGACGAAAATGATTATTTCATTTATGCCCGAAGCCATATACACTTCGGGATCCTTTTTGACCTGCCTTCATGTCTGGACATTTATCCGGGAGTCGAACTCGGTTATGTGTCAAGTGACAAAGTTGGAATTGCAGGCCATGTTGGTTTTCGATACTGTGTAACCGATAAATTCGGTTTCTTCGCAGAAATAGGAAGCACTGGCTCGGTTGGGATTACTTTCAGCGTCTGATTCAGGGCCTGAAAACCCTGTCCAGCTCCTTCATGCCAGAGACCTTGTGGAAGCCTTCTATACCGTTAACGGAATACACAATAATGGCCTCGTCCGCCTCCAGTTCAAAGGGAATTTTCTTTTCAACATCGGGAGGAGTATTACCGTATTCCTGAGCAGGATCAGCATGCAGGATCATATCATCAGGCTTGTATTCAGAAAAATTTCCTTCCAGTAAAAAACCGTTGTTATTGAATACCGGGACAATATCGTATTCATGATTCTGAAAATATATTTTGGAGAAAGAGACGTTCATAGAAGTCTGCTGTCCGCTTATTCTTACCGTAGTGCCGTGCGCACCCGGTTTTCCTCCGGCCCAATAAAAATAGACCTTCTCTTCAATTGTAAAAGGAGCTGATGTTTCAACCATTTGTGTTTTACAGGCCATGGTCAGCAACAGAACCAACAGCAATCCGAAGGTATAGTTTCCCAATTTGTTATTATTCCAGTGTTTCATAGCCCCTTAATAAGCCCTTTGTTTTTTGCCTTCATAAAAGTTTACAAAGGCCTTGTTCACAACCTTCATTCCGCCTGCAGTCGGGAAATCGCCCGTAAAGTACCAGTCGCCTGTATCATTGGGGCATGCCCTGTGAAGATCACCAATTGACTGAAAAATGATTTTCACTTCTGCTTTGATGTTCTCGGTTTTCAAAAGTTCTGCGATTTTATCAGAGATCTGTTCTGCAGTAAAAGGTGCATAAATATTCTTGACATAATTCTCCGGATTTTCGAGATGCTCGCTCTCTTTGCACTTCTTATAAACTTCGTCAACAATATGATACTGATCTGTATCCTTCAGTAATTCAAGGGTCGCCTTGAAAGCAATAAACTCATCTATTCTTGCCATGTCAATACCATAACAATCCGGATACCTGATTTGCGGAGCAGATGACACAACAATGATCTTTTTGGGGCCCAATCGATCCAGAATTTTTATGATGCTCTTTTTTAACGTTGTCCCGCGCACAATGCTGTCGTCAATGATAACGAGATTATCCGTGTTCTTAACGACGCCGTACGTGACGTCATAAACGTGTGCAACAAGATCATCTCTGCTGTTGTCGTCGGCGATAAAGGTCCTCAATTTGGCATCTTTGATGGCCACTTTCTCAATTCTGGGTCTTTCAGAAAGAATTTCGGTAAGCTTATTGGCCGAAATATTCCTTTTCCCCTTCAAAATGGTCTCTAATTTATGGCCATTCAAATATTCTTCAGCAGCTTCTGTCATCCCGTAAAATGAAGTTTCTGCCGTGTTGGGAATATATGAGAAAACCGTATTGGATATGTCGCTGTCTATCGATTCCAGGACCTTAGGAAAAATATATTTCCCCAACATTTTCCTCTCCTGATAAATGGAAGCATCACTTCCCCTTGAAAAATAGATCCTCTCAAAGGAACATGACTTTTTGGGAAGTTGTTCCATGACTTTTTCCATGCTTACCTTTCCGTTCTTCTTAATGATCAGTGCATGTGCCCTGTCAATTTCTTTCACCTCTTCAATGTCAACATTGAAAACAGTTTGGATAACAGGACGCTCTGAAGCCACAACGACAACCTCATCATCTTTATAATAATAAGCCGGCCTGATACCTGCAGGATCTCTTAATACAAAGGCATCTCCATGCCCGATCATGCCTGCCATGGCATAACCTCCATCCCAGTTCTTTGATGCCCTGCTCAATATTTTCTGAATATTCAGTTCTTCGGCTATTAAAGGGGAAGCCTCTTTTTTACTGATTCCTTTTTGCTTGAACCTGTAATACAAATCCAGAACTTCATCATCTAAAAAATGTCCTATTTTTTCCATGACAGTAACGGTATCGGTATACTCTTTCGGATGCTGACCCAATTCAATCAATTCGTTCAAGAGCTCTCCTGAATTGGTCATGTTGAAGTTCCCTGCAACAATTAAATTCTTGTGCTTCCAATTGTTCTGCCTTAAAAAAGGATGGACGCTTTCCAGACTATTCTGACCGAATGTGCCATAGCGCACATGCCCCAGGTATACATTGCCCAGATAAGGCATATTCTCAAGTTGCCACTGAAGATCGTCTGATTTTGAAGCATGATTTGACATCAGGTCATTCAAACGTGAATTGATCTTGTCAAAAACATCCTGTATCGGTTGCTGGGCATTTGATCTTACCCGGCTGATGTATCTAGTGCCTGGAGGGACATCAAACTTGATGCTTGCAAAACCCGCTCCGTCCTGTCCGCGGTTATGTTGCTTTTCCATTAAAAGATACATCTTGTTGATCCCGTAAAAAGCTGTCCCGTATTTATCTTTGTAATATTGTAACGGCTTGAGTAGTCTTACCAAAGCAATTCCACATTCGTGTTTTATAGCATCACTCATTATTACAATTTGTTAATGTTTTAATTCAATTTCAAATTGGGTCAACAGTTTGAATTGCTTTAATCTTGTCTGGATTTCCTTCTGACTCAGATCAACCATTCTTTCTGTTCCGAATTTCTCCACGCAGAACGATGCAAAATTTGAACCATATATAACGGCTCTTTTCATGTTCTCAAACGAAATGTCGTGCGTACTCGCCAGATACCCAATGAATCCACCGGCAAAGGTATCTCCTGCACCCGTTG
This sequence comes from Flavobacteriaceae bacterium, assembly GCA_024644745.1. GTDB lineage: Bacteria > Bacteroidota > Bacteroidia > Flavobacteriales > Flavobacteriaceae > Lutimonas. The sequence goes on from JAHEHF010000012.1 coordinate 24,300, forward strand.
GATCAAATATCTCCTCCAACGGCAAGGCCGGAGCAAAAAATACGTCCCCGTTACTAAAGAGCAGGGCGCCGTTTTCTCCCTTTTTGATCACGACATACTGAGGGCCCATTTTATGTATTTTCTCAGCAGCTCTGACCAGTGAGTATTCGCCGCTCAATTGTCTTGCTTCTTCATCATTGATGGTAATCACATCTACTTTTCGGATGACTTCAATCAATTCGTCCATCGTATTGTTCATCCAAAAATTCATGGTGTCCAAAACAACAAGTTTAGGTCGGATAGGGATTTGATTGATCACAGACATTTGAACCGAAGGGTGCAAATTACCCAACATGAGAAAATCACAGTCTGCAAAATTTTCCGGTACCACAGGATCAAAATCAGCCAGAACATTCAAATCAGTTACAAGCGTATCTCTGGTGTTCAGGTTGTAATCATATCTTCCGCTCCAAAAAAAAGTTTTCCCTTCTTTTTTAATCTCTATTCCGCTCACATCTATTCCTTTTTCTTTCAGCATCCGGATATATTCATCCGGAAAGTCACCTCCGACAACAGAAATCAAAGCAGCATCTAAATTGAAATAAGAAGCCGACAGGCCAATATAGGTGGCTGCACCTCCCAGAATCTTCTCTGTCTTTCCAAAAGGAGTCTCAATAGCATCAAATGCAACAGTTCCTACAATTAAAAGTTTCCCCATGTCACCGCAAATTACTTATTTTTGCAAAAATAAGTTTTAAAAATGACTATTAAAGAAATACAAGAAGAAATTATTGAGGACTTCGACTTATTCGAAGACTGGATGCAGCGCTACGAATTTATCATTGAAATGGGAAAATCCCTTCCTAAAATAAGTGAGGCAAATAAGACAGATGACAACCTGATCAAAGGTTGTCAGTCAAAAGTTTGGTTGCATACTGACTATAAAGATGGTAAACTTGTTTTTTCAGCAGACAGCGATGCCATTCTTACCAAAGGGATCATTGCGCTTCTTCTTAAGGTATTCAACGATCAGACCCCTGATGAAATCTTAGGAGCAGAACCCTATTTTATTGATGAAATTGGATTAAAAGAACATCTTTCTCCAACACGGGCCAATGGTTTACTTTCAATGGTCAAGCAAATTAAGTTGCTTGCCCTGATGTACAAATCAAAAAAAGGATGACCATTTGAAACATTTTGCCGTAAGGATGCATTAGCTTATCTTTGCCCTTATTTAGAATGATTTTAAAGAAACACCATGAATGATAAAGTAAAAGAGGATCTTGGAGAGAAAATTGTTTCCGTGATCAAAACCATATTTGATCCCGAGATTCCTGTAGACATTTACGAATTGGGCTTGATCTATGATGTTTTTGTAAATGAAGACATGGATGTTAAGGTACTGATGACCCTTACTTCTCCGAATTGTCCGGTGGCAGAAACCCTCCCGATGGAAGTTGAGGAAAAAATCAGGTCTATAGAAGAGGTCAGAAATGCTGAGGTTGAAATTACCTTTGATCCTACCTGGACCCAGGACATGATGAGTGAAGAAGCCAAACTAGAATTGGGTTTCCTTTAAAAAAATTTTTAAAAAAGCTATGCCAGGCGAAATCATTAACAGAGTCGCAAATAGTAAATTGGTCACTTTGGACCTTGAAGATTACTATCCTGAAGGAGATCGTTTAAGCCTTGATATTGAGAAATGGCTTTACCAGGGAATGATCTTGAAGGAAAAAGATTTCAGGAATTTTGTAAGCCATCATGACTGGCAGCAGTACAATGGAAAATATGTTGCCATTATGTGTTCAGCAGATGCCATTATTCCTTCCTGGGCCTATTTACTGATCAGTGTCTCCCTTAGTCCCTATGCAAGAAAGTTTGTTGTTGGAGATCTGGAATTACTTGAAAATATCATCTTTCAGGATCTTATTGAAGCCATTGACATAAATCAATTTGAAGGAATCCCGGTCATCATCAAAGGTTGTTCAAACAAGCAGATTCCTGAATCTGCCTATGCCCTCCTTACCCAAAGGCTATTGCCTAAAGTCTCATCACTCATGTTCGGTGAAGCATGTTCAAGCGTTCCTTTGTTCAAAAAGAAAAAGTAAGAGCCCGGATTATTACATGAAATTGGTTATTTTTACAAGACTTTTAACTAATCAGCTTACCCCCATGAAAAAATTACTGCTTATTTTCTTGTTGATACTTGGATTTGGTGTTTCAAATGCCCAGACCAAAGAAGAATTACAAGCCTTAAAAAAAGAAAAAAACGACTCCATAGATGCGCTTAAAGCAAAAGCCGATGACATCCAGGGGCAAATAGACGCCCTGCCAGGATGGAGGCTTAAGGCGACCGGAACTATTGGAGGTAGCGTTTCAGGGTTCAACAATTGGTACTCCAAGGAATCTCCCAATTCTTCAGTTGGTAATTTCGGGATCAATATCAATGCCTTTGCTGATCGCATGGAAGATAAATATTTTTGGAAGAATGCCGTTAATGTGAATATTGGCTGGGTAAAATTCGATGACAAAGATGACCCATCTGACAATGACAGTTATGAAGTTGCAACCGATGTGTTCAGCCTGAGTTCTCTTTATGGTTACAAAGTCTCCGAAAAATTTGCAGTTTCAGCTTTGATGGAGTACAGATCGACTCTTGTGAATAATTTCAACGACCCTGGATTTCTTGACCTGGGAGTCGGGGGTACCTGGACACCTTTTTCCAATCTTGTAGTGGTCATACATCCTGCGAATTACAATTTTGTTTTCAGCAGTGGAGATGCAGAATATGATTCCACTTTTGGTGCCAAAATAGTGGCAGATTATACAAGATCCTATAAGGGTCTGAATTTTAAATCCAACCTTTCTGTATTCATGAGTTACGAGGGCTCAGATTATTCAAATTATACCTGGACAAATTCTTTTAGTTATACCTTTTGGAAATCAATTGGAGTTGGATTTGACTTTGGATTGCGTAAAAACAAACAGGAAGCGCTTAATTATGAGTTGAAATCTGATCCTGATGCCACATTTGGTTCCATTGACAATGAGCTTCAGTCATACTGGTTGATCGGGTTGAACATTACATTAGATTGACCCGATGAAACATGGGATTCAGTTTGATTTTTAACTTTAAATTGCTAAATTTAAATCGTTAGCAGAAACAACGACACATGTCATTACTTATTTTATACGGCATTCTTTCTATTGCATTTTCATTTTTATGTTCTATTCTGGAAGCCGTCTTACTGAGTGTGACTCAAACTTTTATCACGGTCAAAATCAATGAAGGCAAAGCCTATGCCAAAACACTGAAACGGCTTAAAATAAATATTGACCGCCCGCTGATCGCTATCCTTACTGTCAACACAATTGCGCACACCGTTGGTGCGATTCTGGTAGGTGTACAGGCAGAAAAAACCTTTGCCCCCGGAAATAATGCTGTAGGAATAGTTTCAGCCATCATGACCTTTCTGATTCTGGTTTTATCAGAAATCATCCCCAAATCCATCGGGGCAAATTATTGGAGAAACCTGGCAAATTTTGCCTCCAAAGCCATCGTGATACTCATATTCCCTTTGAAATTTACAGGGATTCTCTGGCTGCTCGAATTTACGACCAAAATCGTGGGTAAAAGCAAAGAGAATTTAAATGTGAGCCGTGAAGATTTTCATGCCATGGCTGATATCGCAAAAGAAGAAGGTGTGTTTCACGAATCCGAAAGCCAGGTAATTAAAAACATCATCGATTTTAAAGAAACAGCTGTAAAAGATATCATGACCCCAAGAACTGTTTTGAAAACGGCTCCTGAAAAAATGAAGATCAGAGCATTTTATGACCAGAACCCCAATTTGAAATTTTCGAGGATTCCTATTTACAATCAGTCTCCCGATGATATAACCGGATATTTTCTGAAAGATCAATTGTTTCAATCCATCATTGACGGCAATGGAGATCAGGAATTAAAAACCATCTCCAGGGAAATTGTCATCGCTCCCAGAGACATGCCCATCAAAACCCTCTTTGACAAACTCATTGAGAAGCAGGAGCACATTGCCCTGGTCGTAGATGAATTTGGTTCGGTCAGCGGAATCGTGTCGCAAGAGGACATTATCGAGACCATTTTAGGATTCGAAATCGTAGATGAAAGCGATGGCGATGAAGATCTGCAGGATCTGGCAAGGAAATTATGGCGAATACGTGCCAAAAAATATGGGGTAATCGACAACAATGAGACCGAAAAGGAAGATTAATTCCCCTCTTCGTACTCCTGGTATAAAAAATCATTGTAAGGAAAACGGGTCATGTGGATTTTTTTAACCTCTTCAAAAACAATTGATTTAAATTCATCCAGGTTTTCCTTATTCAGCGCAGAAATAAAAACGCAACGTTTGCCCATTTTGGCAAACCAGGATTTTTTCCAGTCTTCAAGGGAATAGTGGATTTTTCCTTTTTCGGTTATCAGATCATCCTCCTCAATTTTCTCATGCGAAAAGGCGTCAATTTTGTTGAACACCATTATAGTCGGCTTTTCTGATTCTTCTCCTTTTGGGCTAATCTCAGAAATGATCTTATTAACCGAATCGATATGGTCTTCAAAATTGGAATGAGATATATCCACTACATGCAGCAAGAGGTCCGCTTCTCTTACCTCATCAAGGGTTGATTTGAACGATTCCACCAACTGTGTGGGTAATTTTCTTATAAATCCTACAGTATCTGTCAGTAAAAACGGAATATTTCTGATCACAACCTTTCTTACCGTGGTATCAAGGGTCGCAAATAATTTGTTTTCTGCAAAAACATCACTTTTACTGATCACATTCATCAGGGTTGACTTTCCAACATTTGTATACCCGACCAAAGCCACACGCACCATTTTGCCCCGATTCATTCTTTGCACAGACATTTGCCTGTCAATTTTTTGGAGTTTTTTCTTGAGCAGAGAGATCTTGTCGCGAATGATCCTTCTGTCTGTCTCGATCTCTGTTTCACCCGGACCTCTCAGACCAATTCCCCCTTTTTGCCTTTCAAGGTGGGTCCACATACGTGTCAAACGAGGTAATAAATACTGGCACTGAGCCAGTTCAACCTGAGTCCTGGCATAAGAGGTCTGTGCTCTTTGAGCAAATATATCAAGGATCAAATTGGTTCTGTCAAGTACTTTACAGTTCAGGATTTTTTCAATATTTCTCAGTTGGGCCGGATTGAGTTCATCATCAAAAATGACAGTTTCCACGCCATTGTTGTCAATAAAATTCTTGACCTCATCCAGTTTCCCCATTCCAATAAAAGTTTTTGGGTTGGGAAACTCGAGGCGTTGCGTAAATCTTTTGACCACCTCTCCTCCTGCCGTATAGGTAAGAAATTCGAGCTCGTCGAGATACTCTTTTGACTTATCCTCATCCTGCTCTCTGGTGATCACTCCCACCAGGGCAACATTCTCAATCTTTGAATCCCTTTTTTCTATCATATGGCAAATTTACAATCCTTTTTATATTTATCTTATTGAATTTTCTTAATTTGTACTGACTGTCTCCATTTTTTATGACCAGGACATATTCCATAGCTTTTTACAACCTTGAGAATCTATTCGATTACGAAAACAATGAACATACTTTAGACAAGGATTTTACCCCTGAAGGCGTTTTTCAATGGAACCGGGAAAAGTATTTTCAAAAAATCAACAACCTGGCCCTTGTGATTTCAGGGATAGGGGAAACAAGATCCGCAATTCCTCCGGTTTTTCTGGGTGTTTGTGAGATTGAAAATGAAACCTGCCTGCAGGACCTGGTCAGTTCAGATCATCTGAAGCCCTTTGAATATCAATACGTTTTTTACAAATCGAATGACCTGCGGGGTATCCACGTGGCTTTTCTTTTTCAAAAAAACCATTTTGAACTTCTTTCATCCGAGACCTATGAGATTGCTTTGGATCAGAATGCTGGTCCGGATGCCACCAGAGACATCCTTTTGATCAAAGGAAAACTTTTTGACAAACCCATTAGGATTCTTTTGAATCACTGGCCCTCAAGAACAGATGGAACAAAAAAAACAAATGCGAAAAGGCTTCGTGCCGCTCAAATGACAAAAAGCATCATAGACCGCATCAGAGAAGAAGACACTGACTCACATATTATAGTCATGGGCGATTTTAACGATGACCCCTTAAGCGACAGCTTGCGTGAATTCCTCTCAGAAGGATTTTTCAATCCGATGCTGCAATTTCAAAAAGAAAAAAAAGGCTCCGTCAAATACAAAGGAAAGTGGATCATGTTTGACCAGATCCTCCTCAATGAGCATCTTATGAAATCAGATTGGTTCAACTATGTGTCAGCCCATATTCATGTGGCTCCCTTTATGACACAAAAATCAGGCAGGCACAAAGGCTCTCCTAAAAGGACCTACCTGGGCAAATACTTCCAGGGCGGATTCAGTGACCACTACCCGGTGTTTGTTTATTTCCAGACAGAAAACCCCTGATAAGATTCTTTTTTCAATACAATGTCACGTCTTTATTATAGTTCATTTCCTGTAATCATGATTTGATCGATGTCGTAGGTTGTGGTTGCACCCGGATCTGATCCCTGATATCTGAATGCCAAGTGAATTTTCCCTTTGATACAATCAAGATCAACCGGGCCTGAGCTGATAAAATCTTTGTTGCTGCCATCCCTCGATCCATCATCAATTATGACATCTAATAACTGCCAGGCACCCTTGGCGACGGGATCATCACTCAATTCATTACAGATCCATACACTTAGTGTCCGGCCCTCCTCAAAAGTAGCTCTTGATTTAAAGGTAAGGATCTCATTTTCTGACCCATCAAGGTCTATCACCGGACTGACAAGCCAAACATCCATAATGTTTTCACCAGTATTATACGCAGAAACCTGTAAAAATGAATTTTCATTCGCCGTTCTCTTCTTGAATTTTCCATTTCCGAAATTCACGTTTCTGTTGATCCATCCTTGGTTCATAATATCAGTTGTTGACTTAAAATTTTCAAAATCCTCGCTGTATACATTGTAACTTCCCGATTCAGAAATATTATCACAGGTATAATAATCCGGATCACACCTTTCAGAAGCATCCGACAACAGAAACGCCGGGTCATTCAAAATCAAAATGATCTGATCAGTATAGTAGTCTCTGCTAAGGACAGCTTGTATATGGAATTTACCTTCTGGCAACAAAGCAGATCGAAAATCAGCAAAAGTACTAGTATATAAAAAACTTCGGTTCAACTGATCACATTGTTCCAATACCCTTTCTCCATTGTATCTGTCAAATCTTTCACCAGCAAAAGATTTCCCCAAGGCATCTTTGGAGAACTGGAGACCATTGAGTTCTACATAGGTATTGATCATTTGATCCGTGATACTTTCAATTCTGATCTTTCTGGGTTCTATCATTTCGGTCGTCTCCGAGCGAATCAAAAACTGATCTAGCAAGGATTCCGGAATGTCCATTACGGCCGAGCGGTTCAGATAACCCAACTCGTAATATCCATTCTGTTCTGTGATACTCAGACCAGCGAGTTTTATAAAAATTTTTCTTCCAAAATTATATTTTACGAAATAAGACCTCATGTCAATTTTTACAGCTAACCCGTGATTTGGGTTTTCAACTTCATCCTGCAGAATCAGCGTCTTGTAAAAATTTCCCGCCTCATCACTTGATATCACAAAGCCAACGATAACAGCCCTGTCGTCAGGACTAAAAGTATAGATCCTATTATTGGACTGCTCTAAGGCACTTTTGACTGCCTTAATACTTGAATTGGCCTCAATATCTACATCCTCAGTCATATTGACCGGGAGTTCAAATTCCTCATTTGGAAGACAGGCCATGAACAAGAACAAGATGACATAAAAAGATCCTTTCCTACTGAATAACATAGATTTATATTTAAATTCTGATATAAATTGAGGTATAAAATGTAGTACCGTATCCAAACCAGTATTTGGGACCAAAAAGGGGTTTGTCGCGTAATTTGTCCTGCAGCAAGGAATTGTAATTCGCATTTCTGGATTGTTCAAAACCCCCTGTTTTGTAAATCGTTTGTGTTAGATTATTCAAAGACAGAAAAAAACCTGCATAGGTGTCCTTTATTTTCCATGATTTCCCAAGGATCATATTGAGAATTGCATAGGGTTCAAAAGCCTCCTGTTTCAAGAGCCTGGCTGCCACATCAGGATCATAATTGTGGATGGGTTGACCATCGGTATCGAGTAAAAAATTTTTCGTTCTGCTGATGCTGGCAATTTCTGCAAAAGCCTTATCAAAATAATTCAAGCTGAGTCCAAACCACCAATAATGCGGGCTGGAATATTCAATGCCCAAACTATAGGCTTGCTGAGGACCACTCCCGGTAAAATAATTCTTTAAATGTGCAGGGCCCATATCAAGAGGTTGCTTTAAACCGTCTGAGCTAACATACAAATTGGGATTATTTGAATATACAGACCTTCCAACCGCCGCCACCCCCTTCAATTTAAAGCCGTTCATCAAGGGGGCTTCAACACTGAATTCAAGTCCCATATTATTTTTGTGAATTCCTGTCAGTACTTCCTGTATATAAGCATTTGACTCGGCATTTTCCAAACCTGACAGTCCGCTGGCATAATAGAAGGATATCCTTGCCAGATCCTGCAATTTAATATAATATAACGCCAAAGATGCATTGATCAAAGGGTGCCTTAAAAGGTAACCGACATCAAAAGCAAGGGCTCTTTTATTCGCCAATCCGTTGACCAAATTATTGTTTTCACGTACGTTTGAGAAGACGTTTTTCAATACGGGAGGGTTTTCCAAATATCCGGCATGAGCCATGAAAAGATGCCTTCCGCTTGGTTTATACAAAATCCCTGATTTAAAACCAAGCCCTTGAAAACCAACTGATCTGCTTTTACCATAGGACATGTTTCCTGGAAAAGTACCGTTTTCAAACTTTCCTTTTCGAAGGTGTCTGGCTGATTCAAATCCAATTGCCAAAAAAGATTCAATTTTTCTGGAATTATAACTGCTCCTGATAAACCCCTTCCAACGGCTCGAAAACAATTCATAATGGTACTTGAATTTTTGATTTTCTCGGACAATTCTGTTTTGTTCTACCAGGTTATTTTGCGCTTCAACCCAGTTATCAGCGTAGATATCTACATCCAGATAGCCCTGGGCTCCAAGCAAATCGAGCATCAAAGCATAATTTTCTGATTTCAGTTTCGCATATGAAAATGAAGCATCAAAAGAGAACCGTTCATTGAACCTCTTTTGAATTCCTGAGTCGAGTGAAAGAAAGATATCATCATGCCTGTCCTCATACAGTGCATAAATGGCGTTCCCAACACTAGAATTCTGTTGATTTGCCTCATAAAGACCCCTCCAACGAAGCTGTCCGTTCTTTGAAAATTCCAGGCTTGCTAAATAGGCTCCCGTAAAATCAGGAGCTTCGGCGTCCTTTAAAAAATAGCTCGGTAATTTTTGATAGTAGGCAGGGTCCGGATTAACTCCTCCTCCTACGATGCTTTGGGTTTCTTTCAGCCACCTGCCGCCTCCGTAATCGATTCTGCTTGCTCCCACTTCTCCAAATTGAAATGTCAGGTGACTGTGAATAGAGGTTGATGCATTAATTTTAAAATTATGATTCAATTGAAAAATGGGCTCAATCGTTCTTTTTTCTCTGGAATTCCTTTTCTCACCTTCCTGAAATCCCCAATAAGAATTGTATGCGGCACTCTTCAAATCAAACACTTCCTGTGTCATGGGTGATGACCGCCCTCTTTTGTTGTATGCGTATATCATTGTCGTATTCAAAAAATGCCTTTCCCCTATATTTTTGTCAATGCTCGCCAAGACAGAAAGGGCCTTGTAACCAGTTCCTGATTTAAATCCTTCATCGGCAAATCTTACAGAAGCAGAAAAAGTACAGGCCCATCCGCTATTTTGAAGTCCACTTGAATAAGTCGTCATAAACCTCCCCAAATAACTTTTATTTGAAGCAGCATATGAAATTTTTAGCCCTTTCCTGTTGGATACAGCCCTACTGATCATATTGATGCTTGAAGATAAACTTCCTATATCAAATGGGGAACTCCTGGTATTATTATAAATCTCCTGATTCCTGAGGGCGTCATTTAGCCCTCCCCAGTTGCTCCATTCGGGTCGTCCGTGAAAAATTTTATTCATCTTGACCCCGTTCAACATCACAGTGCTATATTCGGAATGCAGATTTCTTGGTTTAAAAAAAGTCATGCCAAATTCATAGGCCGCGGTTCTGACAAAAAGACTTTTAGAAGCACTTAACATTCCGGTGATCAAATTTGAATGCTCCTGACCCTCTTCTAATTGCTCTTGTCCAATATTGATGTCTAAATTAACAGACTTTTGAAATGGCAATCCCGATAATCTTATAAGTCCCATATCAATAACCTTTTCATCTCCAGTAAACGGGATTTCCATTCGTGCCGTTCGATAATCCCTAAGACTGAATTCCAAAATATCGGACTCACTCTGCAATGTGCTTAATGAAAAATGCCCCCCTTCATTTGACAGGACTTCCAGGCCTGTTTGAACCGACCTCACAAGAACATGTTCCAGAGGTTCAAGTGTCATTTTATCGAGGATTTTGCCTTGAATAATAAGTGTATTCTGTGCTTCTGTGTTTCGCAGAGCACCAAAAAAAAGTAGAACAGATAATATCAATTTCATAAAAGCCTTGTATAATACTTGTTGATATTTTATTGATACGCTAAAATTCAAGAGGTCAACAAAAGAAAAAATACATAAAACTGGGTTGACTTTTTTGACTCATTGTCACTAAATGAAACCCAAAATGGAAAAAGAACTTGGCTAAAAACATAAGCTTCTCTTTATTATTGAGCTTCCTTTTTCTTCAAACGTGTATTGGCCAGAACAAGGCTTATAAAATTAGAACTGTTGCATTTTACAATGTTGAGAACATGTTCGATACAATTGACGATCCTGAAAAACTGGATGAGGATTATACAAAAGATGGGAAAAACAAATTCACTGCTTCACAATACAAGCATAAAATTGAGAATATTGCGCATGTTATTTCCCGCCTGGGCTTTGACATGACACATACACCCCCTGTCATTCTGGGTCTTGCTGAAATAGAAAACCGGCAGGTACTGGAAGATCTGATCAAGGCAGGTCCCATAAGGGATCAACAGTATCAGTTCATCCATTTTGATTCTCCTGATATCAGAGGAATTGATGTCGCCCTATTGTATCAACCTGATATATTTGCCCCACTGCACCAAGAAAACCTTGAAGTAAGGATTTGGAACGAAACCGGATCAAGAATCTACACCAGAGACCTGCTTTGGGTAAGTGGAATTATGGATAATGAAGTCATTCATATTCTTGTGAATCACTGGCCATCAAGGCGTGGAGGAAAAGTCAGGAGTCAACCCAAACGCATGAAAGCTGCATACGTGGTAAGAGAGGTCGTCAAACAAATCCTTGTGGAACAAGACGATGCCAAAATAATTATCATGGGAGATTTTAATGATGATCCTCTCGATAAAAGTATCATCAAAGGGCTCATTGGAAGTCGAACGAGACACTCAAATGACACAATTGCTTTATTCAACCCCATGGAAAAACTATACAGAAAAGGACTAAATACCCTGGCCTATAGGGATGGGTTGAACCTGTTCGATCAAATGATACTAAGCAAAACGTTCAAAGGTGAAGTGCTGTCATCCAACGGTTTTACTTTATACATGGCAGGCATTTATAATCCTGAATACATTACTAAAAATAATGGTAAATACAAGGGTTATCCCTTTCGAAGTTTTGAAAACAACAGATTCGTCGGAGGCTATAGTGACCATTTCCCCGTCTATCTCTATCTTATAAAACCAGCCATTCCTTAACAGCAGTCTTCTGATTTATTCCAGTGGCAGTTCTACCACCTCTACAATTTTATTGTTCTCATACACGACCTTGGTTTTTTTGTCCAAAAACCAGTAAAACCATGTGCCAACCTTTGCTCCGTTTTCATAAAAAGCCACGCACTTTCTGTTGCCATTGTTATAATAACTCTCCCATGACGCATGTAATTGCATGTCTTGGTTGAGGAATCCGTGTTGCATGATATTGCCGTCTTCATAGAAAAGGGTCACCTCATACAAATCACCGATCTGTTCGATTTTCTTTAATTCGCCTTCCTGGGAATAGATTGCAAACGTAAAAAGTAACAATAAAAATGATATCTTTATATTTTTCATGGTTTTCAATCTTTTTAGTGTTAGGTATTCAAATTTAGCTGATTCCGGTCGTTTTTAGTATGATAAAAATCAATTTTACACCTTCATTTAATTTGCATACAACATCCAGCAATAAGTATTTGTTTCTGACCGCTGGTTTTATCCTTCTTTTTTTTACAGAATTAAAGGCGCAGGAAGACTGGATCGATTATGTATCCATGAAAAACAAAGGAGTAATGTCTGTCTCGGTCGATCTTGAGGTTGACATTTCAAAGCCCAATTATAAGAACCTGCTCATCATAGGAACCAAATATGATTCATGCATGGCAAACGGCTTCCCAAAAGAAGCAGGTCTCGAACAGCTCTTCGAATTTTCAGATTCGATCGCATCAGTTATTAACAAGGTAACACGTAGTCGTCTGGTGGGAATTGTAACGTATCAATGCATGGGTTTCGACATTTATTATGTAAAAGATACTTTGTCTTTAAGAAAAAATCTGAAAGAGGTCATTAACAAAAATTTTAAAATTCCCGAAACCTTTATCGGCATCCGTCAGGACAAACTGTGGGTTTATTATTATGACATGTTATATCCGAAAAGTTTTTCGATTGACTTTATGATTGATCAGAGTTATCTTCATGATCTGGCAGTGCAGGGGGATGATTTGAAAGGGCTGCGCAAAGTAGATCACTGGTTGTATTTTAAAAAACTCAAAAACCGAAATAAGGCTGGTGAACGTTTGAAAATGCTTGATTTTTCACTCGATTCCATATGGTTTGACAAAAACCGAAGTTACCCCTACGAGCTCCGAATATCCAGAAAAGATTCAATTGATCCTTCTTCCATATCTCGATTGACATCCATGTTAAAGGTTTTATGCACAAGCTTCAAGGCCCAATATGACGGATGGAGCACCGAACTGATCGTAAAAAAATAAACGCTTAAAGAATGATCCAAGGAAAAAATATCAACTTCCCGGTCATTCTTGACGGAGGACTCTCAAATGTGCTCGAATCTATGGGCTGTGATCTTGACCATAAGTTATGGTCGGCAAGGCTTATCAAATCGAATCCTGAAGCGATTGTAAAGGCTCATTTAACCTATTTGGAAGCCGGGGCAACTTGTATCACCACATCGGGTTACCAGGCCTCTTTTGATGGCTTCATAGAATTGGGAGCATCCAAAAAACAGGCAATACAACTGCTGCTTGATTCAGTTTCCCTGGCGGTAAAAGCCAGAAAACAATTTTTAAGTTCGCAGGCCCCTAATCGCAGCATTTATATTGCTGCAAGCTTAGGGCCTTATGGCGCCTATCTGGCAAATGGAGCTGAATACACCGGAGATTATGGAGTTTCTGCTACTCATTTGATCAGGTTTCACAAGGAACGACTGCATGTTTTAGAAGCTTCAAAAGCAGATTTTCTGGCCTTTGAAACCATTCCCAGCCTGTTAGAGGCAGAGGTTCTTTCTGAATTACTGCTCAGTTCGGTTAAACCCTCATGGGTTTCATTTTCCTGCAAAGACGGATCACATTTAAATGACGGTCACAAAATTCATGATGCTGCTAAAATTCTCGCAGATCATCCAACTGTCTTTGCCATTGGGGTCAATTGTACTGCCCCAAAATACATCAATAAAATCATTGACATCTTAAAAATTGAAGCTCCTGACAAACGGATCATTGTCTACCCGAATTCAGGTGAAGTGTATCATGCCAAAAGTAAGTCCTGGATCGGTGTTGCTGATCCCGTTCTTTTTCGAAAAATGGCTGAAGAATGGCTTGAAAACGGTGCAGACATCATAGGAGGGTGCTGCAGAATAGGACCGGAACATATTTTAAAAATTAAGGATTTGAAATAATCCCATCTTCATTTTAGGCGCTAAGCTTTGAACAGGACGCCGATGACTTCCTCTATTTTAGTCACTTTGATGATCTCAATGTCAAAATTCTTTTTTGCCATTTTATTGAAACTGGACAAAACGATCTTTTTAAAACCCAGTTTTTCTGCCTCCAGGATTCGCTGCTCTACCCTGCTGATAGCCCTTATTTCTCCAGACAATCCGACTTCTGCGGCAAAACATATGTTCTGGGGAATACTGATCTCATTATTGGAAGAAAGAACGGCGCATACCACTGCCAGGTCGATGGCAGGATCTTCAACCCTGATCCCCCCTGCGATATTCAGAAAGACATCCTTGGCTCCCAATCTAAATCCCGCGCGTTTTTCCAGAACAGCCAGCAGCATGTTGAGCCTTTTGACATTGTATCCGGTACAGGATCGCTGCGGCGTACCATAAACCGCTGTACTCACCAGCGCCTGGACCTCAATCATCAAAGGTCTCATCCCTTCAAGGGTCGCCGAAATGGCAGTTCCGGTCAGGTCAGAATCCTTTTCCGAGATCAATATTTCAGACGGGTTGTCTACTTCCCGCAAACCGGTATGCAGCATTTCATAGATTCCCAGTTCGGCTGTAGAGCCAAATCTGTTCTTTTGAGCCCTGAGGATGCGATAGGTATGATTCCTGTCGCCTTCAAATTGCAGGACCACGTCAACCATATGCTCTAAGATCTTCGGGCCTGCGATGTTGCCTTCTTTGGTTATATGGCCTATCAACACCACCGGCGTATCCGTTTCTTTTGCAAACCTGATCAGCTCAGCAGTCGTTTCACGGATCTGGGAAATACTTCCGGGAGAAGCTTCGATAAATTCTGTATGCAAAGTCTGGATAGAATCGATGACCACAACTTCAGGAGCAGTTTCCTCTGCCGCACTAAAAATATTCTGGGTCCTGGTTTCGGTAAGAATCAAACAATTGTCATTGAAACCTTTGAGACGGTCTGCCCTTAACTTGATCTGTGACATACTTTCTTCGCCCGAAACATATAAAACCTTGTTGCTCATCAGAACTGCAATTTGCAGCAGCAGGGTAGACTTCCCTATTCCCGGCTCTCCGCCAAGCAATACCACCGAGCCCTTGACCAGTCCTCCGCCCAAGACCCGGTTCAATTCATTGTTGCACGTGTCAATCCGCTCTTCATTTGTTGATTTTATTTCATTTATTTTCAGGGCTTTGACACTTCTTTTACCCGATGCCGCTCCTTTCCACGCCCTGATCTCTTCCTTTTGGATGATCTCTTCAACAATCGTGTTCCATTCATTGCAAGAGCTGCATTTTCCTACCCATTTCGGGAATTGAGCTCCACAATTCTGACAAAAAAAAGTTGTTTTGGTCTTAGCCATGAATGGTTTTTATTCCAGGTTTATTCATACGTTTTCAACTCGAGATTCTTACCATCAAAAACGGCATAGGTAAAATGCGTGATCCAGTCGCCGGTATTGATGTATTTGCTCCCGTTCCCTAATTCAATTTCCATGGGAAGGTGCCGGTGCCCGAATAGAAAATAGTCATAGTGTTTTTTCTCCAGTTTTCTTTTCGCATACTGCGCCAGCCATTCATTCTCTTCGCCTAAAAAATGAATGTCTTCCTCACCTGAAATCAATTTATTCTTTGTTGAAAGATACTGTGCCAGTTTTACACCGATATCGGGATGCAGCCACCTGTAAAACCATTTGGATACAGGATGTGAAAACAATTTTTTCATTCGCTTGTATCCCTTATCCCCCGGGCCAAGTCCATCGCCGTGACCAATTAAAAACACCTTGCCGTCAAATTCAAATTCCTGTGGTTGGCGGAACACCGGAATTCCCAGTTCAGTATCAAAATAATCACTCATCCACAGGTCATGATTTCCCACGAAAAAATAAACAGGAATTCCGCTGTCGCTGATCTCAGCGATTTTACCTAAAACCCTTACAAAACCCCTTGGAACAACTTTTTTGTACTCGAACCAAAAATCGAAAAGATCCCCCAAAAGAAAAATGGCTGTAGCATCCACCCTGACCATATCAAGCCAGGCAATGAATTTTTTTTCCCTGACTTTGCTTTTTTCAGCATTTGGAATACCAAAATGCTGATCTGATGCAAAATATATTTTATGCTTACTGCTCATTCGAAATTTTCCCTTTTTCCAGATCTTAGATGCACATTAGTCCTGATCAGCGGCAAACCATTCTGCATAGGAACTTGCCGTTTCATTTAATTTTAACGAATGTAGTGAAACATTTTGAGGTAATCGTTTTTGAATCCGTTCGGCAAAATCAAATAACATATTTTCACTCGTGGGCTGATAAGGAACCAGTACCACCTTATGAGAATATTCATCAATCGTTTCAGCCAGCTCCTTGTGGGGTGAATTTTCATTCAAAACGACGGCGTGATCAAACAAATTCACAATGTCTTCTTTTACAATTCCCTTGAGATCACCAAAATCCATTACCATTCCGTTTTTAGGGTGCTCCTGGTCTATAATAGGGGTCCCTATCACGGTGACGTACAAATGGTAGCTGTGTCCGTGGATGTTCTTGCACTTTCCGTCATAGCCATATAAGGCATGCGCCGTTTCAAAGTCAAAGTGCTTGGTAATTCTTATTTTTTTCATGTTTCTTTTATCTTGTTCTTTATGCCGGGCTTAGATGCTTGTCTCAAAATCTGAACACAGGCCCCAAAGACCTCCGTCTCATATCACTTTCAGTTCCTTCCCAACTTTAATAAATGCAGTAATAGCCTTGTCTAAATGCTCTTTGGTGTGAGCCGCACTCAGCTGCACACGTATTCTTGCTTTGCCTCTTGGAACAACAGGGAAAAAGAATCCAATCACGTAGATCCCTTCTTTCAATAAAGCATTGGCCATATCCTGTGATAGTTTGGCATCATATAGCATGACCGGAACGATGGCTGCATCTGCCCCCACAAGATCAAAGCCTGCCGCTTCCATGTTTTTTCTGAAATAATTGGTGTTCTCTTCTAATTTATCCCTTAAGCTCGTGTCATTTTCAATCATGTCAAAGACTTTTAAAGAAGCGCCTACAATTGCGGGGGCCAAAGAGTTCGAAAACAGATAGGGCCTCGACCGTTGTCTCAGGATTTCAATGATCTCTTTTGGACCTGTGGTATAACCTCCCATAGCACCCCCAAGGGCCTTGCCAAGGGTTCCTGTAATAATATCCACCCTGCCCATGACATTCTTCAATTCAACGGTTCCTCTGCCTGTTTTACCAATAAAACCGGTTGCATGGCATTCGTCAACCATGACAAGGGCGTCATATTGATCTGCCAGGTCACAGATCTTATCAAGCTGGGCAACGATCCCATCCATGGAAAAAACACCATCGGTAACAATGATCTTAAATCGATGCCCCTGTTTGTTGGCTTCGATCAGTTGTTTTTCAAGGTCTTCCATATTGTTGTTCTCATAACGGTAACGGGCTGCCTTGCAAAGTCGCACCCCGTCAATGATCGAAGCGTGATTCAGTGCGTCAGAAATAATGGCATCCTCCTTTCCGAGCAAAGGTTCAAAGACCCCGCCGTTGGCATCAAATGCCGCGGCATAAAGAATGGTGTCATCGGTTTTGTAAAATCCTGCAATTCTTTTTTCAAGCGCTTTATGGATGTCCTGCGTACCACAAATAAATCGCACCGACGACATGCCGTAACCATGCTTGTCAAGCGTGTCTTTTGCTGCCTGCACG
This sequence comes from Flavobacteriaceae bacterium, assembly GCA_024644745.1. Taxonomy (GTDB): domain Bacteria; phylum Bacteroidota; class Bacteroidia; order Flavobacteriales; family Flavobacteriaceae; genus Lutimonas. Next base: position 42,110 of record JAHEHF010000012.1, read on the forward strand.
ACCTCTTTATTATTTGACAATCCCAGATAATTATTGGCGCAAAAATTAATGACCTCCTCCCCTGTTGAAATCCTGATAACGGCATCCTGCGAGCTGGTAATTATTCTTTCCTTTTTATACAGGCCCGCATCTTCAATGGCTTTCAATTCCTGAGCCAAATGGTCTTTTATTTTATTATACATAATGCAAAAGTTTACTGGTGAACAAATATTCAACGGCTTCGGAGCTCGTGATTTCTCAAACGATCCCTCATCACCCAACGGACATATTCAATATAAAGTTAATTTACTTTTTATCAACCACTTACTGTATTGTGCATTCCGTCAAGGCAAAAGTAAGAAATAATAAGGTATTTGTTTTTGGGTTTTAGTATTTTTGGATTCTAATTTGATGGTATGTCGAAGGATCAAAAATTAAAATTGCAATGGGAGTCCCTTAGGGAAGAAATTTCTCAAAAATTCGGGGGTGGAGAGAAAATGGACCTTGATTCCATCGTGTACCTCATTGGGGTTCAGGAACTCGGAAAAGGATTTCAAAAATTCACAAAGGATGAAAAACTCAATGTGATGCACATTGCCATTTGTAAACTGCTGGAGCCTTTCGGGTATTATGAATTTGAATTTTTTGATGAAGACGGGTGGCCCCATTATAAAACGCTCGATGAATTACCTGCTTTAAAGCCCGGCGAACAGTCAGTTTTGATGAAGGAAGCCGTCGTCATATATTTTGAAAACCTCAATGCATCAAGTCTCAATTGACGACCTAAGCAGCCTGATACCATTTTCCAGGCAAACTTCGCACCAAACCATTGAGTTCCAACTGGAGTAAAACTGTTGCCGTTTTCTGAATACTCAAGGAACAATTTAAGGCGATCAGGTCCAAAAGCTGCTTTTGAACCTCAAGCAGGTAATTCATAACCCTTTTTTGATCCGGGTCCAGTTCAATAAATAATTTGGTCCGCGCATTTTCCCTTCCTGCTTCAGGTGTTTTCCAGCCCAAAATGTACTCGAGATCTTTTGCCGATGTGATCATGGCGGCTTTGTTGCTTTTGATCAACATGTTGCAGCCTTCGCTAAACTGGTCATGCGTTCTTCCAGGTACGGCAAAAACATCCCTGTAATAGGAGTTTGCCATATCAGCTGTAATCAGTGACCCTCCCTTGCTGGCCGACTCCACAACGATCGTCGCTTCAGAAATTCCAGCTACAATTCTGTTTCTCCTGATAAAATTTTCCCTTTCGGGACGGTTCCCTGACCAAAACTCGGTATATAACCCCCCTGTATCCAGCATCTTTTCAGCCATCAATTCATGGGCCCTGGGATATATCCTGTCAAGGCCGTGTGCCAGAATTCCAATGGTGCTCAGGCCATTGCGCATGGCCTCCTGGTGAGAACAAAAATCGACTCCGTAAGCAAGTCCGCTGACGATCACAGGATCGTACTTTTTGAGGTCTTTGACGAATTGAAGCAGAAACTGTTTCCCATAGGAGGTCATCAATCTTGTTCCCACAATGCTGATGATCCGTCGATTTTTGCAATCGACCTTACCTTTCTTGAACAGCACGAGCGGAGCGTCTGTACACTGTTTCAATCTCGGGGGATAAGCCATGTCATAATAACTGATGGCCTCAATGCCATTAGACCGAATAAAATTCATTTCAAATTCAGCATTCTTAAATGAGAGACCCTTTTTTAATATGCCTGAAATCCTGGTCCCCAACCCATTGATTTTTTCCAAAACATGTGGCTTCTCCTCAAATACCTGCCTTGGCCCTCCACAGTGGTCAATTAACTTTCTTGCATTGACCGGACCTATTCCATTTGTGCATTGCAGGGCCAGAAAATAAAAAATATCCTTATCATCCATTTTAAAATCAGGGTTTTAAATTGTGTACTTTTTTGTTAATAAAAATGACAGTAGCCATGTAAACCCTAAGTCTTTTTTTTTAGATTTGTTTAAGTAAATCTTAACTCCCTTTTCATTGAATCTGTCAAATTACATCAGTGATTTATTATATCGATACGAATGTGTTATTGTTCCGGATTTCGGCGGTTTTGTGACCAATAACAAATCGGCCAGGATAGATGCCTCTGTAAACACCCTGTATCCTCCCTACAAACAGATCACTTTTAACCGTCACCTAAAGAATAATGATGGGTTACTGGCAAATTATATTGCTTCAACTGACAAAATATCCTATGAATGTGCAGTCAATTATATTCAGTTTGAAACGGAGGCCTGGAAAGAAAAACTAAAGCAAGAGGAACTCACGCTGAAGAACCTGGGTGTTTTTAGCCTTACTGACAACAAACTTCATTTTGAGCCCCAGCAAGCCATTAATTACCTGACCTCTTCCTTTGGCCTCAGCAATGTGGTAAGCACTGAAATTGAAAGGGTAGAAGCTAAGAAAACTATGGTTCAGGACAAGGAACCAATAATTGTTCCCCTTGAACGTAAAAAAGCGCCTAATTATCTTAAGTATGCCGCCATTTTTGTCATAGGCTTGTCGGCCATCGGATTTGCGGGAAAATATTATAAGGACCAGCTTGCTCAAAAACAGCTTGTTGAGGCCAAAAAACAACAGGAACTGGTAGAAGAGAAAATAGAGAATGCCACCTTTATGATCACCAAACCACTCCCGGCTTTAAAGCTTGAAATAACTACAGCGAAAAAGAACTTTCATGTGATTGCAGGGGCCTTCAGATTCCCTGATAATGCTGATCGCAAATTGAATCAATTGTTAGACGAAGGATATGAAGCCAGAATTCTGGGTGTCAACAAATGGAACTTGACCGTGGTTTCCTATGGCAGTTACGCCACCAGAAAAGAGGCGCTTGAAAATTTGTATCAGATCAAAAGTGACGTCGCAAAAGACTCCTGGTTGCTCATTCAGGAATTTTAAACTTTAGACATTCTGTTTTTTACAACCCTCATTTTTCATTAACACTGATCTTAGCCATTCATTATGAAAAGTAAAACACCAAAAGACTCTTTAACCATTATGACCGATCTGGTTCTTCCTGGAGAAACCAATCCTTTAGACAACCTTTTCGGAGGAGAGCTTTTGGCCAGAATGGATCGGGCCTCCAGTATTGCTGCAAGAAGACATTGTAAAAGAATAACGGTTACTGCAGCTGTCAATCACGTAGTTTTTTCAAAAGCGGTTCCCGTTGGCAGTGTTCTCACGATTGAAGCCAAGGTTTCTCGTGCTTTTCATTCTTCCATGGAGATTTTTGTCGATGTTTGGATGGAAGACAGAGAGTCTGGAGAAAGAACCAAGGTAAACGAAGGCATTTATACTTTTGTGGCAGTTGACAGAACGGGTTCAGCTGTGAAAGTACCTCAGATTATTCCAGAGACGGATCTTGAAAAGCAAAGGTATGACGGAGCTTTAAGGCGAAAGCAACTGAGCCTGGTGCTGTCAAAAAAAATGGATCCCAACGATGCAACTGAATTAAAGGCCCTTTTCTTTTAGATTCTTTATGCATATTTATGAATAACGCTTTCGATGCCTCCCAGATAGGCCCTGCCAAACAGGACCAGATGTACCAGGTTGGGATACAAATTATGAAGGGAAAGCCTTTTTTCCCATCCTTTTTCCAATGGAAAATTTTCCTGATAAATCTGTAAATATGATGGGTCAAACCCGCCAAACATCCTTGTCATGGCAATGTCTGTTTCCCGGTGCCCGTAATAGATGGCCGGATCAATAAATACAGGTAACTGCCCGTCTCCGCAAAGTAAATTCCCGGACCATAGATCACCGTGCAACAGAGCGGGTTTTTCTTCAGGAACCAATTCCTTAAAGACGGCAAACAAACGGTCAAAGCCCTTTAAGTGCCTTTTGTCTAAGTTCTTCTTTTCAAAGGCCAATTTGACCAGGGGTAACAGCCTGTTTTCTGTAAAAAACGCAGTCCATGCTGTTTGTTCAGTATTCACCTGCTCTATAGACCCTATATAATTGTTGTAATCAAGGCCAAAATAGGGGTTTGAATTTTGGTGAAGCCTACTTAGGGCTTTCCCAAAATTTTCCCAATAACCCTTGTTCACAGGTTGTTGGCTGATATATTCCATGACGAGCATCTGATCTGTTTCGTCATCAAACACAGCTTTTACAACCGGGGTTCTGGCTCCTTTATCAGCGAGTGTTTTCAGGCCGAGCGCTTCCTTCAGGAACATGTTGGGGAAACGTGTTTTGCTATTCCGCTTTGCAACATAGCGAGCGTTTGGGGTCCTTATCAGAAATACCTGATTGATGTCACCTCCTGACAGGGGGCTGATCTCCAAAATATCTTCTGAAATTCTGGTCTCTAATATTGCTTTGAACTCCATGCTGACCAGTTTGAAAAAGTTTAAATCTTATACACCCATTCTTCCGGGTTCTGCCTGTGGATCTCTTTGAAAAGAACAAAGGCTAAAATGGTCTTTCCGGTGGTTTTATCAGTATGAATTTTACCCAATTGCTGCTTGGTAGATACCAGATCTCCCTTCTGAACCATTACGTTGTCAAGGTTTTTATACACAGAAATGTAATTTCCATGCTGTACCAATACAGCTTTCTTTTTTCCTGGAAGTACTTGTATTGCCAATACTTTTCCATCGAATATGACCCTGGCATTGGCATTTTTTTCGGTGGCATAAAAGATACCGTTGCTCTCTATGGTGATTCCTTTTAAGGTAGGGTGCGATTGTTTGCCAAACCTTCTGACAACAACCCCTCTTTCCACAGGTGAGGGCAGCTTTCCTTTGTTGGAAATAAAGTCCTTTTCAAGTTCTTTGGCCTCAGGTGTCAAAGCAAAACCCGAACTTTTCAAACTGCCTTCTTTCTTGGAGCTGGCGATGGCCTCTGCAATTAATTTCTCTATCTTCCGATCGATCTCTCTTTCTTCCCGTTGCTTTTTATTGATCTCGGCAATGTACTTTTTCTCCTGCTTTTTAACAGACCTGACCAAGCCTTCACGTGATGCCTTCTCCTGTTTAATACTGTCCTTTTCCTTCTGGTTCTCCGCAATTAACATTTCCTTTTCTTCTCTCGTTTTTACAAGATAATCATTAAGGTTCTGCAATTTAATGGTCTCCAATTTAATTTCTTCCCCTTGTCTTGCCTGATAATCAGCATACTGCTTTATATATTCAAGACGTTTGTAGGCCTGTAAAAAATTATCGGATGACAACAAAAACATCAATCGGCTGTTCTTTGTTTTACTTTTATAAGATTGTACCACCATTTTGGCATAATCCTTTTTGAGATTTTCAAGCCTTTTTGTCAAAAGCGCAACTTCCTCTTCATTTTCCTCTATTTCTTTTGATATTTGCTTGGTCTCCTCATTAATGGTATTGATGAGTTTTGTTCTGACACCAATCCTGTTGGTAAGATCGGAAAGGTCAGACAACAGTGTCTTCTCCTTCTTCTGTGATTTGAACAACAGGTTGTTGATCTCTTTGATCTCCTTTTGAAGCTGAAGTCGTTGCTTTTCAAGTTCCTGTCTGCTTTGAGCGTCAGCATGCCAGGATATGAAGAAGAGAAAGGTAAAAAGTATCAGTAAGGGTCGTAAATCAGCCGTTCGGGAATTACGACATTTATTTTCCTTTATTTTTGCCCAGTGTAATTTCATTCTAATTCAATATTTCTGTAGCCAGCAGGTATTTTGAAGGGGAATTTTAAAGGGACATCAAATTGCACATTTTTATAATTCACGTCTATGACTGTTTTTTTTCGTTCATCAATTGCAGTGATCGAAAAGCCTTTCGGGAACAAAGATTGATTAATTTTATTAAAATCCTTATATAAAATTGTTAAATTTTGATTCTTTTCATTGTGTCTTAGCTCTTCCTTCATGATTTTAAAATGACTTGGATCAATCTGGTAAAGTATGTCAAAAATAGTATTTCTTTTCTTTGGGCGCAATTCATACTTATCATCCACAATGCTGACCTGAAATCTTTGTTTTTCAAGACTCAACAAGGTTTCGCCAAGAAAAAGGTTCTGTATTTTTAAAAAATCAAAATCGGTGCCCAGCCATTGACTGATCAACTTAAAATCTCCTTCAAATGAAGTTCTCCCGATTTTCTCATAAAACTCTACCTTATCATGTGTAAGTCTGAGTTTGGCAACCGGAAATCCAAGCTTGGAAAAATTCAACCATATAATTGAATCTTTGACCATCCTGAGTCCTGCGATGATGTTGGGCATGTCTGTCTGACCCTTGTATTTTATCGACAGGGTTGCTTTGATGACCGACTGATCAAAAGCAGCCCCCTTGTTCAATTTAATAATTTCCCTTCCCGGTAATTCAGCTACCTTTGCGCTACTCACCTTGGCACTCTTGCAAGAAACCAAAGAAATTGCAATGAACAGGATTGTAAAAATTTTACCCATACATTTACTTTTCTTTTAATTCCAACCCTTTTTCGTAATATTCAGACGACATTTTATTGTTGCCCACCCCTTTAAAACTCAAACTCATTTCCAGCATAATATCTCCTTTCATGACATCATCATCAATAAGGTAATCCAGACCATTCTCTAAAGTCTTCAGGGCCTCCTCATATTTTCTCAAACTGTTTAAGGCTCTGCCATGCATGAGGTAAAGATATGGCTGTGAAGGAAACATGCTCAGGCCCTCCTCACTGTCTTTTAATAAGTCCAGATATTGTTTGGTCTTCCATTCTTTGTCAAGCAACGACTTCAAAGAATTGAGATCCTTTTTCAGGGCGTAAGTTTCCTTTAATAAATCCACTTGGCTCTTTGGAGGTGTTTCGTTCGAGGGAATTGTTTCCGTCAACGCAGCCCCTGGTGTCTCCTGAAGTAAAGATTCCTTTAAAGACTCAAGCCCTTCGGGTACTTTCTGCAAACTGTCGAGCTTTTTCAAAAGTTCGATCGCATTGTCAATTTCACCCGATTTGATATATAAGATGACCAGATCTGGTTCTTCATCAGGCCTTAATTCTACAATTCTTTTTTGAATTCCAATGGCGCCGGAATAGTCATTCTTTTTGGTTTTGACTTCTTTCAAATGACGGAGCATGTGAATATTGTTCGGCGCCTTCTCAAGCCCCTTTAAAATATAATATTCGGCCTCTGTGTATTTGAATAAGAACGTGTAATTTTTTGATAATTCAAACAACACGGCAATATTGTCTTTATTGATATTGTTACATGCCTCCAGTGCAAAGATTGCCTTGTCAAAATTGCCAATGGATTTTTGCTGAATGGCCTCAAAAAAAAAGGTTTGAAAATTGATCTGTTGCTGCTCGTAAAGCATCTCTTCACTTGACACGATGTCTTCCTGTCCCATAGCAAGACCGGAGGTCATTAAAACCCCAAGGAAGAAAGCAATATGTTTTGATTTTTTAAACAATCTTTATTTTAAAACGGAATAATCTCCTATGCTGACCGATTTGAATTCGCCGTCAAAATAAGCATTATTCCCAATCATAGCCTGATCTAAGGATGCATTTTTGACCGTTGTGTTGGTCTGTATCAAAGAATTCGAAACATTCGAGTTTTCTACGAGGCTTCCAGCTCCCAAAGAAACATTTGGTCCTATGGTCGTGTTTATTAAAACAACGCCCTCCCCAATATAACAGGGTTCTATGATCTTTGAATTTTCTAAAGATACAGATTCTGAAACTAAATTCTCCTGCGCTTCTTGAGCGAACTGCAGTATTCTTGAATTGGTCTCAACCGTGATTTCCTTATTTCCGCAATCCATCCATTCACTGACTTCTCCAGGAACAAACTTTAAGCCTTTTTGCTTCATATTCTCCAGCGCATTCGTGAGCTGAAATTCTCCTTTGTCTTTGATGTTGTTATCCAGTAAGTACTGGATTTCTTCCCTTAATATTTCTCCTTTTTTGAAATAATAAATGCCAATTATGGCGAGATCAGAAATAAATTCCTCTGGTTTTTCAACAAAATCAGTGATGATCCCGTCATGCAATTTGACAACCCCGTAAGCACTTGGTTCATCAACCTGTTTTACCCAAATAGCACCGTCTGCGTTTGAGTCAAGCCGAAAATCCGCCTTGAACAAGGTGTCGGCAAAAGCAACCACACAGGGTCCGTCAAGCGAATCCTTGGCACACTGTATGGCATGTGCCGTCCCTAAGGCCTTTTCCTGAACAGAAACCTTACCTTTGGCTCCAAGATCCTTTGCAATTTGTAACAATTTTGATTCTGTATCTTTTGGAAATGAGGGGCCGATTACAAAAGCAATCTCCTCAACTTTTTGATCTACTACTTTTACAATGTCTTCAACCAGTCTTTGAACAATTGGCTTTCCGGCTATAAGGGTCAAGGGTTTGGGAATTGTAAGGGTATGAGGTCTCAGTCGAGAACCTATTCCGGCCATGGGCACGATAATCTTCATATTTCAATATATTTTCTTTTTAAAACGACCAAATATACATAAAATTGCAGGAGGTTCACATGTTGGATTTATGAACAAAAGCACCATTTTCAAAGGTGTCATGAAATATTATGCCGGCCCTGATGCATGATCTTTTCCAGCGCCTGGCAAAAGACCTAAAATTCGAACCGTCAGAAATAATCATCTTTGGTTTTATTTTTTTCAGGAACCTGTCCAGATTGAGTCTCGGTGAATTTCTCAAAATCACAATATCAGGATCAATCCCGGGATCACCAATAAAGGATTCATGATCAATAACAAATATCCTTAAACTATTCATCCTCAAAAAATTTTTCAAAGGGTGTTGAGAGACCTTCCTTACCTGGTAATATTGTTGTTTATAGGGTGCAATAAGTCTGCCAATAATCGAGTCAGGAGTTTCCTGGTCACTGTATACATCTAAACTTGATCCGTTCATTTTTGTAATCACCGTATGCATGACCTGGTCAAAGACCACAAGTTCA
>JAHEHF010000013.1 GCA_024644745.1 Flavobacteriaceae bacterium
TCTTTTGCGCGTCCTCATACAAATGTGTCGCCTGCTCTCCCACCACCTCATCCTTGAGAATGGCCGGGTATTTCCCGTGCAGGTCCCAGGACTTGAAAAAGGGCTGCCAGTCTATAAAAGGCAACAGGTCCTTCAGACTGATCTGATTGAGCCGCTGTATGCCCATTTCTTTGGGCTGCCCGATCATTGCAGGATCCCAGTTGATCTTGTACTTATTCTCTCGGGCCTGAGCCAGTGAGACATATCGTTTTGTTTTTCCCCTCTTCAGAAATTTTTCCCTGAAGTCCTCATAATCCTTTTTCAGGGCAAGGCTATAGGCACTGGCTGTTTTTTTGTTCAACAGGTCGCCCACTACCGTGACTGCCCTGGAAGCATCGTTCACGTGTACCACGGCATTCTTGTACTCGGGGTCTATCTTGACCACTGTATGCGCTTTCGAAGTTGTGGCTCCCCCGATCAAAAGCGGGATTTTAAGCTCCCTCCTTTCCATTTCCCTGGCCAGGTATACCATTTCATCCAGGGAAGGGGTGATCAGTCCTGAAAGCCCTATAGCGTCTACATTTTCGCTGATGGCTGTTTCGATGATCCTTTCAGGGGGCACCATCACCCCCAGATCTACAATATCATAATTGTTACAGCCCAGCACAACACTCACAATATTCTTTCCGATATCGTGAACGTCGCCCTTGACGGTAGCCATGAGTATTTTCCCCACGGCCTGTTGCTCGTCTCCCTTCTCGGCTTCGATAAAAGGATTCAGGTAGGCCACGGCTTTTTTCATGACCCTGGCCGACTTGACCACCTGCGGTAAAAACATTTTCCCTGATCCAAAGAGGTCTCCCACCACGTTCATCCCTATCATCAGGTGACCTTCGATCACCTCAATGGGTTTTTCAACCGCCAGACGGGCCTCTTCCACGTCTGCTATGATATAGGCGTCAATTCCTTTGACAAGGGCATGCGTGATGCGCTCCTGCAAGGGATCCCTGCGCCAGGCCTGATCTTCTGTGACATCTTTTTTACTGCCCACAACGGTCTGCGCAAAGTCGAGCAATCGCTCTGTGGCATCGTCACGCCTGTCAAGGATCACGTCTTCCACCTTTTCAAGAAGATCCTTGGGAATCTCGTCGTATACCTCCAGCATGGCAGGGTTCACAATACCCATGTTCATGCCGGCCTTGATAGCGTGGTAAAGAAAAACGGAGTGCATGGCCTCCCGCACAGGGTTGTTCCCCCTGAAGGAAAAAGAAACGTTGCTCACTCCTCCGCTGACACTTGCATTGGGTAAATTTTCCCTGACCCATCGGGTGGCTTCAATAAAATCAATGGCATTGCGCCTGTGTTCTTCCATCCCCGTGGCGACCGGAAAAATATTCAGGTCAAAGATGATGTCCTCACTGGCAAATCCGACCTTTTCGACCAACACCTCATAGGACCTTTTCGCAATTTCGATCCTTCTTTCATAATTGTCTGCCTGGCCCACCTCGTCAAAGGCCATCACGATCACGGCTGCACCGTAACGCTTGATCCGGGTCGCTTCCCATATAAATTTTTCCTCACCTTCTTTCAAAGAGATGGAATTCACCACACATTTGCCCTGGGCCACCTGCAGGCCGGCTTCAATGATCTCCCATTTGGAACTGTCGATCATGATGGGAACACGGCAGATATCAGGTTCGGCTGCGATCAGGTTCATGAACCTGACCATGGCCTCCTTGCCGTCGATCAATCCGTCATCCATATTGATGTCGATGATCTGGGCACCTCCGTCTACCTGGTGTCTTGCAATATCAAGGGCCTCGTCAAACTTCTCTTCTTTGATCAGACGCAGAAATTTTCGGGAACCCGCCACATTGGTGCGCTCCCCCACATTGATGAAATTGCTGTTCTCATTCATCACCAGGGGTTCCAGTCCGGATAAACGCATATATTTTTTCGCTGTCTTCATGTTCTACTGATAATGCTCTACGGTTGGAAAAGGCTCATAAAAATGATGCAACTGCTTTTTCCACTCCTGATATTCATTTGATTTTCTAAATCCTTTTTGATGGTCCTCAAGGGTTTCCCATTCGACCTGAAGCAGGTATTTGTCATCTTCCTCCATGCATTTTTTCAAGCTATGGGAAATATAACCCTGCTGGCAATTTATGAGTTCAGCTGCCAGCGCGAACTGCTTTTCAAATGCCTCTGACCTCCCTTTGACAATATGCAATATGGCGACTTCCAATACCATTACACTGACTCGCTTTCAGGGGTTCTTGGCGCGTACCTTTTTGCCAGTTCGGCAATGGCCCTGATGTGGTCGGGCGTTGTACCACAACAGCCGCCTACAACATTCACCAGGTTCCGCTTCATATAGGCCTCTATCTGTTCCGCCATTTGTTCAGGCGACTCTTCGTATTCCCCGAAGGCATTGGGCAGTCCGGCGTTGGGATGCGCCGAAATCGCCAGGTCCGTTTTGGGAGCAATGGCCTCCAAATGCGGCTGCAGCAGATTTGCCCCTAAGGCACAGTTAAAGCCTATGGTCAGCAAAGGAATATGCGACACCGAGATCAAAAAAGCCTCTGCCGTCTGACCCGAAAGGGTTCTTCCGCTGGCATCCGTAATGGTACCACTTAACATGATGGGAATGTCAAGTCCCCTTTCTTCTTTGATCTCCTCGATGGCAAAAAGCGCTGCTTTGGCATTCAAGGTGTCAAAAACGGTTTCCACCAGCAAGAGATCTGCCCCACCATCAAGCAGGGCCTCGGCCTGCTGCTTATAGGCAACCCGAAGTTCTTCAAAGGTGACGGCCCTGAATCCGGGGTCATTCACGTCAGGCGACATGCTGGCGGTTTTATTGGTGGGCCCCATAGACCCGGCCACAAACCTGGGTTTGTGCGGTTCTTTTCGGCTGAACTCAGCGGCCACCTCCTTTGCGAGCCTTGCTGATTCATAATTCAGTTCATACACAAGCTCCTCCATGGCATAGTCTGCCATGGCAATGGTCGTTCCCGAAAAGGTATTGGTTTCAATAATATCGGCTCCCGCTTCCAGATACTTGCGATGGATCTCTTTGATGGCCCCGGGTTGGGTCAGTGACAGGAGATCATTATTCCCCTTGAGCAGGATCTCATAATCCCTGAACCGCTCACCTCGATAATCTTCTTCACCAAACTGAAAGGCCTGTATCATGGTGCCCATAGCACCATCCAGGACCAGGATCCTTTCTTTTAAAATTTTTTCGATTTGTTCTCTCATAAGCCTCTTTTGCCCCATTTGATCAAGTTCCAAATTCTTTCATGGAAAAAGTATAAAAACATTTTAGTAAAAATCTCTATGCCTCCGATAGATACAGCTGTTTTGATCTGTCCCGTCAGCACATAGGAGATCACGATGGTATCAAGGGTGCCAAGTGTTCTCCAGGTAATTGCTTTGACAATGCTCCGTCTTTTGGTCTCCCCCTTCCTGTAATGATCTTTGCTCTTTGATTGAAACAATACCATGATTTCAAATGTTTAAGGCTTGTGATAAGTCTTCTACAATATCTGAAATATTTTCCAATCCTACAGATACCCTGATCAGTCCGTCAGAGATGCCCACGCCTGCCCTTTCTTCAGCAGACAATTTGCTGTGTGTTGACGAGGCGGGATGGGTCACGATGGTCCTTGTATCGCCCAGGTTGGCCGACAAGGTGCACATCTTGATCCTGTTCAGAAAATTTCTGCCTTCTTCAATGCCTCCTTTCAGCTCAAAAGCCACAATGTTGCCCCCTTTTTTCATTTGCTTCACAGCGATCTCATACTGGGGATGTGATTTCAGAAACGGGTATTTTACCCAGTTGACCTGCTCGTGCTTTTCAAGATATCGGGCGAGGTCCATGGCGTTTTCACAGTGTTTGTCAACCCGAACAGCCAACGTTTCAAGGCTCTTTGACAGGATCCAGGCATTGAAAGGCGACAGAGACGGACCGGTATTTCTTGAAAACAAATAGATCTCACGTATGAGTTCTGCCCGACCAACGGTAATGCCTCCTAGCACCCGGCCCTGACCATCCATGAGTTTCGTGGCTGAATGAACCACCAGATCAGCTCCGAATGCAATGGGTTGCTGCAGGTAAGGTGTTGCAAAACAATTGTCAATGACAAGCAGGATCCCGTGTTTCTTTGCAAAGGCACCCAAAAATTCAAGATCCAGGATTTCCAGACCCGGATTGGTCGGAGTCTCTGCAAAAATAATTTTGGTCTCCGGTCTTATCAGGGCTTCGATGCGGTCTACCTCCTTGATGTCGAAATAGGAGGTTTCAATGTTCCATTTGGGGAAATACTTGGTAAACAGGGCATGAGTCGACCCAAATACGGATCTGGCCGAAAGCACATGGTCTCCGCTTTCCAGCAGGGCACCAAGGGTGGAAAATATGGCCGCCATCCCCGAGGCAAAGGCATAACCGCTCTCTGCGCCTTCCATGGCAACGACCTTGTCCACAAATTCTGTATTGTTCGGGTTGGAGAACCGACTGTATATGTTTTTTTCCTTTTCTTCAGCAAAGGAGGCCCTCATATCTTCCGCATCGTCAAAAACAAAGCTGGAGGTCAAATACATGGCACTGGTGTGCTCGCTGTATCCCGATCGGGGCATCTGGTTCCTGATCGCCCCTGTTTCAAATTCTTTTTTACTACTCATGATCTGTTTTTTTATTTGATCCTTTAGTGATCATACTGCTTTTTCAGTCAATCTTAATATGTCTCCAAAAACCCCTCTTGCTGTTACCTGGGCCCCTGCTCCTGCACCCTGGATCACCAGGGGTCTTTCTCCGTAGGATTCTGTATAAATTTCAAAAATCGAATCTGAACCTTGCACCTGCCCCAAAGAGCTGTCTTTTGATACCGATACCAGTTTCACTTCAAGCTTCCCTTTTGTCTGGCTCAGGTCTCCTGACAACACCCCTACATAACGCAACACATGATCTTTTTCCTGCTTTGTTTTGATCGCCTGGTATTCCTCATTGAGGTCGGTCAGTCTTGCGAGAAAATCAGCCGCACTCCCCCCTCTTAAGGGCTCCGGGATCAGGTTTTGTATCCTGACGTCCTCAAACTCATTTTCAAGGTCCAGTTCCCTTGCCAGGATCAGCAGCTTTCTGGCCACGTCATTTCCGCTGAGGTCCTCTCTCGGATCGGGTTCCGTAAACCCCTTGTCAACAGCTTCCTGAAGGATCTCACTGAAGTCTTTGTCCTGTGCCGAAAAATGATTGAACAAATAACTCAGGGAACCTGAAAACACCCCGTTGATCCTGGTGATGTTCTCGCCCGAATGATGGAGCAATTTAATGGTGTCTACCAAAGGAAGGCCTGCGCCTACATTGGTTTCATACAAATAGTTCTTTTCGTTTCGCTTCAGCGCTGAACGCAATTCCTTGTAAAAGGAGAAGTTCACCGTATTGGCGATCTTGTTCGAAGACACCAGGTCAAAGCCATTTTCGACCAGGGGAATATAATTCTGTACAAAATCTCTGCTCGCCGTATTGTCTACAGCGATCAGATTCTCCAGGTGGTTCTTCCTGGCAAAACCGATCACGTCATTGATCGTGAAGCCCTTTTTGCTTTGCTCTTCCAGGGATTTCTGCCAATCGTTACCGATCCCCTCGCTGCTCAATAGCAGTTGCTTCGAATTGCTCAAAGCGAAAATATTGATCTTGATGTTCCTTCTCTTTAAAATATCCTGCCTGCTCTTCAGGATCTGTTCTATGAGTGTTCCTCCCACGAGCCCCACTCCAAAAACTGCAATGTTGATATTGGTGGAAACCCCGAAGATCTGTCCGTGGATCACATTGACCGCCTTGTTCAGGTCCTTCTCTTCCAGCACCAGACAAATATTGTCTCCGGTTATGGTGTTGTTGATCAAAATGGGCTGCACTTTATTGACCGACAAAGCATTATAGGCCTTATGGAAATTAGACAGGTTCTGACCAATGATCGAAACAACAGACAGGTCCTCCTTGACGTGTATCCTCGTGACGTCTTTCATTTTCAAATCAAGTGCAAATTCAGCTTCCAAAGCCTCTTGGGCACGCAAGGCATCATTTGAACTGACCACGAAGCCAATGCCCCGCTCAGAGGATCCCTGTGAAATAATGCTCACACTGACTCCGGCCCTGCCCAAAGCTGAAAATATCCTGGCATCGACCCCTATTTTACCGAGCAGACCGCGTCCCTCCAGGTTGATCAGCGAGACATTTTTTTGAACCGTGACAGATCTGATGCCTTTTTTGGTTGCGTGAGACTTGATCAGGGTTCCTTTATTTTCCTTGTCAAAAGTATTCAACAACCTCAGCGGAATATTTTTCTCCACCAGGGGAATAATCGTTTTGGCATGAAGAATATTGGCGCCAAAACCGGCCAGCTCATTGGCTTCCTGGTAGGTCAGCTCATCGATCATCTGCGCGTTCGACACAAGATCAGGATTTGCCGTATAGATTCCGTTGACGTGGGTATAGCTTTCCAGCTCTGCCGCATCGAGATAATTCGCGATCAGGGATGCAGAATAATTGCTGCCATTTCTTCCCAGCGTGGTGGTTTCTCCCTTGCTGTTTGAGGCGATGAAGCCCGTGATCAATTGCAGGGCGTGCCCGTTTTTGGCAAAGTGCTTTATGACATTTTCCTTTGATACTTCATCCAGAACCAGTGCTTCCCCAAAGTTGCTGTCGGTTTTGATCAATTCTCTGGAGTCGACAGCCTTACTGGCAATTCCCTTGTCATTAAGCATTCTGCTCAAAGCCTTGACAGACAAAATCTCTCCTTGTGCCAGCACCCTGTCTTTGATCTTGCTGCTGTAATCGCCGAGCAATTCAACACCTTCGAAAATTTGACCCAGCAGCTCAAACTCATGCGAAAAGTCGAATTCAGGAACCGGCAGGGTCTGGTAAGCTTTAAATGCTTTGAAATCGTCCTGATAGTCTTCTCCCTTTTTTGCCTTTTCAAGGATGTTTTCAAGGGCATCCGTTGAAGGACCCCTTGCCGATAAAACAACAGTGAAATTTTCCTGGGCTGCGACCTTCTCGCTGATGATGTTGATGACACTGTCGAGGCCCTTGCCATTGGCCAGTGACCGGCCTCCGAACTTTAATACCTTGATGCGCTTCTTTTTTAAGCTCTTGGCTTTGGGCTGAGAAAAAACAGGCTCCAGTATTTTGGCCATTTGCTCAAATTCGATCAGAAAAGCATCATGACCGTGAATGGATTTGATCTCTTCATAACTGTTGTCCACTCCTGCCTCGTTCAATAATTTCTGGGTCTCTTTATTTTCTTTGGGGACAAAGAAAAAATCAGAATCCACCCCCACTTGTATGACCTTTGACCTGATAGGGCTTACCACTTCATTAAAAGTACCTCTGTTTCTGGTGATGTCAACCGAGCTCAAGAGGTGATTCATCATTTTATAGGTTGGCAGCGAAAACCTGTCTTCCAGTTTCCGGCCATGGTGCAGTAACCAGCTCTCTGTATTAAAATTGCCCTGCTCCTCGTTCCTGGTCCTGTTGAACTTCTCTTTGAACGAATCGGCCGTCCTGTAAAAAAGCATGGCCATCATCCTCGCATCATGAACGGGCTTGCTTGAATTCGAGAGGATCTGCTGCTGGGTTTTATTATGCGCAAGAATCCAGTCTGAGGCTTTCCAGTCTGAGGCCACAGGGATCAGGTTTTCGATCAGTTCGGGATAAAGCACCGCCAGTTCCCATGCAATGCCGCCTCCCAGTGAGCCTCCAATGGCTGCAAAAAGCCGGTCAACATGGATCGCTGCCAGTCCTTGTCCGAACAACCTGGCAATATCCCTGGCCGTAAAGTCCTCATAATTATCAATTCTGTTTTTTTCAATCTCGTCATAACCATTGCCGGGAATGTTAAAAGCGATCACGGTGTACTTATTGGTATCGATCAATTTTCCCAATCCGATCAGCGACTTCCACCAGCCGGTATCACCGGCCACGTTGGAGTTACCGGTCAAAGCGTGGTTCACCAGCACCACAGGTGCCTTGCCTGCAGGCTGACCAAATAACTGATATGACAAATCAAATTCAGGATAAAAATACCCTGATTCGGTCGTGAAATTATGCAGTGTTATGTAATGTAAATTCTTCAAATTCTTTACGATTTAATCGGTGTGATCTGACAGCCATCCTGAGACGGTTTCAGATGAATTAAGGTTTTGAAAGAAATTATTATGAGAAAGGAAATTGACAGTTGCATTGGTATGAGTTATCTTTCCTAATGGGTAGAATTTAGCACCTTCTTTATAAATAAAGGGTTGCTAAGGCTTCAATGGGTCTAATCCCTCTGCCTTTCTTAATAACAATATCTTATTTTAATGAACTTTGCT
The DNA here is from genome assembly GCA_024644745.1 of Flavobacteriaceae bacterium. Lineage (GTDB taxonomy): Bacteria > Bacteroidota > Bacteroidia > Flavobacteriales > Flavobacteriaceae > Lutimonas. The sequence continues at coordinate 8,350 of JAHEHF010000013.1, forward strand.
GCAAAGAAACACAATTATTCGTTTCTGCACAATTTTAGTCTCATAAAAAGTTGCCCCTCTCATGAAAGAAGGGCAAGCTTCGTTGGCTATACACTTTTAAAGGCATTTTTCAGGTCTTCCTTTAGGTCCTCAATGTCTTCAATGCCTACAGACAACCTGATCAGATCCTGTGATACTCCTGCATCGGCTTGCTGCTCAACGGTGAGCTGCTGGTGTGTTGTACTCGCGGGATGGATGATCAGCGATTTGGTATCACCAATATTGGCCAGCAGTGAAAATACTTTTGTGGCATCCGTAAATTTTTTGGCGGCTTCAAAACCCCCTTTGATACCAAAACACACGATTCCGCTTTGCCCCTTGGGCAAGTATTTGTCAGCAAGCTTTTTATATTTACTGCTTTTCAGGCCGGGATAATTGACCCAGGCCACTTCCGGTCTTGCTTCGAGCCATTGGGCCAGTTCAAGCGCATTCTCACTGTGCTTTTTGATCCTTACCGGAAGGGTTTCAAGGCCCTGAATAATCTGAAAAGCATTAAAGGGGCTCATGGCACCTCCAAAATCCCGCAATCCTTCAAGGATGAGTTTAAAGGTATAAGAGGCGTTGCCAAGGGCCTCGTGATACACCAAACCGTGATAGCCTGCAGAAGGCTCAGTAAATTCAGGAAATTTCCCGTTGGACCAGTCAAATTTACCGGCGTCAATGATCACGCCTCCCAAAGAATTACCCTGCCCGCCTATGTATTTGGTCAGCGAATGGATCACGATGTCGGCCCCGTGTGCAATGGGGTTCAACAAGGCCGGGGTTGCAACTGTATTATCTACTATAAAAGGGACTTTGGCATTTTTTGCCTCTTTTGAAATGGCCCCGAGGTCCAGCACATCCAGTTTTGGATTTCCAAGAGACTCCGTAAAAAAGGCCCTGGTATTGTCCTGCACAGCTGCCCCAAAATTACCCGGGTCCGAAGCATCCACAAAAGTGGTTGTAATACCGAGTCTCGGCAGGGTAACGTTCAATAAATTATAGGTTCCTCCGTACAAACTGCTGGAGGCCACGATATGATCTCCTGCCTTTAAAAGCGTGAGCAGTCCGGTTGAAATAGCGGCTGTGCCCGAAGCAAAAACCACGGCCCCGATGCCGCCTTCTAACTCGGCCAGTCGCTTCTGTAAAATATCATTGGTCGGATTGTTGAGTCGGGTATAGATAAATCCGAGTTCAGCCAAAGAAAATAAATTGGCCGCATGATCTGTATCATTGAAAACGTAGGAGGTAGATTGAAAAATGGGTACCGCCCTTGTTCCTGAGGTTTGTGTTGTATCGTGTCCTGCATGCAGGGCTTTTGTTGCAATATGTTGATCGCTCATAATGTTGTGATTTTGATTTTTTATATTTTAATTATTTAATAAAAAGTCCATTTTTTTCAGGTATTGCCAAGCGGACGCAAAAATAAGTAATTTTTATTCAGTTGAGATGGCAATACCTTATCATTTTCTTAATTTTCATTTTGTTGTTCATTTTTATGGGTTGATCTGTGTAATTGGGGCAGGGGCAAAAAAAAACCCCTGAAAATATCAGAGGTTCTTTATTTATGATGTATCAAACTAAATTCATGCCATAAAAATCCCCTGCGTCAGTAAACGCATCATCATTTTTTGCATATTTAATTTTATATAATTCATTTTATGAAGCTCCAAATATATAAATAAATTTTTAATTGGTTTCCCGCCTTTGATGACCTGCAACCAAAACCTCCTTAAAAACCGGACCTTGAAAGAGCCAAGCGCCTGACTGTTCCCGTCGATCACAAGCGGCAAAGAGCCAGATTAAATTGTCTAGAACCAGGTATTGGATCCCTTTCCCATACTTCTTATTTTATTTCTTTAAAACATAAGGTGATGTATGATAATTTTTCTAAATTTGCAGCCACAATCCTGAGGAAAAATTTGAACTGATTGCAACCTCTGTAAAAAATGCTAAAGCAGTAATCCTACTTTAGCCCAGATGGTTTTCTCGTTTCACTTTCTCAATTTAAAAAAAGAAGCATGTCGTATTTATTTACATCAGAATCCGTTTCAGAAGGACATCCCGATAAGGTAGCCGATCAGATTTCAGACCATTTGCTCGACAATTTTCTGGCCTTTGACCCCAATGCAAAAGTGGCTTGCGAGACCATGGTCACAACCGGTCAGGTCATCCTTGCCGGAGAGGTGAAAACAACCACCTATATAGACGCCCCCATTATTGCGAGGGAAACCATAAAAAAAATCGGATATACCAAAGGAGAATACAAATTTGAGGGAGAAAGCTGTGGTGTGATCTCCTTGATCCATGAACAGTCACAGGACATCAACCAGGGGGTTGAAAGAGGCCCCGGTGAAGAACAGGGTGCCGGAGATCAGGGCATGATGTTTGGCTATGCCACGAATGAAACCGAGAATTTTATGCCTTTGGCTCTTGACCTGAGCCATAGGTTGCTCAAAGAACTGGCCAAAATTCGCAGGGAAGACTCAGAGATCAAATACCTCAGGCCGGATGCCAAAAGTCAGGTGACGGTTGAGTATTCTGATGAGGATGTGCCCCTGAGAATTGATACCATCGTGCTTTCTACCCAGCATGATGAATTTGATGAGGATGAAAAAATGCTGGCTAAGATCAAGCATGACATCATCAACATTCTTATCCCGAGAGTCGTAGCAAAGCTGCCTGAGAAAACACAGGCTTTGTTCAAGGACGATATCAAATACCATATCAACCCTACAGGCAAATTTGTCATTGGCGGGCCGCACGGAGACACCGGATTGACTGGAAGAAAAATTATTGTGGACACCTATGGTGGCAAGGGTGCACACGGAGGAGGCGCTTTCAGCGGAAAAGACCCCAGCAAAGTTGACCGTTCTGCAGCCTACGCCTCAAGGCACATTGCCAAAAATATGGTAGCAGCAGGCGTATGCGATCAGGTATTGGTTCAGGTTTCATATGCTATCGGTGTTGCCGAACCAACTTCGATCAATGTGGATACCTACCGCACCTCAAAAATTGACAAGACAGACGGTGAGATCTCCAGGATCATCGAATCGATCTTTGACCTGCGCCCTGCAGCGATTGAAAAAAGGCTTAAGTTGCGCCATCCGATCTATAGCGAAACGGCTGCTTACGGACACATGGGCAGGACCCCTGTAACTGTAACCAAGCATTTCCATTCGCCGTATTCAGGAAACAAATCACATAAGGTTGAATTATTCACCTGGGAGAAACTTGATTACATTGATAAAATTAAAGCTGCTTTCGGGCTTTAGAACCCCTGATGCACCCTGATGCACCTTGACATTGGGGTGTTTCAGAATAAATATTGGCCATGAACTTACCTGCTAAAAATACCTTACTGCTGCTGCTGTTCCTCGTTTTTATGAATAGCGCGGCCCAGGAAATCATGGCTCCTCTCGATTCAAGGACCCCTTTAAAAGCTGACACCTTTGTGGGGCTGGATGAATTTGAGAATCTGTATTATATCAATAACAACATCCTTTTTAAAAAAAATAATAAAGAGGAGATATCCTACAGCAACATTTTACTGGGCAAACTGACCTCGGTGAACATCCAGAATCCTTTCAAACTGATCTTGTTCTTTGCAGATTTTAATGCCGTGATCATCCTCGACAACAAGCTGAACGAACTCAGTGAGAAAATTGACTTTACCAGTGAAACCCTGTTCAATAACGTTCAGTACGTCACCGGATCTTCTCAGAACAATATATGGCTCTATGCAGATGACAACAAGCTGCACCTGTATGATTATAAAAATTTATCCGAACGGACCCAGACCCAGCCCATGACCTTTTATGACAGCTCTTTTAATCCGCGGGCAGTCATTGGCACCTTTAAAAATGTTTGGATCCTTTCAGACACAGGCGTGTTGCAATTCAATGAATATGGTAATTATATAGGGGAGCTTGAAAAAAAAGGAATTGAAGCCGTCTACCCTTTTCAAAAGGGGTTTATTTTCAGGACGGAAGGATCGTTCTATTATTACAATGGCAGAGAGACCCTGCCCATTCTACTGAGCCATGAGCAGGGCATCAACGGAATCTCAGTTAATAATTCTTATATCAGCATCTACGATGGTGAATATGTGAATCATTACAAATTAAAAATCTGAAAATTGATTTAAAAGACTGATATAAGCCATATTTTTTTTAATTTCGCTAACCATTGCTATTCACTATAATCAAACCACGAAACCTATGCATATTGCGATAGCCGGAAATATTGGAGCAGGAAAGACAACTTTGACGAGTTTATTGGCTAAACATTATAAATGGGAACCTCATTTTGAGTCTGTTGCTGAAAACCCATATCTTGATGATTTTTATGGATCCATGGAACGATGGTCCTTTAATTTGCAGATCTATTTCCTGAACAGCCGATTTCGTCAGATCCTGGAGATTCGTGAAAGCGGCAAGAACATCATCCAGGACAGGACCATATACGAGGATGCCAATATATTTGCTCCCAATTTGCACGCCATGGGTTTGATGACCAACAGAGATTTCAGCAATTACGAGACCTTGTTCGAATTAATGGAGCGTTTGGTGGCACCACCGGATCTGCTGATCTATTTAAGAGCCAGCATCCCGACCCTTGTAGGACAGATTCACAAGCGTGGGAGAGATTTTGAAAATTCCATCAGTATTGATTATCTGAGCCGACTCAATGAAAGATACGAAGCCTGGATCTCAACCTACAAAAAAGGAAAGCTCCTGATCATTGATATCGACAATTTGAATATCGTTGACAACCAGGAAGATCTTGGCTCCATTATTGACCGGATCGATGCGCAGATACATGGTTTATTTTAAGCCGTCATTCATTTTAAATTTGGATTGATTCCATCAGGATCAAGCCATAAAAAGACATAAAAAAAACTCTCAATTGCTTGAGAGTTTTTTATTGTTCTAAATTTAAACCAAACTTATTTCATGTTATCTCTTATATCACCCTTTAGGGTTGAATAATTGATTTTAAGTGCGTTGATGTTCCGCAGTTCTTCCTTAATGTCTGTAATGGTTCCAACGTTGGATTTTATATCAGCTTTAATGGAAGTGGTTAATAGAGGGATCTCATCTTCTGAATGTGTCTCCCTTTCGGCGAAAATAAAATACTTGACATCTTTGACATCTGCCAAACGATCATTCAACTGGATTTTATCCCCATTCTGACCTTCAACCTTTCCAACATAGATATAACTCACCAAACTTTTTCGCTCAAGTTTTTTGATCTCTGTAGCCTTAGGCAACTGTGGCTTTTTGATCTTCAGTTCCGTTTCACGCATTACCGTTGTAACCATAAAAAAGAACAACAACATAAAAACAATATCAGGTAACGACGCTGTCGATATACCCGGCATTCCTTTTTTCTTCTTTTTAAACTTCGACATAAGAAATTACTTTGTAGGTTCTGCCTCAGATATGATCTGAGGGTATTTCCCTTTGATTAAATTAACTCTCTCCTTAAATGTTTCATTCGTCGGGTTATTCTTCGAGTCTTTCAAAAGCTGCGTATAGGACACCCCATACATTTTTTCAGACAGCCTGTTTCTCAAATCGGTATAAGCCCCAACCAACTCATTCTGAACAGAAATATAAGTTCCATATGACGTACCTCTGTCACTCTCCAAAGAGATGACTGCCTTGTTAGGGTGGTCAGACGATGCAGGGTCCTTAGCCCCTTCGCACCAGTCGCACTCTGCAGGTTCTGCGCCATCAATCGGGTTTCCTAATCCACCACCATTGTCAATGAATTTGATGGCCTCTTCACGAAGCTCATCCACGGTCATGAATTTTTCACCCTCTACAAGTATTTCATTGTTGCGGTTCACCGTTACGATGAACACATTCTTCTCTTTCAATTTTGGCGGTTCAGGGGCGTCTTCAGGTTGCTTTTCAGGCAACTTTCTACTAATCCCTGTATCCACATCCATTGTAGTTGTTACTAAAAAGAATATGAGCAACAAGAACGCAATATCGGCCATTGACCCCGCATTGATTTCCGGTACATCTCTCTTTGCCATAATATTATTTTGTTGTGAATAAAGATTTTACAAAATCCCACAAGAAGAAACCTAAACCTATACCTCCCAGGATCATGGAGTACCAAATACCGGTACTGACCCATTTAGAAGTACTTCCAGCTTCCCCGTCTTTTATAATATTTCCTGAAGCATTGGTTACAGCAGCATCTGAAGCCATTGCATAGGCAAACATCAGCAAAACTGCCAACGCAGCCAGGGAAATTAAAGTCTTTTTAAGGAGTTTGGGCTGTCTTACCAGGTTCCACACCGAGAACACAACGGCGATGATCGCCGTAATCATCAGGATGACCTTCGCAAATGAAACGAAGGGCGACACAAGACTGTTCTGAAGGTCAAGACTTTCTTTCACAGCATCATCTCCTTCCATAATTATCCTTACCAGAAAATAGATGGCTATCAGGCCTATCAATCCTGTGACTAAAGATAATATTTTAGCTATTTTACTATTCATAATTCTGGTCTTATTTATTTCTGATCAAAAGATCCACCAATTTAATAGAGGCATCTTCCATATTGTTTACAATACCGTCAATTTTTGAAATGATGTAATTGTAAAAGATCTGAAGGATAATTGCGACTACCAAACCAAATACAGTTGTCAAAAGTGCCACTTTAATACCACCGGCCACAACCGCTGGAGAAATATCTCCCGCTGCCTCGATAGAGTCAAATGCACTAATCATACCAATTACTGTTCCCATGAAACCAAGCATCGGAGCCAGGGCAATAAATAAGGACAACCAGGAAACATTTTTCTCTAAGAGTCCCATTTGCACACCACCATAAGACACAACGGCCTTTTCAGCAGCATCCACACCTTCGTCCATTCTATCCAATCCCTGGTAGAAGATTGAAGCAACAGGCCCTTTAGTATTTCTACAAAGTTCTTTAGCGGCCTCAACACCACCTGTACCCATAGCTTCTTCTACGTTATTTACTAATTTTTCGGTGTTGGTGGTAGCCATGTTCAAGTATATGATTCTCTCAATGGCAATAGCCAATCCTAAAATCAATGTTACCAATACAATCCCCATAAAGAAAGGACCACCTTCAATAAAACGTTGTTTCAAAACTTGGTGAAAAGTTTTCTCAGCAACTGGTTCTGTTTGTGCATAAATGTCCTGAGCCGAGCTCAATAACATCAATCCTGTCATCGCAAGGATAGTAAATACTTTTTTCATTTTGTAAATGTTTGTTATTTAAATTTAGTTAACGGGTTTAAAGATATAAAAATTTTGGAACATAAAAACATCTTCCGCGGAGAGAAAGGGATTCGAACCCTTGTTACAATTTCTCATAAACACGCTTTCCAAGCGTGCGCCTTAAGCCACTCGGCCACCTCTCCAAAATGTCAAAATTTTATATGACCGGCAAGTAACAAAAAATAATTTAATTGTAAAAACTTTTAAAGCAAAACTAGCTCATTTCACCCCTTAGGGAACGCTCAAATTTTGTTTTAAAATCCTTATGCGATGTCTGTAAACCCAAAAGGTATTTTAGCTTGGCTATGGCCGATTCTGTGGTGATATCCTTCCCGTTGATCACACCGATCTCCTTTAATCTGATGCTGCTGTCATATAGTCCCATCAACACGCTTCCTCCTGTACATTGGGTCACATTGATGACCGGAATTTTTCGATCTATCGTGCGTTTTACAATATCAATAAACCATGATGCAGTCGGGGCATTTCCGGCGCCATAGGTTTCCATTACAACACCTTCAAGTTCAGAAAAACTGAGCATATGCTCAACAACTTTCTCGGTAATTCCGGGAAATAATTTAAGAACAACAACATTTGAATCAAAGTTTTTTCTGACAACGAGTCCGGCGGTCTGGTCTTCATCTTTGATCCAGCGCGTATTAAAATTCAAATGGACACCACTTTCGCCAAGGTGCGGATAATTTGGTGATTCAAAAGCCTCAAATTGTTCGGAACTGACCTTGGTGGTCCTGTTGGCCCTGTAGAGCTTATATTCAAAATAAAGGCCCACCTCCCTGATCTTTCCCTTCCCGTTTTCTTGCGTGGCAGCCACCTGAATGGCCGTGATCAGGTTTTCTTTGGCATCTGTTCTAAGGTCACCGATCGGAAGCTGAGATCCAGTGAAAATAACCGGCTTATTCAAATTTTCGAGCATAAAGCTCATCGCAGACGCAGTATAAGACATAGTGTCAGTACCTGTCAACACCACAAAACCATCAATGTCATCATATCTGTTTTCGATGATCTCTGCGATCTCGACCCAATATTTTGGCGACATGTCTGACGAATCTATTGGACATGGAAAACTAACGGTTTCAATGTTACAATCGAGCAATTTCAACTCCGGGATCTTGCTTTTTATCTGGTCAAAATTAAATGCCTTGAGCGCATTTGTTTTATAATCCTTGACCATACCAATGGTTCCTCCGGTATAGATCAAAAGAATGTCAGGAACCCTGTTTTTCATGACTCAGTAAATTTGCACGATATTTGATGTAAAAGTATCAATTAAAAACATAATACAGATTTAATATGACAGGTTCTTTTTTATTGATCATTTTAATTGGTCTGCTCGGCATGCTTGTCCAGAGCAGATTGAAGAGCAAATTCAAAAAATACTCCGGACTGCATTTGCAAAACGGAATGAGCGGAAAAGAAATCGCTGAAAAAATGTTGGCAGACAATCAGATCTATGATGTGCAGGTGATCTCTACTCCAGGGCAATTGACAGATCATTACAATCCTCAAAATAAAACGGTGAATCTCAGTGAAGCCGTTTACGGACAAAGAAATGCCGCTGCAGCTGCTGTGGCATCGCACGAATGCGGTCATGCGGTGCAACACGCTAAGAGTTATGCGTGGCTCCAGCTGAGATCAAGATTGGTACCCGCAGTGGGCATCTCATCGAAACTGGCCTCTTTTTTGCTGATAGGAGGTATTTTCACCGTGGAAGTCTTTCCTCAATTGTTGTTTCTCGGCATCCTTTTATTCGCTGCAACCGTTGTTTTTACGATTGTCACCTTGCCGGTTGAATATGATGCCAGCAACAGGGCGCTGGCCTGGCTGGATGAAAAAAACATGCTGGCCCCCAATGAGCATGATGCAGCCAAAGATGCCTTGAAATGGGCCGCCCGTACTTATGTGGTAGCGGCGCTCAGTTCAATTGCCACCTTGTTGTACTATGTGAATATTTACAATAGCAGGAGCTAGGTTTTAAGTGTTAAGTGTTAAGTGAGAAAATGATTTTTGATTGACTCAGGGTTTCACTTGCAGTGAAGCTCTGAGTTAATTTTTATTTGTCCTTTTGCCTTGATAGTTTTTGTTCATTTTTTTGCCGCTCCAAAAAAAGAACCAAAAAAAGGAGCCTCTATTCTTTTACTAGGTGTTTTTTAAGCTTTTCTATCGAACGCATAAAAACCGTTTAAAAATCGCTAAATTCCTTCCATGCCTGCCTGTCGGTAGGCAGGGTTTCAGAAATTCTTAACGCGATTTTCAAACTACACTGACGTAAAAGATCACCTCCGATTGAAATTATGTTTAGAGTAAAACGGCCTTCATTATTTTAGTATAAAATTTCAACCGCAAGCAGACATATTGGAGTTGCGCTGTTTGAGTCCTTTGGACGAGTTCGCAACGAATGGCTGCGAGGATTCGAAATTTAACTAAAAGAATGTGAGCCTTGAATTCCTGCCTGCCGGCAGGCAGGTTTGGTTCTTTTACTCATCCCTTTAAAATTGTTTTAAGAAATCGTGAATTTGCTGCGCTTCATTTGTTTCAAGACAAAAGAACATCAAATCTTCATTTGCCGATCGATCTGCTGATCCAGAGAAATAAAGGTTTCGGTTCGGGCCACCCCTTTGATATTTTGGATTTGATGATTCAGCACCTGCATTAAATGTTCGTTGTCGCGGCAAAGAATCTTTACAAAAATGGCGTAATTTCCTGTGGTATAATGACTTTCGATGACCTCGTCAATGTCTTGCAAACGTTTTATGGCCTCCCTGTATTTGCTTGAACTGTCTAGAAAAATTCCCACAAAGGCAAGGGTTTTGAACCCGAGGACCTTTGGATTGATCACAAATTTTGATCCCGAAATAAGGCCGGATGCCTCAAGTTTTCTTAATCTTTGATGAATGGCCGCACCGGAAATTCCTATTTCACGGGCAATACTCAAAATTGGCGTTCGCGCGTCCTGCATCAATTGATTGAGAATTAATTTGTCGATTCCATCGATTTTAAGATCATGATCCTTCATTCCTGGCGAATTAAAGTCTTGGCATGCATCCTGATTCAGAGATGATCCTCCTGATCAGAATTGTTTTTATAAATGTAAAAAAAAAGATATGAATCAATCATATCTTTAAATCATCACACTTGGTCATTATTCTTTTTCCATGACAAAGTCTTCCATAAACTTGGTGGTATAATTCCCGGAAATATAAGCGGGATCATCCATCAATTGCCTGTGGAAAGGGATGGTTGTTTTTACACCTTCGATCACAAATTCATCCAGAGCTCTTTTCATCTTGCTGATGGCCTCTTCACGTGTCTGGGCAGTGACGATCAACTTCGCGATCATCGAATCGTAATTAGGAGGAATGGTATAACCGGCATAAACATGGGTATCCAAACGCACCCCATGACCTCCCGGAGCATGAAAAATGGTTATATTTCCAGGGGAAGGCCTGAATCCGTTGTACGGATCTTCAGCATTGATCCTGCATTCTATGGAATGCTGCGTAGGAAAATAATTGATCCCTATAATGGGTACCCCCGCAGCCACTTTGATCTGTTCGCAGATCAAATCAAAATTAGCGATCACCTGTTCGGTAATCGGGTGTTCCACCTGTATCCTGGTATTCATTTCCATAAAATAGAAGTTCCTGTGCTTGTCTACCAAAAATTCAATGGTTCCGGCACCTTCATATTTTATGAATTCTGAAGCTTTTACTGCCGCATTACCCATCTGCTCCCTTAATTCATCGGTCATAAAGGGTGATGGAGTCTCTTCAGTCAGTTTTTGATGTCTTCTTTGTATCGAGCAATCCCTTTCAGATAAATGACATGCCCTGCCCTGTGAATCACCAACGATCTGAATCTCGATGTGCCTTGGTTCTTCGATCAATTTTTCCATGTACATGGCGTCATTTCCAAATGCAGCTTTTGCCTCCTGACGGGCTGATTCCCATGCGGGTTCAAGATCTTCCTCTTTCCAGATGGCTCGCATTCCCTTACCTCCACCACCGGCAGTTGCCTTGAGCATGACGGGATAACCGATATTTTTTGCCGTTTTTTTAGCAACGGTTAGCGATGACAAAATTCCTTCTGAACCAGGAACAGTAGGCACACCTGCCTTGTCCATGGTAGACTTGGCCGCAGCTTTGTCTCCCATCAGGTTGATCATCTCTTCGGTGGCCCCGATAAACTTGATCCCATGTTCCTCACAGATCTTTGAAAATCTTGCGTTCTCTGACAAAAATCCGTATCCGGGATGAATGGCATCAGCATTGGTAATTTCGGCAGCCGCTATAATATTTGAAATTTTCAGGTAAGAATCCGCACTAGAAGGCGGACCAATACAAACTGCTTCATCGGCAAAACGGACATGTAAGCTTTCTGCATCGGCTGTTGAATAAACAGCAACAGAGCGGATACCCATTTCCCGACAAGTACGAATGATTCGTAAGGCAATTTCTCCCCGGTTTGCAATTAATATTTTTTTAAACATAATTTCATCGAATTACATTAGTATTGAATCAAGGGAGAGACGCTTGAAGCACTCACCCCATAAATATCGGAAGATTCTAAGAAGGATCTATCAAAAATAATGGCTGATCAAATTCTACAGGAGTCGAATCCTCTACCAAAACTTTTACAATTTTACCTGAAACCTCTGATTCAACTTCGTTAAAGAGTTTCATCGCCTCAATGATACATACAGTATCTCCAGCCTCAATGGTATCACCTACTTTGACAAACACAGGTTTATCAGGAGATGGCTTGCGGTAAAGTGTACCGATGATCGGTGATTTGATTACGATGTATTTTGAGTCGTCATCCTTGCTCTGAGCAGTCTCAGATGGAGTTTCTTCAGCAGGAGCTGCAGCCTGTGCCTCAGGTTGCACCTGGACTGGCATTTGAACCTGTGGTGGCTGTTGAATAAATGTGGTTTCCTTGCCTTTTGGTCCTGTCCGGATCGTAATTTTAACGTCACCCATCTCCAACTTCACCTCATTTGCACCTGATTTGGCAACAAATTTAATTAGATTTTGAATTTCTTTTAAGTCCATAAATGTTTATTTAGAATGAGTTTATGAATTATAGCACCACTTAAAATAGATCGAGCCCCATGAAAATCCGCCACCGAATGCGGCAAAAATCACATTATCTCCCTTTTTAAGTTGCTTCTCATAATCAGCTAACAACAAAGGCAGTGTCGCTGAAGTGGTATTTCCATAATTTTGTATGTTCAACATGACCTTCGAAGCGTCAAGGTCCATTCTTCGGGCCGTAGCCTCTACAATGCGTTTATTTGCCTGATGCGCCGCCAGCCAGTCAACTTCTTCATTTTTCAAATCATTTCTGACAAGGATCTTCTCGCAAACATCAGCCATATTGAATACAGCATTTTTAAAAACAGTTTGACCGTCCTGACGGGCAAAATGCAATCTTTCCCTGACTGTTTCTTCAGTAGCCGGCATGACCGAGCCTCCTGCGGCAACATTTAAAAATTCTCTGCCCGAACCGTCAGTTCGCATGAATTCGTCTTGCAAGCCGTTACCATCATCAGTAGGTTCTACCAATACTGCCCCGGCACCATCACCAAAAATAATACAGGTAGCCCTGTCGGTATAATCAATCATGGAAGAATTTTTGTCTGCCCCAATAAGCAAGATCTTCTTGTATCTTCCCGATTCAATATAAGCAGCTGCAACCGAAAGTCCGTATAAAAAACTCGAACAAGCCGATTCCAGATCAAAAGAAAATGCATTCACCGCCCCAATTTCAGTTGCCACATAAGCACCTGTTGAGGCCGCCTGCATATCGGGGGTTGCCGTACACAATATCACCAGCTCAATTTCCTTTGGATCCAGGTTAGATTTTTCAATAAGATTTTCTGCAGATTTGATGGCAAGATAAGAAGTCCCTTTTCCTTCATCCTTCAAAATTCTTCTTTCCTTGATACCGGTTCTGGACGTGATCCATTCGTCATTGGTCTCTACCATGGTTTCCAACTCTTTGTTGGTAAGAACATAATCAGGAACATATTTCCCAACAGCGGTTATCGCAGCAGTTACTTTATTCATATCTGTATGTTTTCTGACTTATGGACAAAAAATGTAAGCAAAATGATAAAACAGTGGTCAAAAGTAATAAAATTAAGTTTGCAAGATCATCAAAAAATTACATTTTTTATCCTTTTTCAATTGAAATCAATAAAAAAAACCCTCCTATTTGAGGGTTTTTTACATTTTTATCGAAATTTTTCGATTATGCCTGATTCTCTGTAGCGTCAATTAAAACCTGACCTCTGTAGTACAGTTTTCCTTCGTGCCAGTGGGCCCTGTGGTACAAATGAGCCTCTCCGGTTGTAGGATCTTTTGCAATTTGAGGCGCTGTAGCTTTATAGTGAGTTCTTCTTTTGTCTCTTCTCTGCTTTGACGTTTTTCTTTTAGGATGTGCCATCTCTACTTATTTTTATCAATTAGTAATTTTTTCAAATCATCCCATCTGGGATCAATCTTATCCGTTTCTTTATTCTTATTTGGACTCAACTCTTCGAGTTTCTCTAAAATGTCCGATTTTAACGTGCCATCCTTAATTCCGGGATGTATCCTTTTCCTTGGTACTGACAATACAATCATTTCATAAATGTACTGTGCCAGATTCAACTGATGCTCTCCATGAGGCAAAATCAAAACTTCCTCATTGTCATCATTATATTCTGTTCCAAACTTCACTACCAGATCAAGCGCACCTGTTAAGGGCAATTCAAAAGGCTCATTGGAAAGGTCGCAAGGCATGGTGACCACACCTTCACTTTTAAAATACAACTCAAGCAAGGTACTCTTTTTTACAAAATCGAGATGTACCGCCAGGTCTGCATCTAAAAAATCATCGTATTCAAAAGACTCAAAGAACTGTTTGTCAATTTTATATTCAAATTTGTGCACCCCCTCCTTCAATCCAAAAAAAGACAACACAAAATCACTTAACAATTTCATCTGTACATAAATTTGAGCGCGCAAAGATAATAAAAAATTAAGTATTCGAAAACTATTTATTTAGAATATTGCGTTTTCTTCTCTTTTTGAGGCTGCAGTTTGTTTTGGTTCAGATAAATATGCTCCTCCCGATTCTTAAAGACTCTGATTGCAGTGAAGACAGCCTCCTTGAAAGAACTGAATTCAGCCTTCCCTTTACCTGCAATTTCGAATGCGGTTCCATGATCAGGAGATGTCCTGACCCTGTTCAGGCCCGCTGTAAAGTTCACTCCCTTACCAAAGGCCAGTGTCTTAAAAGGTGCAAGTCCCTGGTCATGATACATGGCCAGTACCCCATCAAAACTTCTGTAATTTTCGTTTCCAAAAAAACTGTCCGCTGCATAAGGACCATAAACCAACTGTCCCTTTTTCTGAATGTCTTCGATCGCGGGACGAACAATATCGTCATCCTCAGTGCCTATAACACCCTGGTCACCACAATGCGGGTTAAGACCTAAAACAGCTATTTTAGGTTTCGGGATACCGAAATCCTGCACCAGGGATTCATACATAATTTGAACCTTTCTGGCAATGAGCTCAGGACTGATCGCCGCAGCAACCTCCTTGATCGGAATATGACCTGTAATCAATCCTACCCTCAGTTCATCTGACATCAAAATCATAAGACTCTCCCCTTCAAGGTGCTCTTCCAGAAATTCGGTATGCCCCTTGAACTGAAACGTGTCAGACTGTATATTATGCTTGTCGATAGGAGCAGTTACCAGTACGTCAATTTGTTTATTTTTCAGGGCCTGAACTGCCTTTTCCAAAGACAACAAGGCATATTCACCGCTATTTTTATCAGGTTTGCCGATTTCCACGTCAACGATCTCTTTCCAGACATTGAGCAAATTTACCTTTTGCGGCACAATTTTATTCAGACTGTCAATTCCGTGAATATTGGTGTCGATGTTCAGAATTTTTTTATGGTGACTGATCATTTTGGAAGACGCAAAAATGACGGGTGTACAAAAGTCAAGCATCCGGTTATCTTCGAATGATTTGAGAACGATCTCGATGCCGATACCGCTTAAATCTCCAACAGAAATTCCAACTTTAATTTTATGCTTTTTTTTCATTGCACTGTTTAATATTTCTTAATTTTGAAAGGTAGTTCAATTTTACCGAATCACAAATTTAATAATAAAAATAGAAGATGTTTACAGGAATAATTGAAGAGTTGGGAGAAGTTACAAAATTGGAAAAGGAGAAAGACAATTTACACATAACAGTCACCAGTGATCTCTCAAAGGAGCTCAAAATTGATCAGAGCCTGGCACACAACGGAGTATGCCTTACCGTAGTTGATTTGAGCGAAAATTCTCATACGATCACAGCCATCAAAGAGACCATTGACAAATCCAGCATCGGAAATCTAATCGTGGGCTCCAGGGTCAACCTGGAAAGGGCCATGAAACTCGGCTCCAGACTGGACGGGCATATCGTTCAGGGCCACGTTGATCAGGTTGCCACCTGCACCGAAGTCAAAGAAACCGATGGCAGTTGGCTTTATACCTTCAGCTATGATCCAGCATACAAAAATCTGACCATTGAAAAAGGATCAATCACTGTAAATGGTGTGAGTCTTACTGTGGTGAATTCAAGGGAAAGCAGTTTCAGCGTCGCCATTATTCCCTATACCTATGAAAATACAAATTTTCACCAGATCAAAGTAAATGACCTTGTGAATTTGGAATTTGATGTCATTGGTAAGTATGTGGCCAGACTTTTGAAGAACTGATTATTTCTTCGAATGGTCGTGAATTTTTTTAATGGCAAAACCTATAGCGAGGGCAAACAAGCCTAAAATTCCTCCATCAATGGGCAATACAGGCGGTGGCGGGGGCGGGGGGCCAGCAATAGCTAGTTCCGATACTAAAATAAAAGCAAAAAACAGAATCGTCTTTAAGTATTTATTTGCCATACAATATTAATCTTTTAGATTTTTATAACGTAATTAAACCTAATTTGTTGCAAATATAGGAAAACGATTAAAAACAATATCAACAACATTCATTAATTTTTTTTTATTAATTCCCTTGCAAACTGAATTGTCAACAATAAAAACGCTTACTTAGTATAAAATTAATATTTTTAAACTCAAAAAAAAAACAATAACTGAATTTATTTATCTCAAAAATCAAATCATAACATCATCTGCCTCATCTAAAAAAAAAGCCCGAAACAAAAATCGGGCTTTCGGTGGACCCACTAGGGCTCGAACCTAGGACCACCTGATTATGAGTCAGGTGCTCTAACCAACTGAGCTATGGGTCCGAAATCGGAGTGCAATATTACTATTTTTTTTAGTCTTGTACAATAATTATCTTTGAATAATTAAAATAGAAAACCTAAGTCCTAAATTAAAAAATATGATCCATCGCCTGTATTTGTCCATTTGTTTTTGTTTCCTTTTTATATCGGTAACGGCCCAGGAAAAAGTCGTCATCGAGAACAACCCAGATTATAAATTCCAATCAGAGAAACAGGCTGAGAAAACTGCATCTGCTCAGCAGCGTAAAAAAGATCCTTACCAAAGAACCTGGAGTTTTGGAGGGAATATTGGCTTTTCTTTTTGGAATGGAGGAACCGATATTTTACTGGCCCCGAAAGCCTATTACAATATTTCTCCCCAGTTTATCACCGGTTTCGGTATCACTTATATTTATTCCGATTATGACGACAGGTTTTTTGGATACCATCAAAATTCCATCGGAGGAAGTATTATGGCCGCAGTCAGACCGGTTCCCATGCTTCAACTCTCAGCAGAATATGAGGCACTTCATACGAACAGAGGAGGCTACAGGGCTGATCAGTATTGGAATAATGCGATCTATTTAGGGGCAGCATTTGTTACCGGAAATGTTTCCTTCGGATTCAGGTACGACGTTTTATATGATGCAAATAAAAGTGTTTATGGGTCTGCCTGGAATCCTGTTATTGGTTTTTACTTTTAAACCATACCTTCTGCCATTCCCGCTGGAGCACGATCCATGTGACTTTTTGGGACAGCATCAAAGGATCTGATTCTTTGAGTGATCTCAAAATATGTTCAGACACATCAACCCGGTATAAAAAATTAAGATAGCCGTCAAAGTCAGTTTTGATGCACTCGAACAAAAGAGACTGCAGTTGGGCAACGATTTCCTGTGCCGCTGCTTTTTGTACGATTTTAAAGTCCAGCCCGGCCAGCGCAATATCTTTGTTCAATTGCAGGATGAGTTCATGCAAGAGTCTCGTGTTCTCTATTTCCTTTAAAAGAGAAGGGCCTATGGGTTCAGCTGGAGGCATTATTTTTTTCGTTTCATGAGACCATTTCCAAAACTGATCAATGCATCCTTACCCTGTTTACCCAATGAAAGCCGCTCTACATTTTTAAAGGCCTTTGTGGTATACTTTTCTATTTCCTGTAAAAGCAGGCGATCTGTCTGGTATTTTATAAATAATTCTTTGACAGTTTGAACTTTAGCATCAGAAGTGTCATCGGACCCATACAAGTCCAGCAAGGCTTTTTTGTCTTTATCATCAGCCAGTTGAAGCGTTTTGATATAGAGGTACGTTTTTTTATGTTCTAAAATGTCGCCCCCAATTTTTTTGCCAAAATCAGATGTGCCAAAAGTATCCAGATAATCGTCCTGTAATTGAAAGGCAATTCCCAGATTCCGCCCAAATTCATAGATTTCTTCCTGATCCTCCTGAGTGGCAGCAGCAACAATGGCGCCCATTCTCAGGGAGCATCCGACCAGGACGGCAGTTTTGCAACTGATCATTTTAAAATAGGTATTCAGGTCAACCGTTGTCATAGACTCAAAATCTATATCCAGCTGCTGTCCCTCGCAAACCTCGATGGCCACCTGATTAAAAAGCGACATCAATTCTTTGTACACATGGCCATGATAAGATTCGAGGCGCTGATAGGAAAGTATCATCAGTGCATCTCCCGAAAGGATGCCTGCATTCAGGTCCCATTTTTTGTGTACAGTCTCCTTACCCCTTCTCAATTCCGCCCTGTCCATGATATCGTCATGGATCAGAGTGAAATTATGAAACATCTCCACGCATAAGGCTGCCTCCAATGCCTTCTTATAATCGGTGCCAAACAGGTCACAACTCATCAGTGCAAGTACGGGCCTGATCCTTTTACCACCAAGATTCATGATGTATTCAATCGGAAGGTAAAGGTTTTCTGGGGTTTTTGTAAGTGTCTCCCTTTGCAAATAGCTTAGAAAAGTTTCCTTATATCGTTTTATATCCACAGCTCTGATTTTCTGTAAAAATAATTATTCTCTGCATACAGGCACCTTTCTTTCCGCATTATTTCTGAAACTTTTCATGCAAAAACCGGAACAACGCCTTTACGTCAGCCCCTATAAAAAAAGACAACATTAAATTATTGTAAACTTAGGAAACTTTTTTTGTGTTTAAAGTTTCCTTTGCTATCTTTGCCCTCTTATGAAAGAAAAAATTTTACATAAAGCAGCAGATATGTTTTTGAATCTGGGATTCAAAAGTGTGACTATGGATGACATTGCCATGGAACTCGGTATGTCAAAAAAAACCATTTATTCTCATTTTAAAACAAAATTAAAACTGGTCGAAGCCGCTACCTTTTATGTGCTTGACAATATCAATGAGACAATCAATAAGGTCTGCTCGGCCCATTATAATCCGATTGAAGAAATATTTACAATAAAATCAATGGTGCACGACCAATTGAAAAATGAAAAATCATCGCCGGCTTATCAACTGCAGAAATACTATCCAAGGATATTCAAACAGGTCAAGGATAAACAATTTGAATGTGTTAATTTATGTATTGTCGATAATCTGACGAGAGGAATACAAGATGGATATTACAGAAAGGATATTGACGTCGATTTGATAAGCAGGTTCTATTTCAGCGGGAATATGAGCCTGACCAACTATGATTTATTTCCCCTTGATGTTTATGGAATATCTTCCCTAAAGGATGCTTTCCTCGAATATCATATACGGGCAATCGCTTCTGAAAAGGGACTAAAAACATTAAAAAACATTCTAAAGAAATGAAAAAGACATACCCCTTGTTATTCTTGTTGTTCATGAGTATTGCTGTAAAAGCACAGGAATCATTCTCATTTACACTTGACGAGGCCATCCAATACGCTTTGCAAAACAATTATACTGTCAGGAATGCTGCTCTTGACATTGACGCTGCAGAAAAACAAAAATGGGAAGCCACTTCTTTTGGATTCCCACAAATTGACGGAACAGTTGATTACCAGAACTGGCTCAAACAGGCTGTCACTTTTATTCCGGCAGAAATAGTTGGAGGTACCCCGGGAGAATTTGAAGAAGTCGTCTTTGGTGCCAAACAAAACATGAACGCCACGGTTACTCTAAATCAAATTCTCTTTGACGGTTCCTACCTGGTCGGACTGCAATCTGCCAAAACCTTTCTTAAAATATCCAATCTGGCCAAAGAAAAAACTGACCAGAGCATTCGTGAAGCCGTGATCAATGCTTATGGAACAGTTCTCATATCAAAGGAAACCATCTTAATACTTGAAAAAAACAAAGAGGTTTTAGAAAAAAATCTTTTTGAAACACGTGCCCTGATGGAAAATGGGTTTGCCGAAGAACAGGACTTTGAGCAACAACAAATTACCTTGTCAAATATCAACAATGAGCTCAATAAAGCCACAAGACTAGAATTTATTTCAAGGCAAATGTTCAATCTGACCCTGGGCATTCCTATTGATCAACCTGTTTTGCTCACAGAGACTTTGGAAAATCTTGCCTTGCGAAGTACTGATCTGAATATCGTCCAAACCCAGTTTGACGTGGAGAACCACATTGACTTTAAAATTGCAGATAATAAAGTTGAATCAGATGCTTTACTGGTGAAATATGAAAAAACCAAGGGAATGCCAACCCTGAATGCTTTTATCAATTATTCTCAGTTTGCCAATAACAACAATTTTATCTTCTTTGAAAATGCTGGCAACTGGTTTAATTCATCCTTGTTTGGAGTAAGTTTAAAAGTGCCCATTTTCAGCAGTCTGCAAAGAAGCGCCCGAACTCAGCAGGCAAAAATTAATTTGACACAATCAGAGATTTTAAGGAATGAAACTTCCGAACAGTTGAAATTACAAGTCTCCACTGCGAAGAATAAATACCAATTCGCTCTTGATCAGTTTCAAACCTCAAGCGAAAATCTCGTTCTCGCCGAACGAATTGCTGAAAAAGAGCAAATCAAATTTTTTGAAGGGCTGAGCTCAAGTATCAACCTGACCAATGTACAAAATCAGCTTTATAGAACCCAGCAGGACTATATCCAGTCCATCATGGAAATTATACAAACTAAAGTAGAACTAGAAAATGCACTCAACTTATTTTAAAATGAATAAAATCATACCTCTTATTATAACCATGGCCCTGGTATCATCTTGCGGAGAAAAAGATACCGGAAGCGTAGATGCAGTCATTGAAACGAACGATCTTGGATCGATCCGACTTAAAAAATCTGAATTGGTGCAGGAGCAACATCAGCTCAATGAGCAGATCAAGCGTCTCGATATCGCCATTTCAAATCTTGACCAGGCAAAGAAAATTCCACTGGTCACTACCTTTAAACTGGAACAGCAGCATTTTGATCATTATATTGAATTGCAGGGAAACGTGACAACCAAGGACCTGTTGGTGATCTATCCTGAATTTTCAGGGATTCTCAGCAATGTATATGTAAAAGAGGGGCAATGGGTAAAAAAAGATCAGGTCCTGGCAAAAATAGATGATGGCGGCCTGAGTCAACAGCTTGCCCAAATGAAAATCCAACTGGAATTGGCAAAAACCACCTTTGAACGTCAGCAAAGGCTTTGGGATCAAAAAATTGGCAGCGAAATACAATACCTGCAAGCCAAATCAAATTATGAGGCCCAGACCCAGGCCATCCGGCAGCTGGAACAACAGGTTTCTAAAACCGTTGTTACCGCACCTTTTTCAGGGACAATTGATGAAGTCCTGACGGAACAGGGCAATGTGGTGTTTCCGGGACAGACCCCTCTAATCAGGCTTATAAACCTGGACAACATGTACATTGTAACAGATGTTCCGGAAAAACATATTGCGAACGTTACAAAAAACAAAAGGGTTGAGATTCAATTCCCCATCCTGGGCCAGAAAATGGAATCCAAAATAAGGCAGGTGGGAGACTTTATCAATCCAAGCAACAGGACCTTTCGGGTTGAAGTGCCCATCCTTGAGAAAGACAATTCCATCAAACCCAACCTTACGGTTAAACTGAGAATCAATGATTATTCAAATACAAAGGCCCTTTTGCTTCCACAAAGCATCATATCAGAAAATGCCAGTGGAGAACAATACGTCTATGCGATCAGAGACATTGAAAATGATAATGAAGCGACAGCTGAGAAAATGATTGTTGAAACGGGGCTGACCCAAGGAGATGTTATCGAGGTTATCAAAGGACTTGAGCCGGGAATGGAAATTATTCTTGAAGGTGCAAGAAGTGTAAATGATGGTCAAAAGGTTAAAATCATCAAGCAAGCCTCCTAAACATGGTCAAACAGAAAAAAATACTCGATAAAGAGTTTGCCTTGTCTTCCTGGGCAATCAACAACAAGACGACTATTTATGTCATTATCCTGATGATTTTAATCTCGGGCATCAGTGCCTATAACAACATGCCCCGTGAAAACTTTCCGGAAATAAAAGAAACCAAAATTTACGTGAGTTCGCTTTATCCCGGCAATACAGCAGAGGATATTGAAAAACTATTGACCGATCCGTTGGAGGAAAAATTAAAAACCATCTCCAATGTGGTGGAGATCACCTCTACTTCACAAGAAGATTATTCGATGCTCATTGTTGAATTTGACGAGAATATCAACGTTGATGCCGCCAAGCAAAAAGTAAAAGATGAAATTGATTCGGAAGCTGCAGGCGAAGACTGGCCAACCTTCAATGATGCAAAAGTAGAACCCAATGTTTTTGAATTGAGCCTTTCGGAAGAAATGCCTATTCTGAACATCAATATCTCAGGTGACTACCCGGTAGAAAAACTTAAAGAATATGCAGAATATCTGGAAGATGAAATAGAGGGCCTTCTGGAGATCAAACAGGTTGACATCAGGGGGGCGCAGGAAAAGGAAGTCGAAATTGCCGTGGATATATATAAAATGATGGCGGCCAAAGTGAGTTTTGATGACGTGATCAACGCCGTCAGCGGTGGCAACTTAACCATGTCAGCAGGCAACCTGGTTTCCAGCGGTCAAAGGCGAACCATAAGGATCATTGGAGAAATTGAGACCCCTTCAGAACTGAATAACTTCGTTGTCAAATCTGAAAGTAATTTTCCGATCTACCTCAAAGACATCGCCGAGGTTTCCTTCAAGGAAAAAGAAAGGACTACCTATGCCCGAAATTTTGGTGAAGTAGTGGTCATGCTTGACGTAAAGAAAAGAGCCGGCAAGAATATGGTGGACGCTGCTGAGAAAATTACAGAAATAGTAGAGGATGCCAGGATCAATGTGTTCCCAAGCGACCTTAAAATTTCGATTACCAATGACCAGTCATCAAAAACAATTGGCCAGGTAGATGATTTGGTCAACAATATCGTTTTTGGAATCATCTTGGTGGTGACGGTATTGATGTTCTTTTTAGGATTTAGAAATGCACTTTTCGTAGGGTTTGCCATTCCAATGTCTATGCTGTTGTCGCTGATGATTCTCAACGCCCTGGGCTACACCTTGAATACCATGATCCTATTTGGATTGATCATGGGGCTGGGTATGCTGGTTGACAATGGTATCGTCGTGGTTGAAAATGTATACCGCCTCATGGATGAAGAAGGTATGGACCGTAAGGAAGCGGCCAAAAAAGGTATCAGTGAAATCGCATTTCCCATTATCATATCCACGGCAACTACAGTAGCCGCCTTTATTCCGTTGGGAATGTGGCCGGGTATGACGGGAGAGTTCATGATCTTTTTACCCATTACCCTATCAGTGGTGCTGGGGTCATCCCTTTTCGTCGCGATCTTCTTTAATTCAGTTCTGGTTTCTCAATTCATGAGTATTCAAGACAAAGACATGTCGCTTAAAAATATGATCTCTGTATCTGTTATACTCACCCTCTTCGGGCTGCTGATCATCATTGTTGGGGGACCATACAGGCTTCTTGGATCCATAATGGTGATTACTGCTGTCCTGCTTTGGGCTTATAGACTGGCTCTTAGAAAAATGGCAAAGTATTTTCAAAGCCGCATCTTAAGTAAATGGGAACTGTTTTATGAGAGAAATTTAAAAAAGGCCCTGAAAGGCTGGAAGCCTTATGCAATAACCCTGGGAACAGTCTTGCTGTTATTGATCGCTTTCGGAGGCTTCGGAGCTTCCATCGTATCTCAAAGAACCAAGGTTGAATTTTTTCCTGACAACAAACCCAATCAGATCATTGTATATATAGAATATCCGGAGGGGACCGATATTGAAAAAACCAATAAGATCACCAAGGAAATTGAAAACAGGGTTTACTCCTTGCTTCAGGATGACATGTATATGGATGGAGACTATAATTTTATGGTGGAAAGCGCGGTGGCCCAGGTAGGGGAAGGAGCAGGAAATCCGCAGACAGAAAGTGGTTCTGTATCTGAAATGCCTCATAAAGGGAAAATCACGGCATCCATGCGGGAATTCAAATTCAGAAGGGGCAATGACAGCGAAGAACTCAGGCAAAGAATTCAGGAGGCACTGGTAGGAATTTATCCGGGGGTAGCCATAAGCGTCGAAAAAGAAGCCATTGGTCCCCCCGCAGGATATCCGATCAATATTGAGATCGAAGGTGACGATTACGCCGAACTGATCCATACTGCCGAACGAATAAAAGATTTTATCAATCTGCAGAGTATTGAAGGAATTGATGAATTGAAAATTGATGTCAACCGATCGAAACCTTCTATGTATGTTAACATTGACAGAAGAAAAGCCGGAGAACTTGGAGTAAAAGCCGGACAGGTGGGGCAACAGCTCAGAAATTCAATATTCGGTGCCAAAGCAGGAATTTACAAGGAAGACGGAGAGGATTATGACATTTATGTAAGATTTAATGAAAGAGATAAATATAACAAAAGTGCACTCTTCAATCAAAAGATTACCTTCAGAGATCCTGCGACCGGTAAAATCAAGGAAATTCCCGTTTCTGCAGTAACAAGTCAGAAAAACAATTCGGGATTCAGTGCGATCAAACACAAGGACGTTAAAAGGGTGGTCACATTGTATTCAGCTTTATCTCCCGGGTTCACAGATGCCGGAGCTATTGTAAATCGCATTCAGTCTGAAATGGAAGGGTTCTCCGAACTCCCGAAAGGAATTCAAATTGATTTTACAGGTCAGATTGAAGAACAAAACAAACAAATGGCTTTTTTAATGGGGGCCTTTTTCTCGGGACTGGGGCTGATCTTTCTCATTTTGATTTTTCAGTTCAACTCTGTATCCAAACCAGGAATTATCATGATGGCCATCTTTTTGAGCCTCATCGGGGTTTTTGGAGGTTTGATCATCACAGGGAAGCCTTTTGTGATCATGATGACCATGATGGGAATCATTGCTCTGGCGGGAATTGTTGTGAACAACGGGGTGGTGCTTCTTGACTATACCCAACTGCTGATCGATAGAAAAAAGGCGGAATTGAAACTGGACGAAACTGAGTATCTGGATGATGAAAATTTATTTAACAGCATTGTAACAGCAGGTAAAGCAAGATTGCGGCCCGTACTGTTAACGGCTATTACGACCATTTTGGGACTGATCCCTTTGGCAATTGGATTCAACATCAACTTTTACACCTTGTTCACCCAGTTTGATCCGCAGATCTATTTCGGGGGAGACAATGTCGTATTCTGGGGCCCCTTGGCCTGGACGGTCATATATGGTTTGCTGATCGCAACCTTTTTAACATTGATCGTGGTCCCCATCTTCTTTTATCTGGTCACAAAATTTAAAATGTGGCTGCGCAAAAGTCTTGAACGGGTAAGTCAGTAAAAAAATAAATTCGTGTTGGACAAAGATCTTTTTTAAAACCAGAAACCGACATTTACGTACCAGAAATTATTGTTGTTGTCAGGATTCCAAGAGTAAATCAGTTCCACTGGTCCCAGAATCGTATTGACTCCGTAACCGGCGGCATAACCCGTTTTGGTATCCTCAAAAATTCTGCCGTCATTCCATATATCATTATTCAGTCTGGCAAAATTGCCGGTAAAGGATAAAAAATTCTTTTTAAATAATTCATACCTGATGGTCAGTGCGGTTCTTAAAAATGCTGATTCGTTCAATTCAGCGAAACCATATCCGTAAAAGGGTACAAAGGTGTTGATGTAATTTTCATTATATCCCCCTAAATGAAAGTCCAAAACCTGATTTTCATTGTTTCCAATGGTCAGCCCTGCTTCCGACAAAAGGTGTAGTGTAAGTTTGTCAAAAAAGGAATGAGCTATCCCCAGGCGACCGTATAATTGAGAAAAAGGAACAAAATTATTGTTGTAATCGCTTGAAACCACATAGAGCAGGTATTCCGTGTTGAGATAAAATCCCTTTTTTGGAAAGTATTTTGTATCATAGGTGTCGAACATCACCTTCCCGAAAAAATTCATGTAATGACTTTTTTCAAAATGAATTCTGTATGTATTGCTTTCTATAACCTCATCGGTAAAAATATTCAGGTACTTGTGCTCGATCCCAACCCCAAAGGCCCACTTATCCTTAACGGTAGACTGCAGAAAGAATCGCGTTGTGAAATCGTAATACCTGATCGGTATTTTCAATCCGGAATCCAGGGGATCGTTGTTCCTTGCGACCGGTAAAATACTTGAGACGATATCGGCCTTAAAAGAGTTATACCTTGTATTTACCCCAACACTCCAGTTGAATCCATTGTCATAAAAATAATCCAGGTTGTATCGCAGATTGTCACCAATCACAAAATCTGCAGAAATAAAATCATTTTTAAACAAAAGGTGTTTTGTCGTAAAATTGACAAGAACTCCAGTTTTATAAAGGTCATCGTAGTGCCCGCCGAACTGAATGAAGGTCCTTTCGGGGTTCTCCCTGACCTCGAACTCAACTTTGGTCCCTCCTTGCTCCGGGGTCAGTTTGTAGTAGATGCTGGCAAAATTATTAGTCGCCGTCAAGACATCAATACCTCTCATAAATTCTTTATGGCTGATGACTTCCCCTTCTGCTATGCCCAGTTTCTTGATACAGTATTTATCCGTGTAGTTTCGGTTCCCTTTGATCACGATCTCCTTGATCAATAATTCCTCTACCTTTGGAAAGGAACTAATGGTTCTCAAGGTATCCTTCTGTTGTTTGGATGCCAGCTCTTTCAATTGAACCATTACCTTTTCAGCCGCCGTTTCTCCTCTTTTTATGATCTCTACCCCCTGATCAAATGAAAAGGTATTGAACCCGGTAAGTTCTGGAGAAATATAGATATCCGACTGATTGATTTTATCTTCCCATTTATCATACATCTGAAAACCTGCTATTTGTATCAGAATTTCCGGTAAAGTGTTTAAATTTTCAATATCTTTTAATCCCCCCGAAACATTAACCCCTATAATATAATCAACGCCTTTTTCCTTCATTTTTTCAACCGGAAAATTATCGACGATCCCCCCGTCAACCAAAACTTGTCCGTCCAAAATAACAGGAGTCAGCAAGCCCGGTAAAGAACCACTCGCCCGAATGGCTTCCGGTAAAAATCCCTTATCCAAAATAACCTCTTCTCCTGTTTCAAGATCAGTGGCAATACAAAAAAATGGTATCGACAATTTACTAAAATCATTCACCTCATGCACGTGTTCTGTCAATTGAGAAAAAATGTTAAAGGCGCTTTGCCCTTTTGAAACAGCCGATGGCAATTCAATTTTTCTTTTTACAAGCGGCAGTGAAATGGCATATTTACCTCCATTTTCTTTTTGATAAAAAGAAGATACTTCCCTTGGCAATTCATCCTTCACCAAGCCTCCAAGATCATGGACCCTCAATACCGAATCCAGTTCTATGGCATTGTAACCCGAAGCGTATAACCCCCCGATTATGGCTCCCATACTTGTACCTGCAATATAGTCAACCCTGACTCCTGCCTCTTCAAGCTTTTTTAAAACACCCACATGGGCAAATCCTTTGGCACCACCCCCGCTTAAGACAAGGCCCACTTTTACATCTTTTTTCTGCTGAAGTGTATCTTGAGCCTTTAAGGAGCTGGCCAGCAATAATAGAACAATGAAGAAATATCTCATGAGGTTGGTTTTGGGGGATGTTCTATTTTTAAATGATCACAGACTTTTTGGGCTTTGTCTCTTCCTATTAGTTGCACTAATTCATCAAACGTTGCATTTTTTAACCTTTTTATGGACCTGAATTTCTTTAACAAAGCTAAAATCGTTTTTTCACCAACCCCATTGATATTGGAAAGGTCAGTTTGTATCGCTCCTTTGCTCCGTTTGTTTCGATGATGTGTAATGCCGAATCTGTGGGCCTCATTTCTCAACTGCTGAATGATTTTGAGCGTCTCTGATTTTTTATCGAGATAAAGTGGCACAGGATCTCCAGGATAATAGATCTCTTCTAGCCTTTTGGCAATGCCAATGATAGCGATCTTACCCCTTAAGCCGAGAACTTCCAGACTTTTCAGAGCAGAAGAGAGCTGGCCTTTTCC
Organism: Flavobacteriaceae bacterium; assembly: GCA_024644745.1. GTDB lineage: Bacteria > Bacteroidota > Bacteroidia > Flavobacteriales > Flavobacteriaceae > Lutimonas. The sequence goes on from JAHEHF010000013.1 coordinate 36,399, forward strand.
TCCGTCTATCACAATGAGCTGAGGCAAGTCCCTTTCTTCATCCAGGAGCCTTTTGTATCGCCGGTGAACAACTTCTTCCATGGATGCATAATCGTCAGGCCCGGTAACTGTTTTAATATTGAAATGCCTGTATTCTTTCTTGTCGGGCTTCCCGTTTTTAAAGACCACGCAGGCCGCAACCGGATTGGATCCCTGTATGTTCGAGTTGTCAAAACATTCTATATGAACTGGGGGTCCTTTCAGCCTCAGATCTTTTTGCATCTGCAACATGATCCTTTTGCTGTGTCGGTCAGGATCAACGATCTGAATTTGCTTGAACCTTTCCTGCCTGAAATATTTGGCATTTCTTAAAGACAGGTCCACGATTCTCTTCTTGTCACCAAGTTTCGGTACCGTAACCTTGAACAATTCCCCGGCAGTTACCCTGAAGGGGGTAAAAACTTCTTTTGAGGTTGAATTGAAACGATCCCTGATCTCTATGATGGCCATTTCAAGCAGTGACCTGTCATCTTCATCCAGTTTCTTTTTAATTTCTACTGTATGCGACTGTATAATGGCACCATTGACCATTTTAAGAAAATTCACATAGGCAAATGATTCATCAGAAACGATGCTGAAAACATCAACATTGGAGATCGAAGGATGCACTACGGTTGATCTGGCCTGGTGATTGGCAAGTAATTCTATTTTTTCCTTTATTTTTTGGGCCTCCTCATATTCTGCACGTTCCGCAAAATCGAGCATGAGGGCCTCAAAACTTTTTAAGGAGGACTTAAAATGACCCTTTAAAATATTTCTGATCTCTCTGATATCCTTTTCGTATTCTTCTTCCGGCTGCAGACCTTCGCAGGCCCCTTTACAATTTTTTATATGATACTCCAGGCAGATTTTATACTTTTTGGCACGGATATTTTCCTCACTCAAATGATAGGCGCAAGTCCGTAAAGGGTATAGTTCCTTGATCAGCGACAACAACGCTCTTGCCGTTTTCACAGAAGTATACGGTCCGAAATATTCCGATCCGTCCTTCAAGACATTACGGGTCAAAAAGACCCTCGGGAAAGGCTCCTTTTTGATACATATCCAGGGGTAGGTTTTATCATCCTTGAGCAATACGTTATATCTTGGCTGGTATTTCTTGATCAGGTTGTTTTCAAGAAGAAGCGCATCACTTTCCGTCTCCACAACGATATGTTTTACATGTGAAATCTTTTTGACCAATACCCGGGTCTTTCCATTCTCATGATTCTTTGTAAAGTAAGATGCTACCCTTTTTTTCAGATTCTTTGCCTTGCCTATATACAAGAGTTGGTCAGACCGGTCATAATATTGGTATACTCCGGGTGAAGTTGGCAATGATTTTATTTGAACTTCTAATTCCAAAAAAAGCTTTTTTTATGGTACTTATTTGTCCTGTACAGCTCGGCAATAGACTACCTGATCGGATCAGTTTTTAAAAAAAGATACAAATTTTCATCAATTGACCATAACCCGCATTCCAATATTGCCATTGAAACCTTAAAATTATTCGATTTATGATAGTGGCAAAAGGATAAATAAAAACTATTGAACAGATAAAAATTAAATCATTGCAATTTTCATAAAAATTCCGAAAGGCCCCTGCAGCTTGCGTTTCTCATGATGTTATCCAGGCATAATTCGTATTTTTACACCTTGCAATTTTATTGTAAAAATACGTTTTTAAAATACAAGCAAATGAAATATTGGAAAAAACTTCCTCACCGCAGTCTCCAGACCCGCATTGAAAAAGCTTTAAAAGAAAATGTCGATTTTGAAAATGACATATCTCTTGGCTATCCGGCATCCAAACTCGACAATAAGGTGTTTTACAGTGATGCTTCATTTTTAAAAGATGCGCCAACCCTGCAAACTTATGTGGCCAATCCAAATCACATTGGATGTCATACCTATGGGTCTTCAGAAAGTGCCTTCAAAGGCACACAGGAAATAGAACGAGAAGTGCTGAGAGTTCTCGCCGTTGATTTTTTCAAGATGGAAGACGAACAATTTGATGGTTATATTGCGCCGGGAGGAACAGAAGCCAATATTCAGGCCATATGGGTCTTCAGAAATTTTTATAACCATCATTTCAATGCAGCTAATGATGAAATAGCGATAATAGCCTCAGAAGACACACACTATTCCATTCCAAAGGCATCAAACCTGCTCAATATTGATTTGCACAGGGTCCCCGTGCATTTTGAGACGCGTGAGATCGATGCCAGTGCCCTTGAGAAGGTCGTGCAGGAAGCTGTTGCCAACGGAAAGAAATATTTTGTTGTCATCGCAAACATGGGAACCACCATGTTTGGCTCAGTTGATGATCCGGATGTTTATACGGATCTCCTTGAAAAAATGGATTTGCCATACAAATTGCATATTGACGGAGCTTATGGAGGGTTTGTCTATCCGTTCAGCAACCTGGAATCCAAAATAAACTTTTCAAATCCAAAAGTGTCCTCTATCACGATCGATGCTCATAAAATGCTACAGGCTCCTTATGGAACAGGGGTGTATTTGAGTCGTAAAGGTCTTATTGAAAATGTAATCACAAAAGAAGCCGAATATGTTGAAGGCATGGACCTTACTTTATGCGGGAGTCGGTCAGGCGCCAATGCCATAGCGGTTTATATGATCCTTTTCACCTACGGGCCTTACGGATGGTATGAAAAAATCAGTGTATTGCTCATGAGAACCAATTGGTTCTGCAAGCAGCTGGACGAGATGAAGATTCCTTATTACAGAAATGAGAACATGAATATCGTTACCCTCGATTCATCTCATGTTCCACGTGACATTGCCGAAAAGTTTGACCTCGTTCCCGAGCAGCACAATGAAAGCAACAAATGGTACAAGGTGGTTATCATGGATCATGTTGAAATCGATAGCCTGATGCAATTTATCAATGCCGTTAAGGAACGACACTAAGATTATGAACAAAGTATTGGGCCTTATGCCTGAGATTCTTCAGCAATAGAATCAGAAGCCTTCACGGCTTTCTTGGGAAAGATGGTTTTATTGAAAACCACCAGGATGCCTACACCGGTACTTATGGCCGTATCGGCTATATTGAATACCGGATCAAAGAAAGTGAAATTTCTGTTTTCAAAAAGAGAAAAATGATTCCCTCCGATCACAGGTAACCATTGCGGAAAATCAAAACTTATCTCGGGTATCCATTCTGGAAGGATGGTATCAACAATTGGAAAGTAGAGCATATCAACCACTTTTCCATGAAAAAGTGAATTATACCCTCCTTCAGGAGGTAAAAAAGTAGCTATCCTGCGGTAACTGTCACTAAAAAAGATCCCGTAAAAAACAGAGTCTATAATATTCCCCAATGCACCGGCAAAAATCAGTGAAACAGCCGTGATCAATAATTTGTGGGCCTTGTTCTTGATCGCATCATAAAGCCAGTAACCGATGCCTGCAATAGCCACCAGTCTAAAAAGCGTTAAAAACAACTTGCCGCTCTTACCCCCGAATTCTTTCCCCCAGGCCATGCCATTATTTTCCAGAAAATGGATACGGAACCAGTCCAGCCCGAGAACCTTGATCTCTTCACTTAACACAAAATGCGTTTTGATATAGACCTTTGAAATTTGATCAATTAAAAGAATGATGGTAATAATTAAAAATGCTCTCTTCACGAATTAAATGTCTTTGTTTTGCATATAAAATTGCAGCCTTGCATAAAACGCTACAATATTAGTAAAAATTAGTCTTCTGAACCATTTAAAAATATATTTGCCATGATGGTTCTGATCTTCAATTGATTTCTGCCATTTCCAAAACGGTGGACAAGTTGCTTCTTATCTTCTGAAATGTACTTCACCCAAGGGTCTGCAATTAACATGCCTAAATTCGTTTTGGCATCAACATCCGAATTTTCATAGCCCCGAACAAAAATACTCCCTGTATTTAATTTGACTCTTATCGGGTCAGTGCAATGATTCAACTGCACAATTCCATCTTCCACCTTTAAGTTTAATTCTCCATTAAAACCATCCGCATAGAAATTACCTTCTACGATTGACATGTACAATTCCTTGTCTGAGGGCAAAAAAATTTGATAAGAGGTATAGTTCGGTTCAATGCTGCATACTTTATCCATTTCAAGGGCCTCCCTGTCATGGTCAATATCATTTCCCCTGATGTAAACAACGCCTTGTTTTTCATTAAGGGAAAAATCGGGAACCCTGGAGCGGCCTTCAGCTTTAATATGAAACAGGCCTTCGGCTTCCGAATTATAAAGATGCACCTGATCAATCAAATTGAAATCAACAACAACCTGCATTGCTTGTGAAGTGATTGACTTTTCAACAAATTCCTGTCCAAAAATATTGACAGCATAAAACAGCAGGATCCATGAGCATGATCCTCTTACATAGTTGTATCTGTTACCAAATTTAATATTGCTGGTTTTTTGCTGCGATGCTCAAGGTAGCGTGAGGTACCAATTTCAATCTTTCCTTTTGTATCAAATTACCCGTCACACGACATACGCCGTAGGTTTTATTCTCTATCCTTAAAAGCGCATTCTTCAAATCCCTGATAAACTTTTCCTGTCGAATCGCCAATTGAACATTCGCTTCTTTGGACATTGTTTCCGAACCTTCCTCAAAAGCTTTAAAAGTTGGGGAAGTATCTTCAGTTCCATTATTACTGTCGTTTTTAAACGTACTTACGATCAATTCCAAATCTTGTTTTGCCTGCCTGATCTTTTCTTCGATGATTGATTTAAACTCCGCTAAATCCTTATCAGAATATCTAACTTTCTTCTCGCTCATTTTTTAAACTTTTTCTATGAATAACATGGTATTGACGTTGTCAAATTCAATATTATTCCCATTATCAATTTCTTCCTTTAATATTAATTCTTTAGTTAATGTTTCATTTTTAATATAGTCTGCATTTGTTACAACGGCCTCATCAACAACGCCGTCCTTTTTGATGAAAAGGACTATTTTATCAGTCACTTCAAGACCTTTTTCCTTTCGCAGATTCTGAATTCTGTTCACCAATTCTCTGGCTACTCCTTCATTTTTTAATTCCTCTGATATAGAAACGTCTAAAGCAACGGTTAAATTGCCCTGATTGGCCACAAGCCATCCTTCAATGTCCTGGGTAGAAATTTCAACTTCTTCCAGCAACAACACCTCCGGTTTTCCATTTACAACGATGCGCAGCTTTCCTTCTCGTTCTATTCTGGCAATCTCTTCATCGCCTATTTCTTTTATCGCCTGAGCCACAAACCTCATATCCTTTCCGAATTTGGGGCCAAGAACTTTAAAATTCGGTTTTATGTTCTTTATCAAAATTCCTGAAGCATCATGAAGCAATTCAATTTCTTTCACATTAACCTCTGATTTGATCAAGTCGGATACGGCCTCTATATCCAATTTATCCTGTTTGTCCAAAACAGGAATCATGATCTTTTGCAAAGGTTGGCGAACTTTGATCATTTCCTTTTTCCTCAATGACAGCACCATGGAGGAAATTGACTGCGCCTTTTGCATTTTTCTTTCCAGAGAAGGATCGATATATGCCAGATTGGCTTTTGGAAATTCACCCAAATGTACTGAACTTAATTTATTTTTAGAAACGTTTTTTGTTAAATCTAAATATAAATTATCCATAAAAAATGGTGCGATGGGCGATGCCATCTGAGCAACATTCAGCAAACAGGTATACAAGGTTTGATAGGCCGAAATCTTGTCTTGCTGATATTCTCCTTTCCAGAACCTTCTTCTGCACAATCTCACATACCAGTTGCTCAGGTTTTCACTTACAAAATCCTGAATCGCTCTGGCCGCCTTGGTGGGTTCATAATCATCATAATAAGCGGTTACATTCTGAATAAGGGTATTCAATTCAGAAAGTATCCATCGGTCGATTTCGGGTCGCTCTGAAATCGCTATTTCTTCTTCAGCAAAAGAAAATGCGTCAATGTTCGCATAAAGCGAAAAGAAGGAATAGGTATTGTAAAGCGTGCCAAAGAATTTACGCCTGACTTCTTCGATCCCTTCCAGATCAAATTTTAAATTATCCCATGGGTTCGCATTGGAGATCATGTACCACCTTGTCGCATCCGGACCATATTTTTGCATGGTTTCGAATGGGTCGATGGCATTCCCAAGCCGCTTTGACATTTTCTTGCCGTTTTTATCCAGAACCAGGCCATTTGAAATTACATTCTTGTAGGCGACACTGTCAAAATTCATTGAGGCTATGGCATGCAAGGTATAGAACCAACCTCTTGTCTGGTCAACCCCCTCAGCAATAAAATCAGCCGGGAAGAATTCATGATCATCAATTTTTTCTCGGTTCTCAAAAGGATAATGCCACTGGGCATAAGGCATGGCTCCCGAATCGAACCAGACATCAATAAGATCGGACTCCCTTTTCATTGGCTGCCCGGAAGGAGAAACCAGGATGATCTGGTCAACTATGTTCTTGTGGAGATCGATCTTGTCATAATTCGCATCACTCATATCACCCACCACAAAATCCTTGAACAATTCAGTTGTCATAAACCCGTGCTCCAAAGACTCCTTCATGGCTTCTTTCAACTCAGCAACCGACCCGATGATCTTCTCTTCCGATCCGTCTTTGGTTCTCCAGATCGGCAAGGGTGTACCCCAGAATCTAGATCTTGAAAGGTTCCAGTCATTGGCATTTTGCAGCCAGTTCCCAAACCTTCCTTCTCCTGTTGACTTTGGTTTCCAGTTGATAGACTGATTCAATTCGTACATTCTTTCTCTTTTGTCGGTCACACGAATGAACCAGGAATCGAGTGGATAATACAGAATCGGTTTATCAGTTCTCCAGCAATTTGGATAACTGTGTTTGTATTTTTCAACTTTAAAGGCCTTATTCTCTTCCTTTAACTTGATGGCAAGTTCGACATCAACAGACCGATCCGGAGCGGCTCCTTCCTCATAATATTCGTTTTTCACGTACTTTCCGGCAAATTCACCCATATGTGATGTAAACTTGCCCTGGAGATCAACTAAAGGTACCGGGTTTTTATGATCATCCAGCACCAGCATCGGAGGTACTTCCGGGCTCGCCTGTTTGGCTACCATGGCATCATCTGCACCGAAAGTTGGCGCTGTATGCACGATTCCTGTTCCGTCTTCAGTGGTAACAAAATCGCCTGCAATGACCCTGAAGGCATTTTCAGGATTTTGATATGGCAAGGCATAAGGCAACAACTGCTCATATCTGATTTCCAGCAGATCGGCTCCCGTGCAGGTCTTGATGATCCTGTAAGGTATCACCTTATCCTCCTTATTAAAGGCCTGCAATTCATCTTCATGCTCAACAGCCTTGAACTTTTTACCCATTTGATAAGCCACCAGATTCTTGGCCAGAATAACATTGATCGGCTCAAAAGTATATTGATTGAATGTCCTGACGACCACGTAAGTTATCTTCTTACCTACCGTTAGGGCAGTATTTGAAGGAAGGGTCCAGGGAGTGGTTGTCCATGCCAGCAGGAACAGGTCCCCATCAATATCTCTGAGAAATTCAGGCAGCGTCTCCTTCACAGTCTTAAACTGGGCTACTACTGTTGTATCCGTTACATCCTGATAGGTTCCGGGTTGATTCAGTTCATGTGAGCTCAATCCGGTTCCGGCCTTTGGAGAATAGGGTTGAATGGTATATCCTTTGTAAAGCAACTTTTTTTCATAGAGCTCCTTAAGCAACCACCAAAGGGTTTCCATATACTTAGGCTTATAGGTCACATAAGGGTCATTCATATCAACCCAGTGTCCCATTTTTTTGGTAAGGTCCTCCCAAACGTCTGTATATCGAAGTACCGCAGATTTACATGCTTCGTTATAAGCTTCAACACTTACTTTTTTACCAATGTCCTCTTTTGTAATGCCAAGCTCCTTTTCGACACCAAGCTCAATAGGCAGGCCATGGGTATCCCAGCCTGCTTTTCGTTCTACGTGAAATCCCTGCAATGTTTTATAGCGACAGAAAATATCTTTGATGGCCCTACCCATAACATGATGAATACCGGGAAGCCCGTTGGCAGAAGGAGGTCCTTCAAAAAAAACAAAGGGCTCCTTTCCCTTTCTGGAGCTGATACTTTTTTGGAATATATCATTCTGCTCCCAAAACGAGAGTATTTCTCCGGCAATTTCTGAAAGATTCAATCCCTTATATTCTCTAAAAGTCTGACGCATATTTTCTTGCAAATTCTATTAAATTTGCAAAAGTACATATTTTCTGAAAATTTTAAGTGATAACTAAGAAAAAAGCACCAGTTGATCAACCGGTGCTCCTTATAAATCTTGAATGATTCCCAACAGTCTATTTTCTGATCACCACGAATTCAGTTCTTCTGTTTTGCTGGTGTTCAGCCTCTGAACATTTCACTCCGTTGGAGCAATTGTTCAGCAATTTGGATTCTCCAAATCCCTTTCCTGTAATTCTCCTCGAGTCGACCCCAATTCCGATCAAATAACGAACCGTCGAGGAAGCTCTTTTCTGCGACAACCACATATTATAACCATCTCCTCCCCTGGCATCGGTGTGTGCTCCGAACTGAATGATCATATCCGGAAATTTTTCCATCAACCTGGCAACCGTTGCAAGTTCATCATAGGACCTTTCCAGGATATTGGCCTCGTTCAATTCAAACTCAATAGACCTGACGTTCAGAATTTCCCTGCCATCAACATCAACAAATTCCTTTTCATCCAGTAGAAAATCAATTTTATTGGCATATGCATTCTCCCGAGTGGTTACAAGCGTCGTATCTGTTTCAAAATAACCAAATTTATCTCCCGTAATTTTATAGGACACGTCACATTTTACTTTAAAGAAGAAGGCCCCGTCAGTTAAGGTTTCGATTCTCCTGATCTTTTTACCTTTACTATCGTATATTGTGGCGAAGGCATTGGCAAGGGGTCTTCCTGATATCTTGTCTCGAATTACACCTTCAACCACCTGATCACAAATTGGGTTCACCGTTAATTCCTCAAAAGAGTAAATGTCGTCATCTCCCTTACCACCTCTCCTGTTTGAAGAAAAATAACCTTTTTGTGTTTGCTGGTCAATAATAAAAGAAATATCGTCCCCTTTGCTGTTCATTGGTTTGCCCAGGTTTATAGGTTCCTCGATTGATCCGTCAAGTTTGGTCATATAAATATCGAAGCCTCCCTCGCCATCGGGCCTGTCTGATGAAAAATACAAAATGTCTCCATCGACATATGGAGTGTATTCCTTGTATTTCGAATTTACCTTGGGACCCAGGTTCTTTGGGGCTCCGTAGTGACCACTATTGATATCCACCACATAAATGTCTGTGCCTCCCAAGCCTCCCGGCATGTCAGAAATATAGTACATCTTTTTTCCGTCTTTGCTTACAAAAGGATGTCCGTTGCTGAATTTATCATTATTGATCGGTAAAGTAACCACATTGATCCTGTTTCCTGAAGACCCGACCGTAGCCTTGAATATCTTGAGGTTGCTTGACCTTACCTTGCCATTCATATAATTATTCGAAGTAAAATATATTTCGGTCAAATCCGGTGAGAAAGCGACCATGGCATCGTGGTATTTTGAATTCACCGAGCTGGAAAAGGGCCGTACCCTGGTTATTTCCCCATCGGGCTCCACATTGCCTATATAAAGGTCCAAAAAAGGCTGGTCATTGCCTTCCCATGTTTTATTGGAAATACCGTTTTTACGGGAAGAAGAAAACACAATTTTATCAGGTCCATAGAAAGCCGCACCAAAGTCTCCGTTCTCAGAATTGGCATCCAGGCTTTTCAGTTTATACTGGGCCGCAGTAAGCTGTGCATTTGCCAAAAGAGAGGTCAGAATAAACAGTATGGAAAATATATATTTCATATAACTTGACACTTTATAAAAAAGCCAACGAATTTCGTTGGCCTTTCGTATATAAAATGATTACATTTTAATGATCACAAACTCGGTTCTCCTGTTTTTTGCGTGCTGTGCCTCTGTACATTCGACACCGTCTGAGCACTCATTGATCAATTGGGTTTCGCCATATCCTTTTCCGGTAATTCTGCTCGAATCAATTCCTTTGTCTATGATGTAATTCACCGTAGATTTTGCCCTTCTTGTTGACAGCCATACATTATAGCCTACGATCCCTCTTGAATCGGTATGCGAACCTGATTCTATGATCATTTCGGGATATTTGTTCATCAGATCAACAACCTTGTCCAATTCCCTTTGTGCCTCTTTATTCAAATAAGAAGAGTTCAACTCAAAATAAATAGGTTCGATATTGACCACATAAGTACTTGGCCTGACCTTTACGATCTCTTCCGGTAAAACTTCAGGAATTCCTTCTGGTTTATCCTCAACCACTAGAGGAACTTCTGGCTCTGCCTGCTCAACAATTTCACCTGTACCCAGGAGAATAAGCAGTTTTAACTTTTTATCTGCTTCCATAGAAGTCGTCAAGGATTTACTCTGGGTCGTATAGCCCTCCTTTTTCCCTTCTAATTTATAAGCGGTGTCACAGTATACCGGAAGTTCAAAAGAACCCTCCTCGTCTACAACAACTTCCTTCACCAGATTACCTTCTGTATCCTTCACGGAAACCACGGCTCCCCTGATGATCTCAGTAGTGTTCTTGTCTCTTACTTCTCCTGTGATGACCTGCGTGCATTTGAAGACAACAGGTTCTTCTTCAATAAACGAATAAAGGTCGTCATCACCGTCTCCTCCTTTTCTATTGGATGAAACATACCCCTTTCTGGTCGTCGGGTGTATGATAAAAGTGAAATCATCCGCACTTGAATTGATGGGTGCGTTCAATAGTATGGGTTCAGGTGTGTAGTCTACAAGTCGTGTGGCATACACATCCAATCCTCCCATTCCTCCTTCTTTATCAGATGAAAAATATAAGACCTCACCATCTACAAATGGTGAAAATTCCTTCGAGGGTGAATTGATCTTGAATCCAAGATTCACCGGGTTCCCAAAACCACTATCATTAATGGCAACTTTAAAAATATCGGTTTGCCCATAAGATCCGGGCATGTCTGAAATAAAATAAAGGGTTTTTTCATCTGCACTTAGAGCAGGATGACCTACCGAGTACTCAACATTATTAAAAGGCATGGGAATGATATTGACCCATTCCCCTTTGTCATTTACAGATGCCTTGAACATGGCCAGATTGGCCATTTGCTTTTCATCTCTGGCAAGTTTCTTGTTATAAAAATTATTTCTTGTAAAATAAACCGTTTTGAGGTCTCTGGTGAACACCACATCGGCTTCGTGATACCTGGTATTTACCTCACCTTTGAGAAGGGACACATTGTCTATGTCTCCATTAGATAGAATATCGCCCACATACAATTCAAGAAATCGTTGATTATTCTCTTCCCACACGTCATTCACCAAGGATATCCCCTTTTTAGGAGAAGCATAGACCAATTTGTCATCCCCATAAAAAGCGGTTCCAAAATCTGAATTCTTTGTATTTACGGTAAGTTTATTGATTGCATACTTTCCTGCGCCTTCAGTCTGGGCATAAGATGCTCCTGTATAACACAGCAGTAATGCCAAAATGTACTTTTTCATAAATTCCCCTTTTTTTATGTTTTATAATTCCCTAGAAAAATCTAGGAGACTTCAAATTTTTCTTTGAGAAGTCAATATCATATAATAAAATGATCTCGTGAGATCCTGCGGTGTTCGAATTTGAAAAATCAGAAATCGTATAATCGTAAGCATATCCAATTCTAAAGTCAGGGGTTACTCCAAAATTAAACAACAAACTAACCGAATCTTCAATTCTGTAACTCGCTCCAACTTCAAATCTGTCATACATTAAAAAATTCGCATTAATATCAACAGATAAAGGTGCTCCAGTAACGCCTTTGAACATCACAGACGGTTTGAATTTTAATGTGCTCGACAGATCAAATACGTATCCACCGGTTAAAAAATAATGAACTTCTTCTGAGGCTTTGGTGTTGATATTGTCTTTATCAAGGTGTTCAGACTTCATAATATTCGGAACTGAAAACCCTGCATACCATTTATTCGTATAATAATAAACCCCAGCTCCAAAATTTGGAAAGGCTTCGTTGATATTCTCATCAAACACCGGGTCATTTCCGGTTGAAGTTTGCGGTAATACCACGTCTAGCAGGTTTACATCAAGCAAAGTCACTCCTCCTTTCAATCCAAATGCCAGTCTTCCTTCATCTGAGGTGGTCAGGGTATAAGAGAAATCAGCATAAATGTTTTGCTCCTTTGCCGGACCTATCTCATCGGAAATTACCGAGATTCCCATCCCAACTTTCTTTCCCAAGGGTGCATGTACATCAAAAGTAAAGGTCTTTGGCGCCCCATCCACACTTGTCCATTGCGTACGCCCCAACAACCCCAAACTCAAAGTTCCTCTGGAACCGGCATACGCTGGATTTACAACGTTCATGTTGTACATATATTGTGTATACTGGGGATCTTGTTGTGCTTTTGTCTCGTTAAAGAATAGTAAAAAACCAAAAGCTAAGAAAATTGTAATTTTTTTCATTTGATATAATTTATTTACATGACAATCGTATTGTCACTTAAATAGTTCTGAGTTATTTCCCAACCAGGGTCAAACCCCAAACTCCCTTTTTTAATATGTTTTCAAGGCAGCGTGTTTTGCGATATCACGCTGCCATGTTATTTTTAATAATTGATATATACCCAACCTTTGTCAGGAGATTTATTTCCATCATTGTATTCGATCAGATAGAAATAAGTTCCTGCAGGCACCAATTGTCCTTTGCTCAAGGTCATATTCCCTGAAGACTTTCCATCCCACCAATCAGGACTCAGATTTCCGTTATTCGCATATTTGTAAACACTGTTACCCCATCTGTCAAATACTTCCATGGTAAAATCAGGAGTTTCTATCAGACCCGGAATACTGAATACGTCATTGTTGCCATCTCCATTCGGTGAGAATCCGCTGGGGATCAATTCGGTATTAAATACCAGCCTTACTCCGTCAGAGATGAGTTCTGCAACAGGGTCACAGGCAAAATCAGGAGAAGACAATACAACCCTGTATCTGTTCCCTTCCAGTCGGCCTCTGGCCTCGCTGATTCTTAATCTGTCGGTATCAACACCGCTGTATTTATCATCATTCGACAGATCAGTCCAGGTAGCACCACCATCGACACTTTCCTGCCATTGGTAGAAGGTAGCAATCCCATCAACTTCAAATTCTGCATCATCTCCCAAGGCGATCTCCGTTTCTTCGGGCTGATTGGCTATGGAAGAAGGTTCCCCGGCTTCCTGGAAGTCGAATACACCATTATTGTCAAGATCATTTGGTGTGTCATAGGCATCCTCAGGATCATTAATAGAACCATTGCTGTCTGAAATCACTTTTCCATCTGCATCAACAGTTACCGGCGAAGTCCCTACAATTCCGTCTCCGTCCGGATCTGTGAATCCTGCTTCTATGGCATCTGCGCAACCGTCTCCGTCAGCATCCAGGCTGATTCTGTCAGGTGTTCCGTCGAGATTGGTATCGGTCACTTCACCTTCAACGGCATCGAAAATCCCGTCATTGTCATCATCCACATCCACAATGTCAAATACTCCGTCATTGTCTGTGTCAAGCAAAATATTATAGCTGGCAGAGGCCGAAGCGTCACCAGGGTCACAAGCAAAGGCAATATTGCTCACCACCACCCTGTACTCATTGAAATAATCAGGAATGACCAAATCTGAAACCGTCAGGCTTTCTGTATTGGTCCCACTGTATTTCGCATCGTCTGACAAGGGAGTAAAATTAATTCCATCGCTACTTATTTCCCATTGATAGGTGTCTCCATCAGAGGCCGCGGTAAAAGTGGCGCTTCCGTTCAGAACAAAGTCCTGATCAATCGGGTCGCCTGTAATGTT
>JAHEHF010000014.1 GCA_024644745.1 Flavobacteriaceae bacterium
ATAATGTCGAAGCCTATCAACTGTATCATCGTGGATGACGAACCCATTGCACGAGAGATTTTAGAAAATCATTTAAAGAGGATCGATACGATCAGAACGATAGGCAGCTGTAAAAATGCCATCGAAGCCTTCAACATGATCAACGCGAACGATATAGACCTCATATTTCTGGATATCAACATGCCCGAAATCTCAGGGTTATCATTTGCCCGATCCATCAACAAAAACATTAAGGTCATTTTTACCACCGCCTACAGAGAATACGCAGTTGAAGGGTTTGACCTCAGAGCAGTTGATTACCTGCTGAAGCCCATCTCTTTCGAAAGACTGTTTCAGGCTGTTCATAAATATGAGGCAGAAAGTGTAGCGATTGAATCGGATAGCGACAAAGAAATAAAACAAGACAAGAGTGATTTTTTCTTTGTCAGGTCCGACCGAAAAATGATCAAAATAAATTTTTCAGAACTCAACTATATTGAGAGTCTGGCAGATTACGTAAAGATCCATGTGAATGACAAAACCGTTATCACTCGTGAAACCATAACTAGCATTGAGGCCAGGTTGCCACAAAATGATTTTTTAAGGGTTCACAGGTCCTTTATCGTTTCGATCAATAAAATAGATTCCTTTACCCATGAATTCATTGAGATCGATAAAAAGGCGATACCAATCAGCCGGAGTTACAAAAACGATGTCAAAGAGAGGTTAGATCATATGCAGTAATGAATTATATTTGTGGAAAATATATACCTTGACCAACAAAGAATTCCTTCCAGAATATACCCTTGAATCGAAACCTGATAAAAAAGGAAGTTTGAGCTGGCAGAGCCCCAGCAATATTGCCCTGATCAAATACTGGGGAAAAACAGGACCCCAGATCCCGAAAAATGCTTCTGTAAGTTTTACCCTGAGCAACTGCCACACGACAACCCGGTTATTTTACAAACAAAAGAGCCCCTCTGCAAAGAAATTTGATTTCAAGGTCTTTTTTGAAGGAAAAGAAAACACCGCTTTCAGGCCAAAGATTGAAAGTTTTTTTAAACGCATTGAAAGCTATGTGCCCTTTGTAAGTTCATTTGAATTTGAAATACACACCAAAAATTCTTTTCCTCACAGCAGTGGAATTGCTTCCTCTGCAAGTGGAATGAGCGCCCTGGCCCTGTGTTTGATGAGCCTTGAAAAAGAAATAGACCGGAACATGTCTTCTGATCATTTTTTTCAAAAAGCCTCCTTTCTGGCAAGGCTTGGTTCGGGCAGTGCAGCCAGGAGCATCAAAGGCCCTTTGGTGGTTTGGGGCAGTCATCCTGACATAAAAGGTAGCAATGATGCCTATGGCACTGTATACCCTTATGAAATTGATCCTGTATTTTCTTCCTTCAAGGACACCATTTTACTCGTTGATCAGGGTGTCAAACAGGTTTCGAGTACTGTGGGCCATAATTTAATGATTGACCATCCTTTTGCCGAAGCCAGATTTAAACAGGCTGAGGAAAACATGACCAGGCTGGTGCCTGCATTACAACAGGGTGACCTCGATGCGTTTATCAAAATTGTTGAAAGGGAGGCACTAGCCCTTCACGCGATGATGATGACCTCAGATCCCTATTTTATTTTAATGAAACCCAATACCTTGAAAATCATTGAAAGAATCTGGGATTTTAGAAAAAGATCCGGGACACCTGTTTGCTTTACACTCGATGCCGGAGCCAATGTGCACGTACTTTATCCTCAAAAAGATACTGAAGCGGCGGATGCCTTTATTCAAGCCGAACTGGTTTCTCTTTGCCAGGAAAATCATTACATCAAAGACCAGGTAGGTACCGGGGCAGTACTCCTGTAAAATAGACTAAAACTGGAACATGTTGACATTTTTACAAGACGTGTGAACTTTTTTCAGAGCACCCGTCCCTCATGAGTTCATACTGCAAAATTCAAATTCAAATACACGTTTTATCATATTTATTCGTTTAAATCACAGGCAAATAGATTTGGAAAACTAAATTTCCATTATATTTGTAACTTGAAAAACCAATGATCAATATGAAAGGTCCCCTTTTTTACGCAAAGATTCTCCTGTTTGGAGAGTATGGAATTATCAAAGATTCCAAAGGGTTGGCCATTCCTTATAATTCCTTTCAGGGCGCTTTGCTGATTTCAGAAGACAAGTCAGAAAAAGCCAAAATTTCCAATCAGAAACTGAAAGATTTTTATGTTTATCTGAAATCTTTGAATGATCCGGATATCAAATTGAGACTTGCCGACCTGAAAAGAGATATTGATCGTAACTTACATTTTGACTCCAGTATTCCTCAGGGTTATGGGGTTGGAAGTTCAGGAGCTCTTGTTGCCGCAATTTATGATCAATATGCTGACAATAAGATCACAGTACTTGAAAACCTGACAAGAGAGAAGTTGTTAAGGTTAAAATCCATTTTTTCAAAAATGGAGTCCTTTTTTCATGGAAAAAGTTCCGGACTTGATCCGCTTAATTCCTATCTCAGCCTGCCCATATTGATCAATTCCAAGGATAACCTTGAAGCTACCGGAATTCCATCTCAAAAAGAAGGAAAAGGAGCTGTTTTCCTGCTGGATTCGGAAATGATCGGCGAGACCCAGCCCATGGTGAACATTTTTATGAATAAAATGAAAACGGAAGGGTTCAGAAACATGATCGATCGGGATTTTGCCAGGTATACGGACAATTGTATCGATGATTTCCTGCATGGGAATGTCAAATCACTGTTTGGCAATGTGAAACAGTTGTCAAAGGTTGTTTTAAAACATTTTAAACCCATGATTCCGGATTCATTTCACCAGCTCTGGGCAAAAGGAATTGAGTCAAACGATTACTATTTGAAATTATGCGGCTCGGGTGGCGGAGGATATATCCTGGGTTTCACGGAGGATTTCGAAAAAGCAAAAAAATTACTTCAGGACTATAAACTGGAACTGGTTTACAGATTCTAAATCCGTAACAGGTTCCATGTCTGAAAAAGGCATCACTTACTATGCCAGCAAACAGAAAAAAATATTCTTTCTTTTTTAAATTCCTGAGTTTACTTTCGGTAGTAAGAGGCTACAATATTGCGATCATAGTCCTGGCACAATACCTGGCAGCCATCTTTATTTTTTCACCCGATCTGTCACTGAAACAGGTCATTTTTAACCTGGACCTTTACTTTATCGTTCTTGCCACCATTTGTGTCATTGCTTCCGGTTATATCATCAATAACTTTTATGACAGCAAAAAGGACCTGATCAACAAGCCCATCAAATCAAAAATTGACAGTATCGTAAGTCAGAAAATCAAGTTGAAAATTTATTTTTTTCTCAATTTCATAGGCTTCGTGTTTGGCTTTCTGGTCTCATGGCGGGCAGCTTTGTTCTTCGCTGTATATATCTTTTTGATCTGGTTGTATTCCCACAAATTAAAAAAATATCCGCTGGCCGGACTCTTCTCAGCCTCCATCTTATCTATTTTGCCCTTCTTCGCGGTCTTTATTTATTATAAAAATTTCTCAACCATCATATTTACGCATGCAGCATTTTTGTTCTTTGTGCTGATGATCAGGGAACTCCTGAAGGACCTTGAAAACATCAAGGGAGATATTGTTCAGGATTATAAGACCATTCCCGTGACCTATGGAGAGCATTTCACTAAAATCCTGATCACACTGATGGTACTGCTCACCATGAATCCTGTCTATTTCCTTTGGAAATACCCTGAAATAGGAATGATGAAGTATTATTTTTATTTCGTGGGAATTGTTTTTTCCATCTTTTTGATCTTTTTATGGAAGGCCAGGACCAAGAAAGATTATGTGATTTTACACAATACCATTAAACTGATTATCGTGGTGGGCGTATTGAGCCTGATGCTGATCGATACCACTGTCATTATTCAGCGAATCATCAAAGTTTAATAGATCAATTTTTCGAACTGAGCAAAATCGTTTTAAACTCTTTACTTTGCGAAAGCAGGTCTTTGTATACAGCACTTCGCTGTTGCACCATAGAATAATATCCTATAAAAACATTTGAAAATTCAATACTTTTGAACGAGTTGTTGTTTTTAAAATGACCCGTCAATACATTAAACTCAGAGAACACAAAGGGCATGACAAAGTCATTGAAATACTGATAAAAGTAATCGTCCACAAAACGTACCCCTTTCAAAGTGATCTGGTAGTCTACGATCTTATTTTTTAACTTAAAATTCTGTATCAAATTGAGGTTCCCACTATTCTTTATGTCTTCATATGTGACCTCATGGGGTTCCATTTTATTAATGACAACGATTTTTTTCATCATGGCTTCTGCAGAATCCAGAGTCAGGGTGTTATTTTGAATGGCCAAAACATTTTCCCTGGCTTGTTTTAACCACAAACTGTCTATTGTATTCAACTCTTCCAATTGTTCAATATTCTCATTTACATCAGATAGAAACCCCGAAATATATTTTTGTTCCAATTGAACCTCCTTTTGTTGTTCACGCCAGTTGTTCAGTAAAAAACCCGAGGTAACCCCGAGAAACACAACCAATAATTCCAATCCAAGTTTCCCCCAGTTGTATTTTTTCAAATTCCATTTAAATAGTTTAGTTTTCATCATCATGAATTGTTCCTATATAACTTTTAAATATAGCATATTAAATAAAAACAAGCTAATCAACTATATTTAGGAACTTATCCAAATGATTTCGTACTTTTGCAAAAATTTTTAAAATGACCGCAAAAAATAACTCGTCGAGAGGACGACAAGAGCGAACCTCAGGCAACAAGAACAAAAGACAAGGTACTTCTGCACCTTTATCAAAAGGAGGTTCCAAAAAATCAAAGGATAAAAATTTCAGACCTCATCCGCAAAAACTGAAATCCTTTAAAAAAGAACCTTCAAAGGAAGTAAAAACTGGAGGTGCGGATGAAATTCGATTGAACAAATACATTGCCAATTCAGGGATCTGCTCGAGAAGAGAGGCCGACACCTTCATCAGGTCAGGCAGCGCAACGGTAAATGGCAAGATCATCACCGAAATGGGCTTCAAGGTAAAACCGGGTGATGTGGTGAAATTTGATGATGTCACCATTTCTCCTGAAGCCAAAAGGTATGTCCTTTTGAACAAGCCGAAAAACTATATCACCTCGATGAATGATGAGAGGGGAAGAAAAACGGTAATGGAATTGATCCACAAAGCATCAAAAGAAAGAATCTATCCCGTAGGCAGGCTGGACAGATTAACGACAGGCTTATTGCTTTTTACAAATGATGGGGAAATGGCGAAAAAATTAACCCATCCGAAGCACCAGGTGCGAAAACTCTACCACGTTACACTTGATAAAAAATTATCCATGGCTGATCTTCATAAAATCGGAGAAAATTTTGTGCTTGATGGTAAAATGGTCTTCGTTGACAAGATCTCTTATATTGAGGACAAACCAAAATTTGAAGTAGGCATTGAAATTCATTCAGGTAGAAACAGGATCGTAAGAAGAATCTTTGAGCATTTTGGTTACAATGTAACGAAACTTGACCGGGTTGTTTTCGCTGGTCTGACCAAAAAGAACCTGGGAAGGGGTGTTTGGAGGCACCTGAGTCCTCAAGAGGTGAACAACCTGAAAATGATATAATAAAAAAAGGCTTTGATGATCAAAGCCTTTTTCTCTACACTCAATTACTCAACAATTAACCTTCTGGAACTGCTTCCAAGGTCGGTACTGATTCTAATAAAATACATAGAAGGTTTTAAAGAGGCGACATCGTATTCCTGTTCAGGATAAAAATCACCATTGAAACTGCGGACCAGCCTGCCGGTATGGTCGTAAATTTCTATTTGTTTCACGTGTTGATTTGTTTTGAAGCTATTTGTTGCAGGGTTTGGATATATATTGAGACTGTTTTCCAAAAGACCAAAGTCTTCTACCGGCAAGGCCACCTGGCTGCTCCCGTAGACCCTGAATTCGCCCGGTTGAAGTGCAATCAGCTCATTGACGTTGCTCACGTTCAATTCCTTGTTGTTGTCAAGCAGATCATACCATATTCCAGGCTCCTGAAACCCGGGATTTATACTTTGGGACGTCACTCCGAAATTTCCAATGATGTTCACGTATTTCAAGCTTGCATTATCATCTTCATTGGTCAACTTGATGGTTTTGAGCCCGGACGTTTTTGACGCATCAATTGTAAAATCAGCGGTTCGAAATATGCTTTCTTCCTCTTTGAGTTTGATCAGTTTGGCCCAGACATCATACACAGCCTTTCGCTCAGGATCATTCACATACTCCCACTTGATGGGTTTATTGCTTGTTCTGCAATCGTTGCTGATGGTCCCGTTGGGACACCTGTTGATACTGTATTCATAACCCAGTTCACCAAACTGCCAGATCATTTTCGGACCGGGAACCATAAAATAAAAAGCTCCGGCAATTTTTTCTCTTTCCAGGGCGGTAGACATATTCTTGATGCTATAGGACCCACTCGCATTTCCATACTGTAAATTCTTATACATCAGCCTTTCTTCGTCATGACTCTCCATATAAGATACATTAGCCGGTACCGTCCAGTTTCTTTTCTTGTAATCGATCCATGAAAAATCCGATTTTCCTCCGTCATGATAAGCCATGGTACTTTCATTGTAGGGACCTGATAGATTACTCCACATCATGATTCCCTTTCCTTCATTCAGCCTGTAATTGACCCATTCTGTTTCTTCAGAATTGGTGCCCAGATGTTCAAATATAATGTAGAAATCAGGGTCTACGGACCATTGGTAATCGGCATAAGTCTTTAAAACTGCCACCCGGTCAGCTTGATACGTGCCCGTGCACCCTTCATCCGAAGCAGTGCAGTTTTGTGTAAATCCTTTTGTAAGATCCCATCTGAATCCGTCAATATGAAACTCATCGATCCAAAACTGGCTCGTTCTTTTCACATAGTCTCTTGTGGCTTGTTTGCTGTGATTGAAATCGTTGAAAACACTATAGGCATGTGTCGCCACAGGGTTAAAGAAAGGACTGTCGGCACTTGCCTGCCCGCCATATCCTCCGTTACTTGTATTCCACATCCTGTAAAACGGGTTTTGCCCGGAGGCATGGTTGTACACCACATCCAGAATAACAGCAATGCCTCTTTTATGACATGCATCAACAAATTGCTTGAAAGCAGTTGCCGTACCATAATATTTATCAAGCGCCATATGAAATGAAGGGTTGTAACCCCATGATTCATTCCCGTCAAACTCATTTACGGGCATCAGTTCAATCGCATTTACACCAAGGTCTTCCAAATAATCCAATCTGCTCTGTAATGCATCATAGCTGTGCAGTGCATCAAAATCACGGATCAGGAGTTCATAGATCACAAGATCCGTTTTGGCCGGGCCTTCAAAATCTGTTACTTCCCAATTGTAAGCCTCATCACCTGTTCTGAGCAAAGTCACGGCATGACTCGTCTTGCCTGAAGGATATGCAGGAAGATCAGGATAGGTCACCGCATCAATATATGGGTCGTTTGACTCATCCAGGATCACCGTGGAATATGGATCAGCGATGCGCATGGTTCCATCCACAAGGTATTGGTATTTATGATCAAATTCAGGGGTCAGTCCTGTCAGTTCTATCCAGAACCTGTCTTTAGCACTATCCTTTTTTAGGAGATAATCATCATTTTTTTGCCAGTCATTGAAATCCCCGATAAGATAAACAAACTCCTTCATGGGTGCATAAAGAACAAGTGTTGCCTTCGTCGGATCGCCCGGGTTCAAATTGATCCCGTCCAGCATCCCGCCTGGAACGGGAGCCTCTGTAACGGGCGGAACATCGATCAGGCCAACATTGTAAAGGGCGTCCTGAGATTTTTTGTCACCTGTACCGTCTTTGGCTTTTACCAAAAACCCAATGCTCCCAATCCCGGTCCTGCCGTAAAATTCAGTCGGCACAAATGTAATGGTATAAGTACCATTTCCCATATTGGTCAGTTTATGTGCTTCATTTGAATTGGACCATGTACCGTTATTAGGGGCATCCTGTTCATTTATGAAATTGAGATCCGAAGACCAGGCCCATAAATAAATGTCTGTGACTCCCCAGGCGGCAGGGTTGACATTTGAAGCTGTAATGGTAATCACATCATCCTCCTGAAAAGAAGCAGGGCTCACTTCAAAAGTTACATTCTGAACCTGCGCGGAAAGGGTCGTTCCGACAAAAAATAAAAAAAGTAAAATTTTATGCATATGATCCGGTTTTATAAAAGGGAAAAAAGGGCCGTTTCAAACAGCCCTTTTTTAATTCAAACAAGTATTTATATCACTGAGATGGTTCCCAGGTTAAAATCAACTGTGATCGTATAGGTTCCTGCCTCAGACACGCTCACATTCTTCTCCGTATTTTGTTCCAGAACTTTGGCCGATTCCTGGCTTTCACCCCAATCATTGCCCCAATCTCCGGCAACAGGAACAAATTTAAATTCATCACCTGCAGAAAGCGTCTGGGTAATTTCAAAAACACCTGCTGATACTTCAGTAAACTGAGGATTGTTGGCATCATTGCTCCATCCGTTAAATCCGCCTACCAAATACAGATTCCCGGGTATCTCCGTGACACTGGAAACGGTAAAGCTCAAGGTGTTGAAATCAACGGCAACCACATATGTACCGGCTGCATAACCACCTAAATTGTTTTCATCGTCCTGAACAATTCTACCCGGGTTGTTTTTGTCTTCACCCCAGTCACCATCCCAACCGGTATTTTGCGGCAGGAATTTGAACTCAGCTCCATCAGGTAAATCGATTACAATCGAAAATACGCCGAGGCTGGGCTCTCCCATAGGTAGTGAAGTTGGGGGGTCCCATCCTGTCAAAGATCCTACCAGGAACAAATCATCTATGGCTGAAAGGTTATAAGTAAGGGTATTGAAATCAACCGTAATCAAATATTTACCGGCTTCATAATCTTTCACATTATCTTCACCTTCCTGGATGATACTTCCCTTATTGTTCGGATCTTCACCCCAGTCACCTTCCCAACCGGTATTCTGCGGAAGGAATTTGAATTCAGCTCCTTCAGGCAGATCCGCCACGATCGTAAACACATTTTCCGCACTATTGAAAAATGGCCATGAAGTTGCAGGATCCCATCCTGTTAACGAACCAACCAGGAATAACTCCTCAGGTGCGAGCAATTCTTCCAATTCAAAAGTGAAAGTATTTAAATCTACAGTCACCTTGTACTTTCCTGCCGGGTAACCGCCAATATTCTGCTCCCCTTCTTCGATAAGGAATCCGGGATTGTCAGGATCTTCTCCCAAGTCGCCATCCCATCCTGTATTTGTGGGTAAAAATTTAAATTCATCTCCGTCAGCAAGGTCTATCGTCAACTCGAATAAATTAAAATCGAGTCTGGTCATTGGCAATGCCTCTGCCGGTTCCCAATTGGTTAATGAGCCTACCAAGAACAATTCTGTATATTCCACCGTAAAGGGTGTAAAGATCAAAGAAATATTTTCTGACATTTCCTGATCCGTTGAAACTCTGATATCCAAACTTGAAGCCAGATCAGGGTCCAGTCCCATGACATCCAGCAAAAAAGTATTTAACTCTTCAACTGACATTCCAAAAGTTGTCATTTGCGTGGTCCCCATGATCACAGGAACTTCAAAATCTGTCCCTGTTTCGGCAGCCTCAATCACATATGTGAATTCAGCGCTGCTGTCTGGACTTGTCCAGGATAGAAACAAGGCATTGTTGGACAGATTTGTGTCGTCCAAAACAATGACTGCACCTTCCGCCGGAGTTATAATTGCCAGGGTTTCTTCCTTTGGCAAGATTCCAAAATTCTCATTTTCAACACAGGAGGTAAAACCAATTGTGAAGAGCATAAGAACCAAAATTTTATCTATATATTTCATAATATTCATTTTATCTGATTAATTTGCGGTTACACTGTAGGTATACTCTCTGGGATCGCTTAAATCAAGTACCACATGATAATTTCCTGCGGACCCTTCAAAAGTCAAATCTCCTCCATTCTGCAAAAATCCGTCATCATCAACTGTCCCGAGGTCAAACTGACCCCATTCATTGTTCCCTCTGAACTTAAATGGACCGGCAACCAAATCAATATCAACTGAAAGGGTTTTCGTGACAGGATCATATATCAGGTCGGTATCGCTGTCCCAACCCGTTGGAGTTGCAGCTCCTATAATACCCCAACTTACAGCCGTCGTAGCATAGGTAAGGGCCTCGGTGTCTGCTTCTACAAAGTAATAACCCGCGGGATCTGCTATACAATCCGTTTCGTCCTGCTCAACCAGAATACCTGTAAAAGAACCGTCGTCTCCCCAATCTGTATTGCCCCAGAAAAATCCTCCGGTTTCATCGGGTGCCAAAAATTTATAGCCGCCATCAAGCCATATATAGCCTTCATAGTCTGTTTCCCCAAAAGCTGAAGCAGCCAACAATGGTGCAGTTCCGGGATCCCATCCCTGGTGATTTCCGGGAACAGAAATTTTTGGAAGATCGGTGGTAAAAGGCGTTACAATAATCGTAATGGCCTCAGAGATCTGAGGAGTACTTCCTAAGGATCCCACAGTTGAAACTACTCTGATATCAACGGATCCTTCCACAAATGGCGCCAATCCGGCACTGATCACCGCCCCGTTAAGTTCCAAAATATTCCAGATCATGGAATTGTTTGTTGTGGAACCCGCTAAATAAGGCGCCGTAAAATCAGTACCTGACATGGCAAACTCAACATCGTATGAAATTTCTGTTGGCACATCATAATCTGCTGAATTCCAAACAAGCGTCAAAGCAGGGTTCAGCTGGTTCTCCTCAGGATTTAACACAAATGAATATCCGGTTTCAGGTGAGGTGATTTCCCCACTTCCCTGTGGTGATAAAGTCAAGAGTTCCTGGTCTTCATTATCACAGGATGATACCGTGATCATAAACATTGACAGAAACAATAATTTAATTACTTTCTTCATTTTGAATTTCTTTTAAAATTAATAACCAGGGTTTTGTGTCAAATTAGGGTTGGCCGCCATACTGTTGTCAGGCATAGGATACACCTTTAAGTGACTTGACAATGCAATTCCATTTGGGCTTCCGCCTTTCCAGACCCAATTATAATTACCCCCTGTAAAAAGACCAAAACGGATCAGATCCTGTCGCCTGTGGCCTTCCCAGTATAATTCTCTAGATCTCTCATCAATTAAAAAGTCTAAAGTTAAATTTGCCTCTCCAATCGCGGTGGATTGTGCTCTTTCCCTGATCTTGTTCACGTAACTGACCGCGTCGCTCATGCTACCATTCCCGCCACCTCTGACAACGGCTTCCGCATACATCAGGTATACATCTGCCAATCGGAACATCGGGAAATCCGTATCCACAAAAGTAGGGTCGCTTCCAGGTGATCCGCTTGATGTAATATTCTTGTATTTTGTAATGATATAACCCGTGTCTCTGTCTCCAACATCAACAATTTCAATATCACGGCCCTCTGTGAGTATTGTATTTCTGGCGTCGGTCATTGGAACGGCTCCATTCAGGAATTTTTGAGCAAATTGCTTTCTGATTCTCAAAGCACCTCCCCATCCCTGGGCACCTAAATCTGCTGCATTGTTTTCAAGACTGCCAACTTCACCATTGATAATGACTGTTGTTGCCCCATAATTTTGTGTGGTAACACCATCATTAACAATTCCAAAAATGATTTCCTTGTCTGCTGCCTCATTTGAATCGTTATCGGCTAAAAAGTTAAGACTGTAATCACTGGCCAGATCATAACCTGAATTGATAATATTGTTGCAATAGGTGATACATTCCGTATTCATATCCTCATTGATATACACCTTTGCATTGAGATACATTTTGGCAAGGATCATCCAAGCCACAGCTCTATCGGCTCTACCGTACTCATTTGCCCTGGGGGCTACCAGGTCATTTTCAATAGCCAAAAGTTCAGATTCAATAAACGCAAACAACTCAGGTCTTTCATATTGAGGGCCCTGATAGGTTCCGACAGGGTCATTTTCTGTTACAAATGCTGCTTTCCCTAAAAGGTCCATCATATGATAGTAGGCCAAAGCTCTCAACAATCTGGCTTCTGCCCTGTAAGCAACAATGTCTCCTGCAAGATCATTAGTATGGCCTCTCGCTTCAATATTTTCATCTGTAGCCTGTCTTAAAAATTCATTGGTCAAAGCAACTGTGAACATGGCCCTGCTATAGAACCCCAGCACAATTGAATTTGATGAAGACCAGGTATTTCTCTGGATAGCTTTCACAGCTCCTCCTTCATCATTCTCATAAGACCAAATGGGCTCATCTGCAGCCAAATCCTGCAAGTACCAAAGAACTCTTGCATACTGGCTGGTACCGGCATCAATCCCCTGCAGGTTTGAAGAACCTGA
Organism: Flavobacteriaceae bacterium; assembly: GCA_024644745.1. Lineage (GTDB taxonomy): Bacteria > Bacteroidota > Bacteroidia > Flavobacteriales > Flavobacteriaceae > Lutimonas. The sequence continues at coordinate 12,409 of JAHEHF010000014.1, forward strand.
TCCACTTGTTCCAGTTAAAGAAAGGTTTCCATAAATTCCGGCCAAAGCCTGTTTATAGGCTCCCGAATTTGAATAGAACTCTTCAGCCAAAAACTCATCATCATCTTTTGGTGTAACATTTAAATCGTCCGTACATCCGCTAAAGAATAACAGAACACCCAAAAGGAAATAAAAATTATATATTTTTTTTGTTTTCATCTTTTGTTTTATTTATTAAAATTTAACATTTGCACCCAACAAAAACGTTCTTGGTCTCGGGTAAATCGTATTGTCAATTCCTCCAAAAACTTCAGGATCCAATCCGCTGTAATTTGTGACTGTGAATACATTTTGAACGCCTCCCCAGAAACGGATACTTTTCAGATTACCTTCTGAACTCCTCAAAGTATAACCAAAGGTAAGGTTGTCCATTTTAAGAAATGACGCGTTTTCCATAAAATAATCAGATATCAACACGGTAGAAGTTTCATTGAAATTAGATTCCAGTACTGATACAGGAATATTTCCAAGAGCCGTTGTTGCCTGTAAATTATTATAATTGGCACGATTCGAATTAACGTTGTTGTAATTGTAATTTCCTAAACTTGCTCTTAAATTAAATGACAGATCAAAATCCTTGTAATTCATATTTGACTGAAAGCCCATAAGCACATCTGCCGCAGGTTTCTTATACAGGTACCTGTCATTGGAATTGATGATTCCGTCCTGATTGATATCGGCATAAGCACCTTCTATAGGATCTCCTGAAACATCATACAATTGTTTGTAAACAGAAAAAGAATAAGGAGCAAAGCCTTCTCTGTGTAATTGGATTCTGGAACCTGTACCCCCTGCTATTCCGCCTACTTCTATATCCTGCCCTTCAGCAAGCTGATCAATCTCAGTTCTGTTGAAGCTCACATTGTAATTGGCGTTCCAATTAAAATCCTCTGAAGAAAAAATGTCTGCTCCTACTGTAAATTCAACACCTCTGGTTGTGAACTTTCCAATATTTTGCCAACCTGCATTGCTAAAGTTAGATCCATCTGAAATCGCGACATTGGCCAAAAGATCATTTGATTCCTTCAAATAAAATTCTAAGGATCCCGTCAGAAAATCATTCAAAAAGCCATAATCAAAACCTATGTTATAGGTTGTTGTTTCTTCCCATTTGATGTCCTCAAATTTTGACTGAGGTATTCCTACTGTAATCGGCACTCCGCCAAAATTATATTGAGAAACGTTATCACCTGTTACATAGCGGCCCAAATAGGCATATGATGCAGGAATATCCTGCTGTCCTGTGATACCCCATCCCAATCTCATTTTCAAAGTAGACAAAGTTTCAGATCCTTTAAGAAAATCCTCTTCACTCAGTTTCCAGGCAAAAGCTGCTGCCGGGAAGTTACCCCATCTGTTGTCTTCATTAAATCTTGAAGTTCCATCACGTCTGTAAGAAAGTGTCAACAAATACTTGTCATTATAAGATAAATTTGTTCTGGCAAAATAACCAATCAACACAATATCAGGATTGGTTGCAACGTCAGATTCAGAATCCGGATCTTTTAATTCCCCGCTGTTATAACTTTCACCTTCAAATTTCTGATAAGAATAACCGGCTGTAAGCTCTAAGCCAAAATTTTCAAAATCTCTTTTGTAGGCCAGGTACCCGTCAAGCAAACGGTTCGTTCTCTTGCTGGTGTAATAGCTTTCACTTCCTAAAAATGGCTGGTTGTTCCCTGTTCTGAATCCATTGATGCTTTCTTCAGGTCTGTGGTAACTTCCATCACCATTAGAATTGTCATAACCTAAATTGACAACAGCTCTTAACTCAGGAAGGAAATGAAATTTATAATCAATTTCAAAATTACCATAGAATCTCTCTACAAAACTTTTGTTACGGGCCTGCAACAAATTCGCCACAGGGTTTCTCGGGGCATTTTCCGGTTCTCCGTTGTTGTGATACTCAAAGAAACCACCAAAAGGAGATTCAGGGTCATAGACAGGTTGTGTCGGATCGAACATGATTGCTGTCCCTTCCACACCTTCTGCAAACCTGTTGTTCACCAAAGAATAATTTGCATTTAAATTTATTTTCAGATGATCATCAAAAAACCTCGGATTCATCGATAAAGATGTTGAACCTCTCTCGAACTTTGAAGTTTTTCTCAAACCTGGCTGATCGGTGTAACCCATAGAAAATCGCGTTGGAATTGCACCAAACAATGATCCTCTCATAGAAAGCGTAGCATCAGAAGTGAATTTCTCTTCATATATTTCATCCTGCCAATCTGTATTCGCAGTACCCAATTGTTCTATGCTGATTCCCGACTGGCCTTCCTCAACTCTTCTCGTGATCAGCTCTCTGAATTCATCCGCTGAAAATACGTCAAGTTTATCGGCCAGGGTTTGATATCCCATTTTTAAATTAAAATCTACCTGAAAGGAATCTTTTCCCTTTTTAGTCGATATGATGACCACCCCATTAGATGCTCTTGAACCATAGATTGCTGTTGCTGAGGCATCCTTTAAAATAGAAAAAGATTCAATATCATTCGGATTCAACGATTCCAGAATAGATCGCGAACCTCCAACAGCATCATTGGAAATTGGAAAACCATCAATAACGATCAAGGGGTCATTTGATGCTCCTAAAGAGGAACCTCCCCTGATACGAATTTGTGATCCACCACCGGGTGAACCATCACTAAGCACATTGACACCAGCAACACGTCCGGTGATTAATCCGGCAGGATTAACAATGTTACCTTCATTAAAATCCTTTTCCGTAATTGAGGCAACAGCACCTGTTGCATCCTTAACCGTTGTTGTACCATATCCAATCAATACAACTTCATCCAAACTTTCGGATGATTCCAGCATCACCACTTGCATATCAGCAGTAGCGGGTATCTCTATATCGGCATAGCCAACATAAGAGAATACCAAAATTTCGCCGGAAGCAGCTTCAATTTCAAAATTTCCATCAAAATCTGTTGCTGTTCCCCGGGTTGTTCCCTGCACCATAACTGTTACAGCGGGAAGATCAGTTCCTTGGTCATCTTTAACATTACCCCTTATTATATCCTGAGCAGACATCAACACGGGTAATACAAATAAAATCGCAAAGATTAATTGTCTAATTTTTTTCATAAAAATGAATTTTGTTAATAAGCACTATGTTCGTTATAAAACTTGCTGTTTTCCTAATATTTCACGGCACGAATTTAATTTGTTAACATTGATTTAACACTAAAAATGAGCTTCAAAAAAATCACGAAAACGTTTTCGTGTTGATAAGTTTTATTACGATAACGTTAGAGTGAAAAATGACTGTGTCAATAAAAACTTGAGAATTTCGAAAAATAGATGTCTATAAATATTAATTTGTTAAAATGAATCCTTAAAATTGCGCATTCAACACTTGATCGGTCAAAAAATTTTTTTGCTTTGGAAAATTGTTTAAATTTAAACTTTGAATCGGCCACCAATTCATTCATATGATTTGAAGTCAAACTCAATGACTGAAAATGCCTGACAGAGACTTGATGCTCCTTACTTATGGTGAGGATAAATAGAAAGATGAAACAAAAAATCACGCTTAAAAAAATTGCAAAGGAATTTGGTGTATCTATCTCAACGGTATCCAAAGCGCTAAAAGACAGTCATGAAATAAGCCTGGAACTCAAACAGAAAATTCAGGCCTTTGCCAAATATTACCATTATAAGCCCAATAGTTTGGCCCTTAACCTGAGAAATCAAAAAACAAAAACCATTGGCATCATAATTCCTGAAATTGTGCATCATTTCTTTACCAAGGTGATTACAGGAATTGAAAAACTGGCCATTGAAAAAGGTTACAATGTTATGATCTGTCTGTCAAATGAATCTTATGAAAAGGAGGTGCTCAATATAGAAACACTTGCCAACGGGATTGTTGACGGCATCATCATTTCGGTAGCCAAAGAAACGGAAGAAAAAGAAAATTATGAGCATTTCACTGAATTGATAAACAGTGGGATTCCGCTGGTCATGTTCGACAGGGTCGTGGATGAAATAAATTGCAGCAAGGTGATTGCCGATGACAAAGGAGGTGCCTTTCTGGCGACGGATCATTTGATCAAGAACGGCTGTAATCGTGTTGCCCTGATCACTACGCCCGACTACGTGACCGTTGGAAAGGAAAGGAGAGAAGGGTACATCAGTGCACTGACTTCAAATAAGCTCGTAATTGACGAGAATCTGATCCTCAAAATTGATGACAAACAAGATATTGAAGAACAGTTGAATCGTCTTCTGATAGACGGGAATCCTCCTGATGGAGTATTTGCTGTCAATGAGATCTATGCGGCGACCTTTATGAAAGTTGCCCGGAAATTTGGTTATAACGTTCCCGATGATATTGAGGTTATCGGTTTTACAGATGGGCTCATTTCTGAATTTACAATTCCGTCACTCACTACCGTGGCTCAGCACGGAAGATCTATGGGGCAAAAAGCACTTGAGTTATTGATGGATGAAATTGATTCCCAAGAAGCTGATTATCAACACAAAAATGCATTGATCAAAACAGATCTTAAAATTCGTAATTCTACAAAAAAAGTTCAGTTTCAGAATTAATCAATTAATTTTATATATTTGCCCAGTATTAGTAAATATTTCACGACTTGCTAATTTTTTTGATACTTCACAAACAAGGTTAGGTCCTGGATCCTTTCCTTTACGATTTTTATTTCTTACAATGCCCAAAATGAACTAAAGTTAATTTGTTAACTTTCATCGTTAAATTATTGTATTCATAAAATCAACTTAACAGATAATTACATATTATGGAAAAAAGAAGACTCAGTTTTTGGGAAATCTGGAACCTCAGTTTTGGGTTTCTTGGCATACAGATGGGATTCGCACTTCAGAATGCAAATGCAAGCAGGGTATTGCAAATTTTTGGCGCAGACGTTCACGAACTCTCGTGGTTTTGGATCGTGGCCCCGCTTACCGGTTTGATCGTTCAACCGATTATTGGTCATTATAGTGACAAGACCTGGACACGCCTTGGAAGAAGAAGACCTTTCTTTTTAACAGGCGCGCTTCTCGCTTCGGTGGGACTCGTACTGATGCCCAATGCCAGCATGTTCACTTCTTTTATGCCGGCCCTGTGGGTAGGCGCAGGAATGCTGATGATCATGGATGCCTCCTTTAACATTGCCATGGAACCATTCAGGGCACTTGTTGCTGACGTACTGCCAAGTGATCAGCGAACCCTGGGCTTTAGTGTTCAAACCATCCTCATCGGAATAGGAGCCGTTTTAGGCTCGTGGCTCCCCTATGTATTAACCAATTGGGTTGGGGTATCAAATACAGCGGCTGAAGGTCATGTTCCATTGAGCCTGATGTTATCTTTTATCATCGGAGCTGCAGTTTTGATCATCAGTATCCTGATAACCGTGTTCACAACGAAAGAATATTCTCCCGAAGAAATGGACCTCATCAATAATATCAAAGAAGATGAGGTAATCGAAGAAGCCGGCCTGATGCATATATTCACAGATTTCAAAAATATGCCGGTGACCATGAGACAATTGAGTTGGGTTCAATTCTTTTCATGGTTCGGATTATTTGGAATGTGGGTTTTCTCTACCCCTGCCATTGCACATCACGTATATGGTCTGGCTCTGGATGACAACCAGAGTACGACCTATCAGAATGCTGGTGACTGGGTTGGGATCCTTTTTGGCGTTTATAATGCCGTATCGGCTGTGTATGCCTTTTTTCTCCCCGCAATTGCAAAAAAAGTGGGACGTAAAAAAACCCATGCCATTTCACTTATTATTGGCGGGCTGGGATTGATTTCCATCTATTTTGCTCCCGATGAAAACTGGCTGATTCTTTCGATGATCGCCATTGGAATTTCCTGGGCGAGTATTTTAGCCATGCCTTATGCAATTCTGGCAGGATCTATTCCGCCGAGAAAAATGGGAGTTTATATGGGTATTTTCAATTTTTTTATAGTGATTCCTCAAATTATCAATGCACTTATCGGAGGCCCGATGGTAAAATATTTTTATGGCGGCAACCCGGTCTTTGCACTGGTTGTCAGTGGATGCTCCTTTTTGATCGCAGCGGCTCTGGTTGCCAAAGTCAGGGATGTTGATGATGAGGTAATCGCAAAAGAAGCTTAAAAATGGAGAGGAAGGCATTTATATTTGATCTTGACGGTGTAATCGTTGATACGGCAAAATACCATTATCTGGCATGGAAGGAACTGGCGGAAAAACTGGGTTTTGATTTTACGGTTGAGCAAAACGAACTGTTAAAAGGTGTGAGTCGTATTCGGTCCTTGGAAATTCTTCTGGACATTGGTAAGGTACATCTGGATGAGGACACCAAAACCAAATTATTAACCGAAAAAAATGAGCAATATCTGAAATATATTGCAAAAATGGATCAGGAAGAAATATTACCCGGAATTAAGAATGTCCTGCATTATTTGAAATCAAACCAAATACCTTTTGCCCTTGGTTCTGCCAGCAAAAATGCCCGTTTGATCCTCGAAAGGCTTGACCTGATCAACCTTTTTGATGCGATTGTCGACGGTAACGATGTAAGTATTGCCAAACCTGATCCGGAAGTGTTTTTGATTGCGGCACAAAAACTCGGGGTGATACCCGAAGCTTGTATCGTTGTAGAAGATGCACAGGCAGGAATTCAGGCCGCAAACCGGGCGGGAATGACGAGTCTGGGCATTGGGGACAAAACGGTACTGAAAGAATCAAATTTTGTGTTACACGACACAAGCGAACTGACTATAGACTATATATCACAATTGATGGACTAAATCAAAATCTATGAATTTAAATTATATCAAACCTCACGAATGGAAAATAATTGAAGAGGGGTTTCATAAGGAACACGTAACAGCATCAGAAAGCATTTTCAGTCTGGGTAACGGGGCCATGGGCCAACGTGCCAATTTTGAAGAATATTACAGTGGCGAATCCCTCCAGGGAAGTTATATAGGAGGTATCTATTATCCTGACAAGACCAGAGTGGGTTGGTGGAAAAATGGTTATCCGGAATATTTTGCCAAGGTATTAAACGCCCCAAACTGGATTGGCATAGGCGTAAAAATCAATGGAAAAGTCCTGGATCTTAACAAATGTGAGATCATCGACTTCAGCCGGGAGCTCGACATGAGAAACGGCCTTTTGACAAGGTCTTTTATTGCATCCTTTCCGGATGGTGACATGGTTAAAGTTCATGTGAAAAGATTCCTCAGTATGGCACTTAATGAAGTGGGTGTGATCAAATACAGCATTACGCCCATTAATTTTGACGGAAACATTGAGTATGAACCTTATCTTGATGCGGGAATTTTGAACGAAGACTCAAATTATGATGAGTTCTTCTGGGAGATTCTTGACAAAAAAACCTATGATGATGAGGCGTATATCATGTCAAAAACATTAAAAACGGGCTTTGATGTATGTACTGGAATGAAAACAACCTTCCAATTAAATGATGCTGCCATCACGCTTGAAAAAGAAACTCATTCTGAAGAAAAAAGCATCACCTATCAATATACAAAATCGATAAATACCGGTGATACTTTCTCAATTGTTAAATACGGTGGCTATACCCAGTCAATGAACCATCCCGTTGGAGAGCTGTTCTATGTATCAGCTCAGAAATTGAATGAAGCTGCTTCAATTGGATTCGACCTGCTTCTGGAAAAACAGGAAAAATTATGGTCAAGGATCTGGGATACGGCAGATATTGTCATCAATGGAGACATCAAGGCCCAACAAGCCATCAGGTTCAACATTTTTCAGCTCAATCAAACTTATTCAGGGGAAGATTCAAGACTAAACATCGGACCCAAAGGATTCACAGGAGAGAAATATGGTGGAAGTACCTATTGGGATACAGAGGCTTATTGTATTCCATTTTATATGAGCACCAAGGATCATAATGTGGCCAGAAACCTCCTGATCTATCGTTACAACCAACTTGACAAGGCCATAGAAAATGCCGAAAAGCTGGGCTTTAAAAATGGCGCTGCCTTATATCCTATGGTAACCATGAACGGGGAAGAATGCCATAATGAATGGGAAATCACTTTTGAGGAGATCCATAGAAACGGAGCCATGATTTACGCCATTTACAATTACGTAAACTATACCGGGGATGTTGACTATATCGCATCTCATGGAATGGAAGTGATGATCGCCGTTGCAAGATTCTGGGAGCAAAGGGCAAATTTTTCAAAAGACAAGGACCAGTTTGTGATTCTCGGGGTAACGGGACCCAACGAATATGAGAACAATGTCAATAACAACTGGTATACAAATTATCTTGCAAAATGGTGTCTGGAATACGCCATGGAGAATCTCGAACTGCTCAAAGAAAACTATCCACAGGATTACGACCGTATTATTGGCAAGACAAATCTGGAAGCAGAAGAAACAATAAAATGGGGCGAAGTGGCCAGGCAAATGTATTTCCCTTACAGTGAAGCAGACGGGGTATACCTGCAGCAGGACGGCTTTCTTGACAAAGAACTGATTCCGGTGGCGGGCTTGTCAAAATCAGAAAGGCCCATCAATCAAAAATGGTCCTGGGATCGAATTTTGAGGTCGCCTTATATCAAACAGGCAGATGTGCTCCAGGGTTTTTATTTCTTTGAAAATCACTTTGACGATAAGATGATCGAAAAGCACTTCGATTTCTATGAACCCCTTACCGTTCACGAGTCTTCGCTGTCACCCTGTGTCCATTCCATTCTGGCAAGTAAAATAGACAGAAATGAAAAGGCCTATGAAATGTATTTAAGGACATCCAGGCTTGATCTCGATGATTATAACCACGAAGTACATGAAGGACTTCATATCACCAGTATGGCCGGGACCTGGCTTTCAATAGTTCAGGGCTTTGGCGGCATGAGAAATTTTGACAATCAATTGTCTTTTGACCCGAAAATCCCGAAAAACTGGAAATCTTATTCCTTTAAAATCAAATATCGTGAGCATACGATAAAGGTCTTTAAAAACCATGAAAGCTGTAAGTTCTATAATGAATCTGATACGCCTGTAAAAATCATTGTTTCCGGCAAGGAAATAACCATATTCAATCAGGACCTTGTAGTTGTATAATCTTTAATCCGATCCTATGAAAAGAATGATCTTATGCCTGCTATTACTCTACGGCTTTGCAGTCAAGGCTCAAATAGACAGAGTAGAACCCCCCAACTGGTGGGTGGGTTTTAAAAACAGCCGACTGCAATTAATGGTTAAAGGAAATGACATTGCCACCATGACACCTGAGATTGTCTATCCCGGGCTGTCTGTAACCGGGGTGCATAAAGGAAGCAGTCAGAATTACCTGTTTATCGATTTGAACATCGGACCGGAGACGCAGCCGGGAACCTTTGACATCGTTCTCAATTCAGAGACAAGTGAACAAATGAAGTATCCCTATACGTTAAAAAAACGCTTAAAAAAGGGGGAGCAATATTTTGGTTTTGACAGTTCTGATGTTATTTATCTGATCACTCCCGATCGTTTTGCCAACGGGAACCCGGAAAATGACGTGGTAAAAGGATTAAAAGAGGCAAGAACAAACAGGGCAGATGATTATGCCAGGCACGGCGGTGATATCAAAGGTATTACCGATCACCTTCCCTATATATCAGATATGGGGTTTACCGCGATATGGCCCTGCCCTTTGCTTACCAATGATATGGACAAATTCTCTTACCATGGGTATGCCATTACGGATCTATATGACATCGATCCGAGATTTGGCACTTTGAAAGAGTACATCGAACTATCGTCAAAAGCAAGTAAAAAGGGTGTTAAACTCATCATGGACCAGGTAGCGAATCACTGCGGGATTGAACACTGGTGGATGAAGGACCTTCCATTTGAAGATTGGGTGAATGACCAGTCAAATTATGAAGCAGGCAATAAACCGATGTACTCCAACCATCGCAGAACCACGAATCAGGATATCTATGCAGCTAAAATTGATGCGATCGGCATGAGCGATGGATGGTTTGCAGACACGATGCCTGATTTAAACCAGAACAACCCCTTTATGGCCACCTATTTGATCCAGAACAGCATTTGGTGGATTGAGACGGCTCAGTTAAGCGGCATTCGTCAGGACACTTATCCTTATCCCGATAAGATTTTTATGTCAGACTGGGCAGGTGCCATTATGAAAGAATATCCCAATTTTAGTATCGTTGGAGAAGAATGGAGCTATAATCCGTTATTGGTCGGTTATTGGCAAAAGGGAGCGAAAAATCATGACGGGTATGAATCTCACCTGAGATCAAGTATGGATTTTCCAACGCAGCGTGCCATCGTGGAAGCATTAAAAGAAGAGGAAAAATGGAACAAAGGTCTGATCAAGATCTATGAGAGTCTTGCCAATGATTTTCATTATCCGAGTCCCAAAGATGTCATGGCTTTTCCCGACAACCACGACATGGACAGGATCCATACCCAACTGGGAGAGGACGCTTCCTTAACAAAAATGGCTTTAGCGTATCTATTGGTGCTCCCCAGAATACCACAAATATATTATGGCACAGAAATATTGATGCAAAACTCTGACAAGCCCGGAGACCACGGATTGATACGAACCGATTTTCCCGGGGGCTGGGCTGGAGATGCTGTAAATGGCTTCAATGGGGAAGGTCTGACAGCAGATCAAACTGACATGCAAAACTATTTGAAAACCCTGCTGCAGTTTAGAAAGAACAGTAAAATCATTCATGAAGGGAAAACAGTTCATTTTTCTCCAAAAGAAGGTGTTTATGCCTTGTTCAGAATTAAAGATGATGGGGTCGTGGTTTTGATCCTGAATAAAAATGATTTTGAATTTAAACTGGATCTGTCAAGGTTTAAAGAGATCGGGATTAATGAAAGACAAATGACAAATGTGATCACCGGTGAAAAAGTGGTTTGGGATGATTCAATGATGCTGGAAGCTAAAAAAGCGACAGTTTTAAGCACTGTTAAATAAGATGTTCAACAAAAGTTCAAATACATGCTTCCTCATCGGTTTTTGTTTCCTTTCGATCCATTATTTGATGGGTCAAACTACCCTGGTGATTGAATCCCTGCCGGACAACACTCCCGGAGGCACCAAAATTTTTATTTCCGGTGATTTTGAAGGCTGGACCGGAGGGCAGGACTCCTATGAACTGAAATATGATCAGGGCTCATATCGAATTACCCTACCTGAGCAGGTGAAAGATTTTTCTTTCAAATTTACAAGGGGCTCCTGGGGCAGTGTTGAAGTTGATCAGACCGGGAATCAGATTGACAACCGAATGATCCAAGATGATGAATCGCAGCCGATTCGATATTTTTCAATTGAAAACTGGAGTGACCTGATGCCTGGTACATCTACTGCAGGCAAAAACGTCATTGTTCTTTCCGAAGCATTCGACATGCCTGAATTATCTTCAAAAAGGAAGATTTGGATGTACCTGCCTCCTGATTACGATTCAGAAACAGCACATTATCCTGTACTTTATATGCACGACGGACAAAATCTTTTTGATCAAAAAACCTCGTACAATGGTGAATGGGAAGTAGATGAAACACTTGATGCCTTATTCGAAGCATATGACTTCAGACTCATTGTCGTGGGTATTGAAAATGGCGGACCCGACAGAATCGATGAATATTCCCCCTGGAACCTGAAGAGTTATAAAAATCAAAAAAAGGGAGATTTATATATCAACTTTATTGTTCACAACTTAAAACCATTTGTCGACAAAAACTTCAGGACCCTGACTGGCAGCCAGGATACCGGTATTATGGGAAGTTCTCTTGGAGGGTTGATCTCGCATTATGCGGTCTTGAAATATCCGGGGACCTTCGGTAAGGCGGCCCTGTTTTCCCCCTCTTTTGAACTGGCATCAGAAAGTTTTGAGTTCAGCAGCGAGCTTTGCGAAAAAAACAGCTCAAAACTTTATTTTATGGCGGGTGATGCCGAATCTGAAAATATGGTGCCTTCAATGACAAAAATTGTTGAACAATTGAAAAGTTGTGGTTACCAGGACTCTCATATCCAGTCAAAAGTTGTCGCGGGCGGAGAGCATCATGAAAAATTATGGCGGGAGGAATTTAAAGACGCCATTCAATGGTTATATAACATGTAATAAAAGATTAAAATATGAACAAGAATCTACTGCTTATCTCGTTATCAATGCTGCTTTTCATGGGAGCCTGCAAAAAATCCAATCAAATCGTGCCTGAAGATGATCCTGTGGTCAATACTGCTGTGCCTTTTGTATGGGAAAATGCAAATCTGTATTTTTTACTGACAGACCGGTTCAACAACGGAGATCCATCTAATGATCTCAACTTTAACAGAACCTTGCCAACTGCTCCCTTGAGAGGATTTCAGGGAGGAGACATCAAAGGTATTATTCAAAAGATAAAGGAAGGTTATTTTCAGAAACTGGGTGTAAACGCCATCTGGTTTACCCCAGTGGTTGAACAGGTGCATGGTGGCACAGATGAAGGCACGGGATTTACTTATGCCTACCACGGATACTGGACAAAAGACTGGACATCCCTTGACCCTAATTTTGGCACAAAAGAAGATCTGGCGGCCCTTGTTTCCCTGGCGCATGAAAATGGGATCAGAATCGTTATGGATGCGGTCATCAACCACACGGGTCCGGTAACGGATATCGATGAGCAATGGCCTGATGAATGGGTCAGAACAACACCAAAATGTGAATTCAATTCTTATGAAACAGCAGTCAAATGTACCTTGGTTGAAAATCTGCCAGACATTTTAACAGAATCAAATGAAAACGTTGAGCTCCCTGTTTCACTTATAAAAAAGTGGAAGTCTGAAGGCAGGTACGAAGAAGAAATGGCTGAGTTAGATGCTTTTTTCGAGAGAACCGGATACCCGAGAGCCCCTCGATTCTATATCATCAAATGGTTGACTGATTTTATCCGTGATTACGGGATCGATGGTTTCAGAGCTGATACCGTCAGGCATATAGAAGAGGCCGTTTGGGCCGAATTCAAAAAAGAGTGCGATGAGGCCTTTGCCCTTTGGAAGGGTCAAAACCCGGAAAAGGTTTTAGACGAAAATCCATTTTATTTGGTGGGTGAAGTGTATGATTATGATATTATCTCTTCAGGGAAGTTTTTTGATTTCGGAGACGTCAAAGTCAATTATTATGACCATGGATTTGACAGTATGATCAATTTTGAATTCAAGAAAAGCGCCAATATGGAATACGAGGAACTTTTCACCACATACAGCACAGTTCTCAATGATGAGAATTCAGGTTTTCAGGTACTTAATTATGTCACCTCGCATGATGATGCGAATCCCTTTGACAAGGAAAGAACCCGAACCCTGGAAGCGGGTACAAAATTATTGTTATCTCCTGGAACGGCACAAATCTATTACGGAGATGAATCTGCCAGAAACCTTATACATGAAAGCACACAGGGCGATGCCACCTTCCGTTCTGACATGAACTGGGATGCCATAGAGAGCGATGAAAATACAAAAGCCGTGCTGAACCACTGGCAAAAACTGGGTAAGTTCAGAAAAGACCATCCGGCTGTGGGTGCAGGGAAACATGAGATGCTCAGCAAGGCGCCCTATTTATTTCAACGTACCTACGACAAAAATGGATATAAGGACCAGGTGCTGATCGGGCTTGATCTGGAGAAAGGTCCTAAAAAACTGAATGTCGGTAATTCCTTTGCTGATAAGACTTTGGTGAGAGATGCCTATTCCGGTGCAGAGGCCATGGTAAAAGGGGGTCTCATTGAGTTTGACACTCCTTACAGCATTGTCCTGATGGAAGCTAAAAGCCAATAAAATCTGCATCATGAAAATAAATCGAGTTTTTTTATTATTCATTTTCTTTGCCGTTATTTACGGCTGCGAAAAACAACAGGAGCAAAATCAAGTTAAGATGACCACAAAAGGCCATAAAAAAGTAATCTATCAGGTGTTTACGCGATTGTTTGGAAATGAAAATAAAACCAACAAGCCCTGGGGAACCGTTGAAGAAAACGGTGTTGGAAAATTCGATGACTTCAACAATGAAGCACTGCGGGAAATAAATGAACTTGGCGTTACGCATATTTGGTATACGGGCGTATTGCACCACGCCATGATAACAGATTATGAAGCCTACGGCATATCCAATGATGACCCGGATGTTGTCAAAGGCCGTGCCGGATCTCCTTATGCCGTAAAAGATTATTATAGTGTGGACCCAGATCTGGCAACAGATCCGTCTCGTGGCATGCAGGAGTTTGAAGCTTTGATCAAAAGGACCCACGAAAATGGAATGAAAGTGATTATCGACATCGTTCCCAATCACATTGCCCGTAAATATGAAGGAAGAAATAATCCTGAAGGCGTTAGCGATTTTGGGGCCCATGATGATAACAGCCTTACCTACAGCAGGAACAATAATTTCTATTATATCGTAGGGGAATCTTTTAAAGTTCCCGTTTGGAAAGACGGGTATCTTCCGCTGGGAGGTGAAAAGCATCCTCTTGCCGATGGTAATTTTGAAGAAACACCGGCAAAATGGACGGGTAACGGGTCGAGATTGTCACAACCCGATCAAAATGACTGGTACGAAACCGTTAAGATAAATTACGGGGTAAGACCCGACGGCACAAAAGACTTTGAAAGCCTTCCTGAAGGATTCGGGAGCAAAGACCACCTGGCTCATTATGAATTCTGGAAGGATAAGTCTATCCCCGACTCCTGGAATAAATTCCGGGATATTGCATTGTTCTGGCTTGGGAAAGGGGTTGACGGTCTTCGATATGACATGGCCGAAATGGTTCCTGTTGAATTCTGGAGTTATATGAATGCCTCCATCAAGGTATCATTTCCAGATGCACTTTTATTAGCCGAGGTTTATAATCCGGGATTATACAGGGATTATATTCATTTGGGTAAGATGGATTATCTGTATGACAAAGTTGGGTTTTATGACAGTATCAAGCATATTGTGCAGGGTCATGGCTGGACCGATCACATCCCAGTTGCTCAAAAGGACGTTGCTGACATAGAACATCATATGCTTCATTTTCTGGAGAATCACGACGAACAAAGAATTGCAAGCCCGGATTTTGCAGGATCAGCTGCAAAAGGAAAACCTGCCATGGTCGTTTCAACCACAATCAGCACTTCTCCCACCCTGGTTTATTTCGCACAGGAACTGGGAGAGCCGGGTTCAGAAAATGCCGGGTTCGGCTCACCTACAAGAACCTCAATATTCGATTATATAGGGGTTCCTTCTTTACAAAGATGGAGCAATAAGAAAAAGTTTGATGGTGGCGGGCTTTCGGAGCAGGAAAAAGAATTGAGGGAATTTTATCAAAATCTCTTGAATTTTACCATACAAAGCGATGCTCTGACCGGTGCATATCAGGAGATCCACTACTACAACAAAGACCAGAATAACCACTATGATCATCGTATCTTTTCATTTGCCAGATGGACTGAAAAGGAACAGCTGATTATTGTTTCAAATTTTGATGAATCGAATCAATATGACCTGGATCTTGCTGTTCCGGCCGATCTGATCAGTAAATGGAAACTGAAAGACGGACATTATTCCGTTGAGGACCAGTTAAAAAAATCGGGAAGAGGATACCTGAACGTTGAAGACGGCGTAGGGAAAATTCATATTGTTCTGAGTCCTTTGGAATCTTCTATTTTCAAAATTGGCAAAAATAAATAGGCTGATAAATCAGCCTATTTAAGATTACAGAGGGGGAAAAACAAATTAGATCATGTTTTATTGATCAATAATTTCTGCTTGTGATCTTTCATGATCTCTTTTATGATGTTAAATATTTTCTTTTTGACAAATCGGAATTTTAAAACATAATTGTCAAGGTCCTTTTTAATAGATTGATGTTCTCTGTCAACTTCTTTGTCATATTCCTTATTAAAAGTTTCAATGACCACGCCCACGTGTTTGTTATGAGAAAGAATCCTTTCCATCAGGTCTGTTCCAAGATTTCCCGATTCCTTTAGTTTCCTGATTAGTTTTTGTGTTGTGTCATACAATTTTGAAGAGCTGAGATCAAGAAAATGGGCACTTAGCAAGTGTTCCAGAAATATCTCCTCATCAGCCATAAATTCTATTTCATTTATCCATTGTATAGTCTGTTCATGTAAATCATAAATATTTTGAACTTCTTTTTTCATAACTACCAAATGCTTAAAATTTATACTTAGGGTAAAATAGGGAGCAAGCTCCCTATTTCAATGATCAATGAACTTCAATTACTCTCTTGTGAGTAATTTCATCCTTGTGAAGTTTGTTCAAAACTAATTTCAAGATACCACGTTTGTAAGTTGCATCGATCTTTTCTTCTTCATTGATATTATCGGGTAATGTCAATGTTCTTGAAAATGAACTGTAATTGTATTCTCTGCGTGTGAAGTCTTCTTCTTTTTCCTCCAATTCTTCTTTGTTCTCTGCAGAAATTTTTAACATTCCATTTTCAATAGAAATTTCAAAATCTTTTTTTGTAAAACCAGGAGCTGCAATATCAATTTCGAAGTGATCTTTTGTTTCTTTCACATTCATGGCAGGCATCCATCTGTTTTCCATAAAAAAATCATCAGTTAACAATCTGTCCGTACCCAATAGGTCAGGGAGCATATTGTCAAACCAAGGTAATCCGGGTCTTTTAAATTTTACTAAAGTCATGACAAATCAATTTTTAATTAACAATACACAAATCTAAAATTCACTAATTGTTTTCACAATGACGGGTATCAATCAGAACGTTGATATTGATCAAAAAAAGTTGCCTTGACAGGCAACTTTTTTAACTCTCAATTGAACTGTATCTTACAAGAAAATACCTTCTTCATCCAGTTTAACCCGCATGGTTTTATCACCATTTTCCAAAACAAGTTTGTACTGCTTCTTGTAGGTTTCGCCAGTTGATTTATAACTGACTTTGTAAACATCCTTGGCTATTTTCCATCCTGGAAATCTGTCAGCGACTGCAGTTGCCACTTCTCTTGGTACGGCAACATCTTTAAATTTTTCAATGGTGTATAATATTTTTCCGTCTCTGTCATAAGCGGCTAAAATTTTACCTGCTGGAATGTAAAAATACACCCGATACAATTCACTTCCGTCCTCGTAAAACTCAGAACTTTTAATATCGAATTTTGCAACCATATCCCTCAAAAGTTTGACGGGAACCGCTGCTTCAGTCTGATCCACACTATTCAGATATTTATAATTGGTGGCACGAACCTCAATTTCTGGCAACGTGCCCTCATCAACAACCTGAGCGTAGAACTGGGTGGTTAACCCAAGCGTCAATAAACCTAATAATAATTTTTTCATGATGATTTTGGTTTTAATTAATACTGTTACTCATTGCTACATATAAAATTACGCTTGACAAGCCTTAAACACAATGACCTGGCTCATCCTGTACAATGATCTTTATCAGTATTATATAAAAAAGAACAGGAAGTACCCACTTCCTGTTCCCTTTCAAATCAAAAATATATTTTACATTTATAGCACCTTTTACATTAAACTCCTTATCAGATCTTATCCGTATTCAGGTGACCAAAACCTATAAAACTTATTCCTGATTCTCTAAACTAAACTGTCTTCAATTTAGTTCTGATTTTGTTTCATAGAATTTGTTTTGACAAATTTCGGAACAAGGTGTTCCTCCATTTAATAGACCCAAAGATATTGGTGCATATAAAGCAAAACAATGATCGAGGTCAATGAATTGATTGACGCCCATCAATTTTTTCCTTTTTGGTTCCATAAATAAGCCTCTGACCCTTTAATCAAAAAATCAGGCCCGGGGCAGATCATCATGAAATCGATTTGCATTTCATCGAAAGAGACAAACTGTGGCAAACAAATAAAATGTCAAAAAAAGAACAGGAAGTAAATACTTCCTGTTCCCTTCGAACCAAAAATATATCTTACATTAAGAGTACCTTTTCATTTAATACCTTCTCAGATATTTAAAAGAAATCAGGCTACTAAAACCTATAAAACTTATTCCTGGTCCTACAAACCAAACTGACTGGGTCAATTTGATTCTGTCTTTGTTTCACAGCATTTGTTTTGATAAATTTCTGAACACTTAATTCTTCCATTTAATAATAGTCCAAAGTTATATGAGCCTTATAAACAAAACAATAATCAAAATCAATAAAAAAATTGATTCTTATCAATTAAAAGGTTCTTTTTCAAAAAGGAACCCATTGATAGGCCTGATTCAACAAAAGCACTCCAATAATCAGCAATAAAAACAATAAGAACTGAAACCATTTAAAATCTATTTTTTCCATCCAATTCCAGGCAAATCCCGGAAAGGCAAATTGACTTATCCCTTTGGCCAAACTAAAAAAACCGAACAAAGTAATGATGGTCCTCCAGTCTTTTACCCAAATGTTATGGGCAACAATATTCACAAGTCCTATGATAATGGCCATAATGGATATAAGGATCATGAATTTATCGTCTTTGGCAAACTGAAACATCTGTTTGATCCGTTTAGGATAAATGAGAAGGAGGATAAAAAAAGTAACAAAGAACCAACCCCAAAACTTCGCTAAAAAAATAGAAATTTCCATAAACTATTCTTTAAGATGATGCATTACAAACAAAGGAATCTTTGTGTGAAAACTCAATTCACGTACTTTGGGTCTGAAAAACATTCTTTGAAAAAAATTATAATGACGGGCCACAACGGCGATCATATCAACGTCACCCCGGCTTTGGGTAAAGCAATTCACTGACTCTTCAAAATCAGGATTTGTAAGGGTATGGTAACTGTGATTGATTTTTTCCAAAAAGGAGGACAATAGTTTTTTGTTATTAGTTTGCTCTTCATCCAGAGCATCTTTTTCACTAAAATGAAGAATCCTAACAGTTGCATCATGCTTCTTGGCAAGTTTTAGCAAAGCCGCAAGGTCATGCCGTTCATATTTGATCCTGAAATCTGTCGGAAAAGTTATTTCTTTAAGAGATTTGAATTTGCTGTTCTCAGGAACGGCAATAACATCACAGGTCGTTTTTAATATCACGTCTCCCGTATTGCTTCCCATAAAGATTTCTTTGGCCCCGGTAGCTCCCTTGGTCCCCATGACAATTAAATCAATTTTCTTTTCCTCAACGGATTGTTTTATCGCTTGGATAAAAAGATTATAGTCACTTATCGTTCTAAATTTGTGCTTGTCATTCTTGGGCAGTTCCGCGATGAGATCTTTCATTCCCTTTTTGGATGCTTCGTGCAACTCTCCTTCAAGTATGACCAATTGGCTGACATCATTTGAAAGCAGCTCATCGTTTGTGATATAAGGGATGCGAAAAACATTCAATAAAAAAAATTCACAAGATTCATCCTTGAACAATTGCAGCGCATAATGGATCGCATTCACGGAAATCTTTGAGAAATCGGTTGGTAAAAGTATTCTCTTCATGATCAAAAATTAAGGCATACTTAAAACTATGCCGAAACTTTGATAAAACCACTGATTTGGATCAATACAATGAATGATTTTAATCAATTCTAATGAATGCTAAGCAGCTTTTTTTTATCCAGAATACTAATTTTATTCCTGTTTGTCATGATCAGTTTCTCATCCTTAAAATCAGTAAGTGTTCTTGTTAAGGTCTCTTTGGCAATTCCAAGAATGCTGGCCAGGTCAGATCTTGAAATCTCAATATCTTCCTGACTGCCTTCTTTGGTCTGTAATTCCAAAATGGCATCTGCTGTTTTTTTTCTAACCGAATCATAGGCCAGCCTCATTAAATGCTGTTTTATCTGATCGAGGTCACTTGATAATAAATCCATAAAATTAAAGCTGAGTTGCGGATTGTTCTTGATCAGGTCCTGCAGTTCCCGCTTTTGAATTCTGATTAGTTTTGTTGGTTTAATAGCCTCTGCGTTTTCTGAGTAAGGTTTATTACTGAGCAAGGAGGTAAATCCAAAAAAGCTTTTCCCTTTAAAAATTTCCGTGATGAGCTCCTTTCCATCCTGATTTACCTGATAGGTTTTAACTTCTCCATCAACGACATAATAAATATAATTACTAACGTTTCCCTGACAATAAATCGTGCTGCCCGTTTTGTAATCCAGTTTTTCTTTTAAATGAAAGGCCTTTTCAATTTCATCGATCCTCCATTTTTTAGAGATCATGGTCTCATGTTGATTGGCTTTCTCCATTATGGCATATCGCTTCAGTCTTGATTCCACGGCGCTGAGCAATTCTGACTCTTCGAAAGGTTTTGTGATGTAGTCACTGGCCCCAAGGTCCATTCCTTTTCTTATATCTTCATGTTTGGTTTTGGCAGACATAAAGATAAATGGAACATTTTGCAAGGCAATATTACGCATGACTATTTGCAAAACCCCGTAGCCATCTATTTCTGGCATCAGAATGTCACAAATGATCAGATCCGGTTTAAAAAAAGCAGCCTTTTCCAATCCCTCCTTTCCGTTACTCGATGTGATGACATTATAATTGGCCAATTGTAAGATTTCAGCCGTATTCTCTCTCATTACCTGATCGTCCTCAATAATTAAAATCTTTTTTTTCATATAACCTGCTTTTAAACCTGTTCATATCAAATATTAACTTTTAAAAATTCCGATACTTCTTTTTTAATAATCGGTAACTTTAAAATTACTGTTGTTCCCTCATTTTCTTCACTTTCGACCCGAATGGTACCCCGGAGTTTATCCATGTGCCTTTTCACAATGTTCAACCCGATTCCGGTACCCTGCACGGGAAAGGCATTCCTCGCCCTGAAAAATCGATCAAAAACATGATCTGCAGCTTCCTTTGGAATACCAATTCCCCAGTCTCTTATTGTTATGGTAAGCTGGTCCTTCAATTCTATTTTCATTTCAATTTTAGAATGGCTTAAGGAATATTTAATGGCATTGTGGAGCACATTCCTGATGATAATACCAACCACCTTCTGATCGTGTAAAATGTCAGCCGGACTATGACACTGGACCACATCGATCCACTGACCCTCTTTCAGCAGAGGTTGCGAATCCTTCACAATTGAACTCACCAGGTCACACATTTTAAATTCGGAAACCTGGAAGACATAATCATCAGACTCAACCCTCTCGAGATACAAGAAATCATCAAGCATGGAATTTAACTGGTATACCAGGGTTTTTATCGTATTTACGTGATTCTCTATTTTTTCATGGGGCTGCTGCTGATTGTATTTTTCAATCAATCCGGCGGAAGTCAGGATTCCACTCAAAGGCGTTTTGAATTCGTGAGAGGCGAGTGAAACAAACTTTGTTTGCATCAAATTTAACTTCTTTTCCTTTTCAAAGGCCTTTTTCACTTTTATCTCTGCTGAAATCCTATCCTTGATCTCATCTTTCAGCATCTTGTTAGACCGCTCCAGTTCCTTCACAACAGCTGTCAGCTGGTTGGTCCCCTTCTTGACTTCATCTTCAAGGGTTCTGTTGTACGCTCTGATCCGGTTCTCCCTTCTCTTTCTGGCACTTATTTCCGAAACCAGGGCCTTGGCATATATTTCTCCATTCAGTTCAAAATAGTTCAATCCGATTTCCAGGTCAAGTATGGATCCGTTCTTGTGTAATCCAAAGAATTCACGGCCTTTGGATATCTTTCGTTTTTTTTGGTTTTTTAAGTAGGCATCAAAGAAGTTGCGATGCGCTTCACGATTGGCCTCAGGCATGAGCAATTCAATTTTTTTACCCAATAATTCCCCTTCATTATAACCAAAGATCTCTTCTATGGCATAATTATTCATCATGATGACGCCATCCTGATTGGCCACGCAAATCCCTTCCTGTAAAGAGTCAAAACAAATTTTATAAAAAACTTCATCACTTTTTACCATGAGTTTCGTTTTTTAAAATTCAATGTATGAAGTTACAGAATTTTGCGCTAAAATAAAAGAAAAAGAATGCCCTTTTAGTTACAAAAGAGCAATTGAATAATCGCCTGAATGGATTCGTTAACCTATTTCCTGGCCATTTTTATAAGTTGTTTTATTGACCAATCTCCCCTCCTGATCATACGTCTCAAATTCTCCGCTTAACCGGCCTTCCTTAAAATAACCCTTTCTTTTCAGCTTGCCATTTTCATGATAGATCTCAAAGGGTCCGTTTTCCTTTCCGTTCATGTAATAGCCTTTCCTTTTCAATAGACCATTTTCATGGTACATATGAAAAGCACCTTGTTTATTGCCATCAGCATACTCGGTTTTGACATAGAGAACCCTGCCTTCATAATAGTTCTCATAGGTACCGCTTAATCTGTCATTTGAATAAAAGGCCTTTTCTTTCAAATCTCCGTTTTCATAGTATTTCACAGAAGACCCTTCCTTAACTCCTTTGATATAATGTATGCTCGATTTTAACTGACCGTTGTCGTAAAATTTCTTTTGTTCTCCGTGATATTTTCCTTCCAGGTGATTGCCCACAGCCTCGAGCTGCCCATTCTTATAATACATTTCAAGAGTGCCATGGTACTTTCCAGATAGAAAAAATGTTTTAATGGCCAATTGCCCGTTCGAATAGTATTCCTCAAAGGGTCCGTCATACTTATCCGCTTTAAATGTGGTTTTCCTCTTTAACCTGCCATTTTCAAAGTATAATTCATACGGACCTTCCTTTTTTCCCTCTTTAACGGTATATTTTAGCTTCGGAATGACATAATTTTCATAAACAACTCCGTCATATTTTTGATCATTGACATACAATACTGATTGACCATCAACATTTCTTTCTTCAATATCCGATACGTGAACTTTAACTTGTCCTCTTGCCACAAATACTGCCAAAAACACAAGTAAAACAACAATAATTTTTCCCTTCATTTCAACAAGATTAATTCTCCAAACCGCTCAAAAATAAAAATTAATCTTGAAAAACAATGAAAAATAATGGCATCTTGTTATTTTTTTTTAACAAAAAATATTGAAAATCAACTATTTGAGTGAGGTGAGTCATGTATCCTGATGGCCTAATTCTGATCTCTAAGACCCATTTCAATTTGTGTATTTACGACCAGGTTGGGATATAAAACATTTAAAAAGTAAGGCTAACTTTCTGCATCATGATAGAATTGATTTCATTTCAAAAATAAGATTTCTTATCCTGTCTGCATAAAAAGATCAATGCCCTGTAAGACTTTTTTCAAAGCAAAGGCTGTTCTCAACTCCCTGGTATGGACCATAATTGGAAGTTTGCCGGTAGCCGTGCTTTTTGTAAAGCTCTATGGCTTCAGGTTGTCTTTTCCCTGTTTCAAGTACGCTCCTTTTGTAACCCATTTCAAGCATCCATGCTTCCAGGGAATTCAACACGCCCGATGCAAGACCGGCACCCCTGAATTCGGGCATGACATACATCCGCTTTATTTCCATTGATTCATTGTCGAAACGTTTCAGGGCACCACAGGCTGCAAACTGATCATTTTTTTGAACAAGGATCACGTGGTGAAGGTCTGTCAGGGAATTAAACTGTGCATAGAATTGATGGTCCTCACCGTCTCTCTCTGCCAGATCAGCATCAAGAAACCGAACCAGTTTTATGAATTCGGGATGATCTTGTTCAACTCGTATAAATTTTAGCATAAAGAGGGTTGTAAAAAATTCGATGCCTGATTTTCAACCCCAAATTAAAAAATAAAAGGAAAAATGAAAGGATTGACAACAGAATTCATGCTGTTATGCAAAAAGAACCGCTCACGGCTCAGATTATGATCCCTCTTTTATAGGTTTCCAGTGCCCTGTTTCTTGCAAACTTATGTTCAATCATGGGTTCAGGATAGGTCCCGCTTTCAAGTTCAGGAATCCACTTATTCACGTAATGATGCTCCTTGTCAAATTTATAAAGTTGTGACTCAGGGTTGAATATTCTAAAATAAGGTGCCGCATCACAGCCCGTTCCTGCTGCCCATTGCCAGTTTCCATTGTTGGAAGACAATTCGTAATCAAGTAATTTGAGCGCAAAATAAGACTCTCCCCAACGCCAGTCGATCAGCAAATGCTTGCATAGAAAACCTGCCACAACCATTCTTACCCGATTGTGCATGTAGCCAGTGGCATTGAGCTCTCTCATACCTGCATCTACCATAGGATAGCCTGTTTGCCCTTTACACCACTTATCAAAATCTGTCTTGTTGTTCAGCCATTGAATCCCATTGTATTTTGTTTTGAAATTCTCATGGACCACTCTTGGAAAATGATAAAGTATCTGCATAAAAAACTCTCGCCAGATCAGTTCGCTTAAAAACACCTCATGAGCGGGTTTTAAGAGATGGATTACTTTCCTGATGCTGACCGTTCCAAACCGAAGGTGAGGGCCCAGGTGGCTGGTGCCTTCCTTACCGGGAAAATCCCTGTCTCTTTCATAGTGCTCTGCCCTGGAAATATCCGGTTCCTTAACAAGGATATCTGAAGGATCAAATCCTATATGCTGCAAAGAAGGAAAATCACTTTTGAATTTATAAAAGGAACTAAAGTCAACTTCTTCTCCCAAAGCTGGTCCGGTAAATTTTGAAAGCCACTTTCTTTTGTAGGGTGTAAAAACATGATAGGGCAAACCATCATCCTTAACCACCTCATCTTCTTCAAAAATAACCTGGTCCTTGAACTGATAAAAATTTATATGATGATGTTCCAGCAATTGCTGAACACTTTTGTCTCTCTCGCGGGCATAGGGTTCATAATCCTTATTGACATAAACATCTTCAACATCATACAGATCAATCAGTTTTTTCCAAACAGAAATGGGATCTCCTTTATGAACAAGCATGGAGCTTCCACAACCGTTTAAAACTTCATTCATTAATTTTAACTTTCGATAAATGAAATTGACCCGGGCGTCATCTTCAGGAAGTTCCTTCAATATGTTCAAGTCAAAAATAAACAGCGGTATCACCTCCTTGCCCTTAGCAATCGCATTTAAAAGGCCAGTGTTGTCTTCAAATCTGAGGTCCCGCCTGAACCAAAATATTGTCTTACCCATGTTATAAAGAGTATGATTTCATTTTTTTGACATTTTTCAGGAGGAAAGCCTTGACAACATCCCGCGAAAAATAAACCCGTGAAAAGGATAAACAGCATACCAGTACATTCTTCCCAAAATACCCACAGGTCTGAAAGTAGCCGTTTGAACCAATTTATCATCTTTGATCCTGAATTCAAGCCAGGCTTCACCGGGCAGTTTCATCTCAGCAAATAAAAGTAAACGCCCCTCCTCTTTATTGGCATAAAGCACCCGCCAAAAGTCTACGGCATCACCCGCATTCAATTCTATTTCACTGGTCCTGCCCCTTCTCAGGCCGACACCTCCAACCAATCTGTCGATAAACCCTCTCAGTTTCCACAGGGAGTTCCAGTAGTACCATCCTGTACTGCCTCCAATTCTCCATATCTTTTCTACTGTTGCCTCGGCATTTTGATAAATTATGTCCCTTTTGTCAACAAAACATCCATAGGTAGGAACATTTATAAAATCCGATATGTCCATATTAAGATTTCCGCTGCTCAAAGAATCTTTCCAACTGGAAACGATCTCATTACCTTCAATTCGTCTAAAGGCTCTGTTCAGTGAATCCTGATAATTCATTGGTTTTATCCCCAAAGTTTCGGCCCATTCATTGTCTCGGCATATCACCTCCACCTTCATACTGTTTACAAGGGCATTAGCGAGGTTATAAGAAGTTGATGTAACAAAATACAACCAGTAAGATGAAAGTTTAGGCGTCATTACCGGAACAACATAAATCCTTCTCTTCAAATCCCTGACCCTGGCAAACTCGAGCAGCATTTCCTTGTAACTCAGTATATCAGGACCTCCTATATCAAAATCTTTGTTATAGCCTTTTTCGTTGAACATTGTATTCACCAAAAAAGTGATGACATCAGAAACACTGATAGGCTGACATTTTGTTTTCAACCAAACAGGAGTGACCATGAGAGGTAATTTTTCAACCAGGTCTCGAATGATCTCGAATGATGCGCTTCCTGATCCTATAATAATACCCGCCCTGAGGGTTGTAAGGTTATAAGACCCTTTAGCCAGTTCATCCTCTACATTCTTTCTTGATGACAAGTGTTTGGATAAAGTCGATTCATTAACGATACCACTTAGATAAACCACATGCTTTACTTGTGTCTTTTCCAGAGTCTTCCTAAAATTCCTTGCAGATTCTTTTTCCAGCTCCTCATAATCCTTTGAGGATGACATGGAATGGACCAGGTAATAGGCTCCGTCAATATCTTTCGGTATATTTTGAAGTGAATCCTTCTTTAAAAGGTCCAATTCAATAACTTCAAGGTCTGATCTCAATGAAACAGGAGGATTGAACCGCTTCTTGTCTCTTACACAACAAACTACCTTATATCCGTTTTCAACCAAAACAGGCAGCAATCTTTTGCCGATATACCCCGTTGCTCCTGTTAATAGAATTTTGCCTTTTTTATCCTTGGATTCAATCATAAATCTTTTTCAGCTTAACTTGTATGACTCAGGTGTCTTTGACTTTCCCATCTGATTATTTTTCACCTTCCTGTTGGCCTGACTGATTGTATTGAACTCTCTTCATATCTTTTAAAAGGTCTCTTATTTCACTGATCAATTCAAGCATTTGAGAGCTTTCCGGGGCACTTGCCTTTTTTGAAGTTGGTCTGGCAATAGCTTCCCGCTGATCCAATACTTTCAGCTTAAATGCTTCTGCATCGGTGATCCCTATGAGCTTCATATCACTTCCGTGAGGGTTGCTCCCCCCTGCAGTTTCAATTTTCAATATTCTCAATTCCAATAAATTAAGAATAGGATTTTGTAAAAAAGTCAGGTCCTGAATATTTTCAAGAGGAATTGTCTTTTCGACCTTGAAAAAAGCCCCTTTGCTGAAAATCAAATGCCTGTCGGTAAGTACGCATTTCAAATTCTCAAAATAGCGTTTGCTGATGTACTGTCCGAACCCTAAAAACCAGATGATCAAAACAGGAATCCCAATGATAGAAATAAACAAAAAAAACGCCACTGAAAGCAAAATATAGGTTTTGATCTTCGGGCTAAACACCGCTTTTTGAATAATTTCCGACTTCGACATCTCTTGTTTTAGGATTTACTTGGGACAAATATTTAAGCTTTGGGTTTTTGCTGACCCCGCTTTAGCACCACTAAAAATAAGTAAAAATTTGATAGATTCATCAGGATTCAAGGCATTAATTAAATTGCTGCTGATTTAAAATTTGCAAGATTACAACCCTCTGTTTAAAAAGAATATATTTGTCTTATAAAATCCTTTTTCATTCATGACACGTATTGTTATATTTTGCTTTCTTGTGCTTATCGGATGCAAGCCGGAGCCCCATAATGATTCTCAATTATCAGAAAAGGGCAGGTGGCTTGAAAGGGCCTCGCGAACAGAAATCATCAGAGATGATTTTGGAGTACCCCACATTTATGGGAAAACTGATGCGGATGCCGTATTCGGGCTGCTGTATGCACAATGTGAGGATGATTTTAACAGGGTTGAACAAAA
The DNA here is from genome assembly GCA_024644745.1 of Flavobacteriaceae bacterium. Classification (GTDB taxonomy): domain Bacteria; phylum Bacteroidota; class Bacteroidia; order Flavobacteriales; family Flavobacteriaceae; genus Lutimonas. The sequence goes on from JAHEHF010000014.1 coordinate 39,973, forward strand.
TTATATTTGGGCCCTGGGGCGCCTTGCAGAAATTCATGGCGAAAAAGCCTTGTACAGTGATTTAAGGGCCAGGATGTTTATGACCAAAGAAGAGGCCATTGAAAATTTTGAAAATAGTCCTGAATGGCTGCAGAAATTATGCATCGCCTTTGCAGACGGAATCAATTACTATTTGTATTCGCATCCGGAGGTAAGGCCAAAGCTGATCGATCATTTCGAACCCTGGATGCCCATGTATTTCAGCGAAGGTTCCATAGGGGGGGACATTGAACGAATTTCCACGAAAAAAATAAAAAAATTTTATGAAGCAGATCACGAATCTGAGCTGGCGGAGGTCTATCATGGAATGCAGAAATTAGATTTTGGAGAAAGTCAGGGTTCCAATGGTTTTGCCATTTCAGGAAAATTAACATCTTCAGGCAATGCCATGCTGCTGATCAACCCTCATACCTCATTCTTTTTCAGGGGAGAGGTGCATGTGGTGAGCGAAGAGGGTCTGAATGCGTATGGAGCCGTAACCTGGGGTCAGTTTTTTGTATACCAGGGCTTCAATGAAAAAACGGGATGGATGCATACCTCCACAGGCACTGACATTATGGATGAATTTGAAGAAACCATCATTGAGGTTTCCGAGGGACTTCAATACTTATATGGAACAGAAAAAAGAAAAGTGGAAACCATCCCTGTAAAGCTTTCTTATAAAACTGATACAGGCATCAAGGAAAACACCTATGAAGTGTACAGAACGCATCATGGACCGATCACCCATTCCAATGAGGATAAATGGGTTGCCACCGCCATGATGTGGGACCCGGTCAAAGCACTCCAGCAGTCTTTCATAAGAACCAAGCAAAAGGATCATCAGGGATTTAGAAAAATGATGGATATGAGGACCAATTCATCCAACAATACAGTATTTGCGGATGCAAGCGGCAACATCGCCTATTACCACGGGAACTTTATCCCCAAGAGAAATGACGCCCTGGATTATACCCTGCCTGTCGACGGGAGTGATCCTGAAACAGACTGGCAAGGGCTGCATGAAGTTGATGAGAACATTCTGGTCGTCAACCCTGAAACAGGATGGATACAGAATTGCAACTCCACGCCTTTCACTTCAGCCGGAGATGATAGTCCCCGACCAGAAAATTATCCGGCCTATATGACTTCTTTCCCTGAAAACTACAGGGGGGTCCATGCCATATCCCTGTTGAGCAATTCAGATGAACTTACATTAGACAAACTGATCGAGCTGTCTTATGATCCTTTCCTTCCCGGAGGAAAAGAGCTTGTGGAGGGACTTATAGAGGCTGCAGATTCGAGCCAAATTTCAGATCCAAGGCAGCTCGCAGCAATTGAGGTGCTGAAGTCCTGGGATTTTAAAGTCGATGAAAATTCTATCGCCATGACCCTGGCCCAGTTCTATCTGAATGCCTATAGAGCATCCGGCTATGCTCCTTACGGCCGAAGAGAATTTATGCGAATGATCAGCTATATGAGCAAGGGATCTTCAGCCCGGGAACGCCTTGAAATTTTCACCACGGCGCTCGACAGGTTGGAATCTGATTTTGGAAGCTGGAAAACACCATGGGGCGAATACAACAGGTACCAGAGACTCAATGGCGATATTGCACAAAACTTCAACGATGATCTGCCTAGCACACCCATAGGATTGGCAAGTGCCTCCTGGGGTGCCCTGGCTTCCTTCTCAGCAATTTATGGTGAAAACACAAAACGCATTTACGGGGTCCATGGAAACAGTTTTGTGGCCGTTGTCGAATTCGGTGAAAAAATCAGGGCAAAATCCTTGCTTGCCGGTGGGCAGAGCGGAGATCCTGGTTCTGTGCACTTTTCCGATCAGGTAGAACTCTATGCCCAGGGTAAGTTCAAACCCGTTGCATTTTACAGAGATGATGTATTGAAAAGGGCTGAATCCAGATACCACCCGGGAGAAGAAAAGCAATGAGGCTCAAAACCGGAATGAAATCTATTTTAGGTCTGATGAAAAAAGTAGTCAAGACATCACTCCCAATCAGATTCCTCCAGTTCAAAAATCAGATCTACCTCGGTGTCAAAAATGTTTGCCAGTTTTAGGGCCAGTACCGTTGAAGGTACATATTTCCCCAGTTCCATGGCATTGATCGTTTGACGGCTTACTTTGGCCAGCTTTGCCAGTTCGGCCTGCGTGATATTCTTTTTGGCCCTTTCTACCTTGATGCTATTCTTCATGGCTCATTGATTTGTTGAGTTTGTACACCTGCCAGTTGAACCTGATGATAAAGATGAGCAGAATCGTAAACATATTAAATATCAGAACCCAAAAAAAGCTTATTCCATAAATAAATATCATTGAGAACAACAGCACTGCGTAATTTACATAAGTGGCCCAAACCAGCGATTCAACCCTTATTTTCGCAATCAGTTCATCTTCCTGCTTTTCTTTTGAAAAAGCGGCCATCAGAAAACTAAAGATCAAAACCACCCCGATAATTTCGTTCAGTATATTATTCCTGGTCATTCCAAACACAAATTCTTCACCCATGATTTCATCTACAAAAATTGCGGGAACATTCATATTGAATACCTCAGGTTCCAGATCATAATTCACAACGATCAGGCCCAATATGACAGCCGGAATGAGTATGATCAATCCAATTTTCTTGTAACGGTGCGGAAATAAATAATTTAATTTCATGACAATTCATTTAGATTATGATTCAAATGTAAAGTATTTATTGCTTAATGACAAAAATATTTTACATTTAGTATACTATTTTTTACTATTATTTCAGTAATCATTCATGAAATTGCAACACAAGAAAATACATCTCAGGTTTAGAATACCTTAACAGGTTCTGAGACATCAACATTGAAAAATTATTTCCAATTCACACAATAAATTATTTTTCAGGCCTTTAACAATATTAAAGTGGCTTATTCGTTTTTTTACCGAATATTTAAACGAGTGGTTCAATCTATAACTTTCCCCCTAAGAGTCCATATGATTGGACCATAAGTTTAAAATTCTAAATGATCATTTTTTGCTCAAACGAAAATGACGCATCACGAATGATGACCTGACCAGTCCGACACCAAAGGTCAGTAACACCAGTATCAGACTCCCCTTTACAATGGTATCAAGCATTTTATCCTTGAGCCGCGCAAATAAGGTAATATCAACTTTTCCAGTTCTCCAGTAAACCCATTCACCTGCCAGTTCAGTAGCCAATAAAGGATGACCGGTTTCGAGAACAATGACTCCATTTCCGGATTGAGGGTCCAGTCTAACAGCCGTATTAATTGCCGGAGTGCTTTTTCCATCATGACCAATGATAAAATCTCCGTTCTCGGTGGGTGAATAAAGCATGGTTCCCAATCCCCAGATATCGATTCCCATCGATTTTGCATGGGCCTTCCTCATCATCAGTATCGTTTCGGGTTGAAGCACATTTCTACCGACAGGTTCATTTTTGCCTCCTTTTAAAAACACCCTGAAGAAGATCTCCATATCAGATAAGGAAGTGTATAAGGAAGTGGCTGCAAGAGAAGTATAACGGTAATGCCTTGCTTCTGTTCCGTCGCGATTATAAAATTCCGCCAGGGTAAAAGCAGAAGCGTCTTCCCAGGTATAGGAAGAATGGACCATTCCCAAAGGCTTAAATACAGCCTTCTTCATAAATGCTGGAAAAGGCTGACCGCTTACTTCTTCCACTAATAACTGGAGCAGGGTATAGCCACCTCCTGAATATACAAATTTCTTACCTGGTTCGATCCCTACTCTCACAACTCCGTCCACTCCTTCATCAGCATCTGATGCCCTGGTCAGTGATGCTTCAAGTGACTGAATTTGCTTCCCGGGCTCGAACCCTGAATATCCGAGTCCGTCTGTCAGGCCAGCTGTATGGCTCAAAAGTCTCCTCACTGTCACCTTGTTATTGCTGAATTCCCCCTGCGGCAGCTCCCACCGTGTTAAGTACTTGCCCACAGGTGCGTCCAAATCAAGTTTTCCCTCCTCCACCAATCTCATTACCCCGAAAGCGGATACCCACTTGCTTAAAGAGGCAACCTGAAAAACCGTGTTTCTGTCAACAGGCTTTCCTGCACTGTAAAATATTTCATCCTCAATAATACCTTGATTGACTATGGCCATAGCAAAATTGCCGACAAATTGCTGATCAATTATTTCGCGAACAGTCGCTGCAAAATCTTCAGTTTTTTCCCCCTTGGTGATGGAATCGTGCCACAAGCCATTCTTTGTCCCCCAAAAAACCAGCGCTATCCAAAAAACCAGGAGACAACTTGTAACCAATACATATTTGAAAATGCGTTTCATGCTCAATTGTAATTTCAATGACAGGCAAAGGTTTTAGCCAATAGGCAGGTGGCGATTTGACTCAAAATCAATTCATTATACCATTATAATTGACCGGAAGGGGAACGATGTATACACGACTCAGTCGGAATTTTGTTACAGCAATCAACAAAATGGGCAACCGATCTGCATGATGAAGGTTCGAAATTTAATCTGCTCAAAGCTTTTCTTGTTTACGGGACTTGTAAACATAGCTATAAGGATCATTTTCAACCGAGTTAATTCTTAAAGTCGTCGAATTTTCGTAGAATTTCAATAAGTCCTTAACAGCCGGCTGGCTCTCAAGCAAGGCTGCCAGGTTGTTCAGTTCATCAATCTCTAAAGTGCTTAATTCACTGTACTTTTTACTTAAGAATCTGAATTCTTGGTTGTCATCCTGCTGAGTTACATCCTTTCCATTGTCATCAAAGACTCCGGGAACTTCATGATTCAGCAGGCTATAAAAATCAAGAAGCATTTGGTATCGGATATGGGTTTTTCCGTCCTTTTCTCCCTCAGAATAAGCATCGTTTATAAATTCAGGGGTATTTATTTTTTGCCATGCCTCGCAGGCCAATTCAAAATATTGATCCGGAAGGTGATAACCAACATCCAACCCGTAAGACCTTAAGTATTCGGGTCTGATATCCAAGATGCGCCATGTTTTGCTCCTTTCATCCCAATATTCGGTAACCCAGTGCTCTATTGACTTGTTTACTTCCTTCATATAGAGCGTATACTGGTCAAATACAACTGAATCCACAGGTGTCTTATTCGCGTATTTATTCACATTGCGCCAGAATTCAATCGCTTTGTCACCTTTGTAAAGATTGGTCAGGTAGCCGACACGAATTCTGGCAGGGATTCCTTTGGCTCTCAACATACTTGTGCTAAAAATAGATTCCTTGGTACAGGCCCCGAAGATCCTGTCTTGCAATTTTCGATCTATACTCAAGGTCCCGTCGCCTTTCACTTTCAAGGTATCCAGAATATCCTTTATGTCATGATCTGCAAAGGTAAGTCTCCTTTCAGATCGGGGTATTTTCCACTGAGATAACATTGTGTGATGCACCGATTGAACATTGGCCACATCACACATTTCCTGAAGGTCATCAGGAAGGTTTTTAAGCATATATTCATTTTCCTGGGGATCGGTCAACCTGCCGTACTCAAGATAATCGAAATCAACTTGCTCCAAATCATCTTGCCCTTTTGTCTGGCAACCTGCAGCGAGCATCAGTAGGACAAGCATCCAAATTAGGAAACCTCGATTCATGGTATTTTTAAATAAATATATTACTATTTATTATGAATTCCTTTTTTCGGGGAATCTGATCTCACATGATTGATTAAAATCATATTTTCCCATGGGCCACATTTTTCTTTTTAAAAAGGATCGTTGCGAACCAAAAAAAAGTTACGAGCGTCCATAGGCCAAGAAACGGACCCAGGTCTATCAATCCTGATTCTGCCGGGCTAACAGGAAAGGTGATCATGTTTAAGGTCAGCAAGGCCAAAGAAATCAAGGAGCCCGTCCACCCCAGAATTTTATGAAAATCAGGGCTTTTTGCAATATTGATCCCGAACAAAAACCAGGCAATGGTTATAAAAATATCAAAAGCCACATCCATACTTGCCTGTACCCTGTTTACCCCTTTGAACACAGACTTGAGCAAGACTTTTGCATCATCACTTGTGGCACCTTGCATGGCCTGTTCATGCCAGATAAAATTAGCTTGCTGGATCACAAGAAATACCAGGGCAATCGTTGCCCCGATTATACCAAATAAACAGCCGATCTCAAGTGAGGATGTATGATTTTGTCTTTTCAAAAAATGATAGAGACCCATGAATCCTATGATCCACAACAGAGGGAACGTGAAGGCAAGGATCAGCACAAAAGCATCTGGAATAAAAGAGAAAACAGCGACTGAAAAATAAAAGATGATCGATAAAATCCCGGCCAAAGCTCCAATTTTCTCTATTTGAAGCAATGAATTTTTATGTTGTTTCTTCATAAAATGTTGTTTATAATGTTAATGACCTCATAAAGAGCCAGATTGTTACAGTTCTATAAAGAAATCTTGTCAGGATCATTTCACAAACCTGCAGATTTTCCCTTTGCTGGCTTTTCACCTTCCATGGGGGTTGAGATCAGGAAGTGCCTCTTGGTTTTTAAGAAAACGTTGAAACCAATCAATCGTTTGTCTGTTGGTTTCTTCTCTGAATTCAGACAGGCCGTGATCACCGCCCTCCATCATGATCAGCCGGTAAGGCACCTTGTACTTCTGAAATTCTAATGCCAGCGACATCGATTGCTCAGGTTTTACCCTCCAGTCGGCCGTGCCGTGCATCATTAAAATAGGAACGTTTTTAGGGAATTTATCAACCCATTTGATGGCAGATCGATCGTTTAGGGCCGATTCCTTGTTGTTTTGATAATCAGGAACAAGTTCAGCAATGACATGGGTTTCCATATCGGGCCTGTCTGCGATCGTTTCAAAAAGATCCGATACGGCCCCTCCAACCACTAAAGCTTTGATCCTTTTTGTCCGGGTGAGCGTCAGGTAACTCATCATACCTCCACGACTCCATCCATACATCCCGATCAAAGAGGCATCAGCTTTTGGGTTCTGTTCCAGAATAGGGATCAGGTTCAGGATGTCATTGACCTCTCTGCCGCCAAATTCTTCCATTCCCTCTCCTCCGTCTACGCCTCTGTAATTACTCGCAGCAATGACATAGCCCTCCTTGAGCAGGCTTCCGAACAGGAATACCATTCTGGCGGGATTGAGCATTCCGAATTCCCGATTTCCTCCACGATTGTATATGATGCCCGGATATTTCCCTTCTTTTCTGGGTTCATAGACATAGCCCGCTACTTTTAATCCGTCGCTGAAATAAATGATCTTGTATAGGGCATAGTCATCCAAGAATTTAAATGAATCATGCCAATCCAGTCCATCATCATTGTTTTTAACAAAACGATCAGGATTTTTGAACTTTGAAAAAGTATGTAATAAGGAATCTTTGGTGATCTCTTCTTTACTGAAGACTGAACCGTCTGCCTGAGCATTTGATGCCCAGCAAACAAAGATCAAAGTATTGAGAAACAAGATTTTGGCTATTTTGATCATGCCTATTGCTTTTTTTGGTTTTTTACTTTTAGCCAAAATACCAAATGAAATCATTTCACATCATTTGTTACTGACCTTTATTTTTCTATTTTTTTAATTCTTGCTCCTCCGATAGTCCTATAAACCAGTCTATCAATTCCCTTTCATCAACGATGTTCCAGCTATGAGGATGTTTACTACCGTCTTTCCTGTATCCTTTGTTTTGGGTCGTGATGAGCTCGGCCTGAAGGTTGCCCATAATTTTTAATTCATTCACCAGGGCAGCCATGTCAATGGCATTCATGGCATAATAATCTTTTCTCCTGGTTTCGATCCACCAGTTGACATCCGGTTCGGTATAGCATCTCAAAGCGGTATTTTTTAACAGATCCAATTTTGAATTTTCATTCGAAGCATAACTATAGGGGGAATAATTCAGGTACGCTGATAAGGCCTCTGCCGGGGTCCCTCCTAAATTCGTTTTCAGATATTCAGATACCCATAGGCCTTCATTTGCCGCAATTTGATTGAAATTCAGGTTTCCTGCCCTTACCCCTGCCTTGTAAAAACGAACCATGTCGAGTGGAGCGTCACAAATTGCAATGGCTCTGGGTGCCAATCTAAAATCAGCTTCATTACTTTGAGCGTACATGGCGAGTTTCAGGGCACGGGTTCCTTCCAGTGACATCCCGCAGAACAACAAATTGTTCTCAGGTATTTTATAATCGGAAATCACTTTCCGGATATAATTCTGTATTTCTAAAATGCTTTGGTCATCAAAGAAAAACTCTAACCGGTTGTTCGTTGTGGCGTAAATTACCGCCAATTGCCTGGAAAGTGCATAATCAATGATGAATTCACTTTGAGCCGTGTCTCTTCTTGCATGTGTGAATACCACCATGCCTTTTATGATTCCCTTTTCAGGCAGCCAGGCGGTATAGCCAGGATTTACTTTCGGAATTTTGATCCCTGCAGCCAGAGTGATATCTCCCTTAACGGGAGTTTCCTTATTGACAACAATTTGTGCCGGAAGACTCAATGCACTGAAAAAAATACTGATCCATATAATTGTTCTCATATTAATGAATTAAATCTCCTGCTGTTAGTTGCACCTTACCAGGTGCCGGCATAGGTCAGGTCTTCACTTGTTTTTAGTTTCAAATACTCAAATTTGAGTTTCATGACCTGCCTGATATGAAGGTAATCGTGCGCGAGCCAGTTTGTTAAAAACAACCAGGCTGTCATTTTGCCAAATTTTGGATGATCATATGCATTGTTCCAATTCGGTTCAGCAAGGTTTTGAAGCCACTGAACAGATTGTGTTCTTTCTTCGAGAAAGTCATGTAATTTCGCCTGATAATCCTGTTCCATGTATTTTCTGCTTTCCACCCATCCCTGAGGATCAATCTGAGGTAGTTTCAACCCGGGGTTTTCAAGCACGTGTATTGTGCGGGCTCTGAAATCCTCTCGCTCCTCATCATATAAATGGCATATGATTTCAAGCATGCACCATTTTTCGGGAAGGGGCCTCCACAAGATCATCTCTTGATGCAACCCTGTTAACAATTGTCTGAAAATAGTTTTATTGGATGAAAGCTCTTTGGTAATTTCCTGGTAATCCATTTTTAAAAGGTTTATTCGTTCAGATCTGTGTGATATTTGGATATATGATGGATCACAGCCTTCTCAACTTCATCATAATTTGTCTGGATCAGCCAGTGCCCGCCTTTTACCTGCATAAAGGTGTAGTCTCCTTTCATATACTTATGGTTGCCTTCTGCTGCAAATTCCCCGATGGCCAAATCATTTTCTCCCCATATGAACAAAGTCGGGGTCTGGATTTCTCCGATTCGTTCACTTTTGATCCTGCTGATGTTCGCCCTGTAATAGTTCAATGCCGCTGTTAAAGTATTTTTTCGCCTGAATACCGACAAATAGTTATCCAGTTCTTCTGCGCTGCTGTGCTTCCATAACCTTCTGAATTTTGCAAAATCATTTTTTCGCAGTATCAATTCCGGCCAAAAAGGCACCAAAAACCATTTGATATAACGACTCTTCTTTTGCTGTTCCTTATTCAGTTTTATGGCCTTTCCAAAAGCCCTGGTGTGCGGCACCGATAAAGCTGTCCAGCTCATGATGCTTTCAGGGTTCTTATAAACCGTATACCAGCCTATAACAGCGCCCCAGTCATGACCTACCAAATGAAACTTTTGCTTCCCCATGGCATGGGCCATGTTCAGCACGTCTTCACTCAGTGCTTTTATGTTGTAATTTTTCTTCCCCCTTGGACTGGCGTTTTCGCTGTAACCTCTCATGTCAGGTGCAACACAAAAATATCCCAGTGAAGCCATTTTTTTGATCAGCCTGAGCCACATAAAAGATGTTTCCGGAAATCCATGAAGAAAAATAATCAGTTCATTTTCCTTCTTTCCCGCAACCCTGCAGTCAAATTCCAGGTTTCCAATTTTTACTTTTTGAATTTTGTCCAT
>JAHEHF010000015.1:0-41429 GCA_024644745.1 Flavobacteriaceae bacterium
GCCTGGGCAACTGTATAGGTTCCGGTAAAAGTCCAAATTTCTCCAACCTGAAGAATGCCATCATCATTGCTATCACCTGAATTGTAGGTGATCACCCCTATGAGAGGATCAACTACAATTTGATTCGTAATGGGCGCATCGGAGGTTACGGCAAATGAATATGATATGGTGTTGCCTACCGAAGAGTACGGATCACCGGAAGTAATGGTTTTGACAATGTCTAAGTTGGATTGCCTGATACAAGTACCATTCTCTGTTATATGATTGAAAATAAAGTTATACTCTTCATTTGTTCCAGTTTTGGTAAAAACCAATATGTAGATACCCGCTTTTATAGTAGCCGTGGTATATTTGGTCCCTAATGCACCAGCAGAATACGTATCTGTGCCAAAGGTAAGTGCTGAATTTCCACTTTGTACCAAAGTATAAGTTGCGTTCGTATCAGTTGTATTTCTCAAGGTCATGGAAAAATAGCTGTTACTAGAATTACAATTCTGACCCGTTACCTCATCCTGAAAAATAATTTCCAAGCCGTTATCCTCTCGATAGCAGCCGAGGGCTTCAGCAATTTGAAAATCGTCTGGAGCAGTAACCCCTGATTCTGTAGTTGTATATGTAAGTGTAATGGGTTTACTTGTACCCCCTCCGTCATTACCAGTATAGTCGTAAGTAACACCTGCTACGGTAATAGATCCCCCGGAACAGGACGTTTCATCGGTACCGTTAAGACTACCTCCATGAACACGAACAAAATCACAAGCTATGTTCTGGTCAGCAGCAGCGTTTCCTGCTTCGAATTGGAATGTGATTGTTCCCGTTGTCGCATTGGTTTGGTAGTTAGTAGGACATTGCCCGAATGTTGTAAAGGGTAAAAAGGCCAGAAAAAGTAACAGCATTCCTAATTTTGGAATAATGCCTAATTTTTTTGAGAAACTTTTTCTGCCAGTGGAAAAGAAAATTTTCACCACTGTTTCAAAATGATTGTTCGATAATGCTTTCATGAGGGGAGATTTTGAGTTATTAACTGCCTGCAACAAAAGAGCAGGAAATAATATTTTTTAACCCAAATTGGCAAAAATTGAAATGCAAAGTGACGTGTCGGATAGAATTTTAGAATTGAATGAATAGGATGCGGAATCCTGTCAATCAAAAGACTATTCTTTCGAATTTAGTTTGAATAATATACATCACAAAGTCAAAAAAACAAATGATCTAAGCCAATTGGGATGATTCTGTTATGTACTAAAAAAGATCGAAATAAACCGATAAGTAAGGAGTAATATTCTTTTCATACGAGGGGATTATGAAGTTAAACTTGTTTCAAAAGTATAAAATTTTTTTAATATAAGCATCTTGCATACATACTTTTAGGAAAAATACCCTCTTGAGGGTAAGGGTATTAGGAAGTGTTTTTATCATAAAACAGTTAGCTCAAGCAGGCTTCTCAATGCCAAGAAATTTAATCGTTTGTTGACAAAATAATATTGATATATGTTTTGATGATGGCCTTGAATACCAGGTCATTTCAATACGCTGTGGTGTCATATCCATATGATTATTGATTTCTTTTTTCAACTGTATTGTAGACGCATATTGGATCTAGAAACAAATCCTTAACTAAATAACAAAAAAATATTTGAACTGAACTGCTATTTGAGATGCTTGAATTAGCTTCGCTGAGTCCCTGTCCGAACAAAGTCATAAATAAAACCGGTTCGCTACGCGCCCCTTGTTATTTTTTCGATCTGACTAACTTTTTTATGGAAAGTTGGGGAATTGCCTTACGGCGAGCCCTGTCTAAACGAAGTCAAGCTGTAGTCTGATACTTGCTTGACAATGTAATTCGAACTGTTTTATTGTTCCAACAGAGCCAGACTCAAACACAGAATAAATTTTATCTTTAGTATTAAAATGTTAACTTTAGTATTAATTTAAATTACATGCTCATATTTGCCAAAGACATGAAGCGACAGTTCATTGCCAATAAGAAGTTTAGCAATTATCTCCTTTATGCGATCGGCGAAATATTCCTGATTGTGATGGGTATCCTGATTGCTCTGCAAATAGACAACTGGAACACCAATAAAGTCGACCAACAAAATGAACTTAAGACCTACCAAAACATCCGAAGCCAGGTCAGGGAGGACATGAAGGCTCTGACAGAAGTTATGGAATACAACAACATGTACCTTGGTCAATATGAAAAGGCCAATCAGTACATCCTGACCAACAATCGAAATGCGATTGACACCCTGGCCTACTTTGCCATGAACCTCTCCCAGTTTTCAGATTTTCACCGCAGCGCCAACATTTATGAAACCTTGGTAAACAGCGGGGATATAAAACTGATTAAAAACGACAGCATCGCTGGCAGGCTCCAGAAACTGGAAATGACCTACAATTTTATCAACAAACTGGAAGACATCCACTGGGAGCTAATTATAACAGAGATTTCCCCCGTGTTTAGAGGGGTAGTCAATTACACGACCTTTGAGATTATCAGGCCCGACGAACTCTATTCGGTAGGCCTTCATAACATCTTTTTCGAATGCATCCATTTGGCCCGTATCAAAGATGCCGTATATCAGAAAGCCATAAAGGAAATGCAAGAGATTGTTGAAATGATTCAAGAAGAGCTGGATGAAAACAGTTAAGGTCATGGGAAATAGTAGGGTTAGCTACCTGTATTTCTTTTTGAAAGCCATAAATAAAACCCACCCGCTTCGCGTGTGTATTTTTTGTTTTCTGCGACTTGATGATCTGTTATAAAAAGAATCTTGCGGGAATTGCCTAACGGCGAGTCTCTGTCCGAACAAAGTCATAAATAAAACCGGTTCGCTACGCGCCCCGTATTTTTGTTTTTATCCAAGCCCTTGGGAGCGAGCTCCACGGGCTTTCCTAAAAACAAAAAACCAAGCTTGTTCAGCTTGGTTTTATTTTATTTGTACTCGGAGCGGGACTTGAACCCGCACGGACATTACTGCCCACTGGATTTTAAGTCCAGCGTGTCTACCAATTCCACCATCCGAGCCTCATTGGTATACTGGTGAATAACAATTGAGCGAAAGACGGGATTTGAACCCGCGACCCTCACCTTGGCAAGGTGATGCTCTACCCCTGAGCTACTTTCGCATTGGTTTTAGTTTGTGAACTTTTGCAACCAAAGATTTAACGGCGTCAATGCCCTTTGGTAAGCAGGCGCAAATTTAATACATTTTGATAAATCGCAAAGCTTTTAACCATATTTTTTAGTATTTTTTTATGTGGTTAATCTTAATTAATGGATATATTTGCACCTATTTTAAAAACAGGTAATTATCATCTTGGAAACTGCGGTAATCAAACATAATATTTTTGATGATCTGAAACAGCTGACCAAATTCGGTTTGTCTCTGAGCGTCGTTTTCTCTTCTGTTGCAGGATATTTTCTGGCAGCAGATGCAGTGGATGTCAAGACCGTTCTGTTGCTCGCCGTTGGGGGCTATTGTATGGTGGGCGCCTCAAACGCTTATAATCAGATCATTGAACGAGGCCCTGATGCTGTGATGAAGCGAACCATGAACAGGCCCATTCCTGCAGGAAGAATGTCAGCGAACACCGCCTTGATCATTGCTGTTGTACTCACAATTCTTGGGCTCGTGATCTTGTATAACATCAACGAGCGTACAGCGCTTTTTGCCGCTATTTCGATTTTTTTATACACCAGTGCCTATACCCCTTTAAAACCGATAACGCCTTTATCGGTATTTGTGGGTGCCATCCCCGGAGCAATTCCATTTATGCTCGGATGGGTTGCGGCCACAGGTGAATTCGGAATTGAACCGGGCATCCTGTTCATGATCCAGTTTTTTTGGCAATTTCCCCATTTTTGGGCCATTGGCTGGTTGCAGTTTGATGAATATAAAAAGGCTGGGTTTAATTTGATGCCGACCGGTGAAAAGAACAGAAAGGCGTCAAGATTGATCATTATTTACACGGTATTTATGCTAATCGTTTCGATATTTCCGGTCTTTCGCAAAACCGGAGATTTGTATTTGCTGCCCGTATCTGCCCTGATCATTTTTGCCCTGGGACTGGTCATGTTGTATTACGGGGTCCAGCTCCACAAAAAACAGAGCAATCTGATGGCTAGAAAACTTATGTTGTCTAGTGTTTTATATATAACTTTGATTCAGATCATATTTGTAATAGATAAATTTCTACACTAATCATAATGGAACAAAAAACAAAAGAAAGGACATTCAAGCAGATGTTGTGGATCTCCATGATCAGTATGACCATGATGTTTGCGGGATTAACAAGTGCCTATGTTGTGAGCAAAGGGAGAGAAGACTGGCTGAGTTTTGAATTGCCCAGTGCATTTTTTATCAGTACCCTGCTCATTGTTCTGAGTAGTTTGAGTTTTTATTTGGCAAAGAAATCCCTGATGGCAGGCGATCAGACGAAAACAACCTGGCTGCTGGCGCTTACCCTGGTCCTGGGACTTGGATTTGTGTTTTATCAATTCAACGGGTTTGGACAACTCATTGACGCAGGTTTGTATACCACGGGCCCTCAAAGTAATGTGGCCTCATCTTTCTTATATGTCATTACAGCAACCCACCTGTTGCATATTTTTGTAGGGATTATTGTTTTGCTGAGGGTTCTGTTTAACAATGTCAGAAAAAAATATACCCCGGCATCACATTTAGGCTTCTCGTTGAGTGCCATTTTCTGGCATTTTGTAGATGCACTCTGGATTTACCTTTTTCTATTTTTCTATTTTATAGGTTAAACCCAACATTTTTGGCTTATTCAATCTATTTATGAATAATTTTTATATTTTTGCTGCACAAGTTAAAACATGATAAAAGTCAGTTTTAATTTTATGATAAGATCAATTAAATTAAACTTTTTATATGGAGGCAATTGTTGCTGATTCCCCGAAAGGAGGGGCCTGGAGCGGTGGAGGAAGCCAACCTTTCGGTGCTAGCTATGGTAAAATGATGATGTGGTTTTTCATCATGTCTGATGCCCTTACATTTTCAGGATTTCTGGGAGCTTACGGTTTGATGCGTTATAAATTTCTCGATTCCTGGCCAATAGCAGATCAGGTATTTACGCATATTCCATTTATACATGGTGATTTTCCAATGTATTATGTGGCCTTTATGACCTTTATTTTGATCTTTTCATCAGTTACCATGGTACTGGCAGTTGATGCGGGTAAGCATATGCAGAAGGGAAAAGTAATCGTTTACATGGGGCTCACCATCATTGGTGGTCTGATCTTCCTTGGTTCGCAAGCCTGGGAATGGAAAACATTCATTGCGGGAAGCTATGGCGCGGTTCAGCTGGAAGACGGTAAAATCGTTCAGTTTGTAGATGCTTCAGGGCATCAGGTCACGCTTGAAAGTTTTGCATCCAATACCCCGAGTGAAAGGGTTCAGCACAAAAAAGAAAACGGGCTTTGGTTTGTCAATGAAGCTGCTTTGCCACCGGTTACCTTGCAACAGGTGAAAGAAGGATTTGCTGACAATCCTGATATTTCCCTGAGAACTGAGTTGATCAACCTTGAGACCAAGGAAAAAACGATCTTATCCAGAGAAGAAGCCAATCAATTTCTTGACAAGGCCACTATGGTAGTTCAGGGAGCAAATCTTACAGAAAACGAATATGGTAAAACTTTGTTTGCCGATTTCTTTTTCTTTATCACGGGCTTTCACGGTTTCCACGTTTTTTCTGGTATTGTGATCAATATCATTATCTTTTTTAACGTAATCATCGGAACATACGAAAGAAGGGGTCATTATGAAATGGTTGAGAAAGTAGGTTTGTACTGGCACTTTGTTGACCTGGTATGGGTATTTGTTTTCACATTCTTCTATTTGATATAAAAATATATAACAAACATGTCGCACGCTAAATCACATACAGCTTTAATTTGGAAAGTATTTGCTTTTCTGTCGCTCGTAACAATTGTAGAAGTCTTTTTGGGGATAACCAAACCCGACTCAATAAATCTGACCCAGGTTCTGGGGACCAGCATACTGAACTGGATCTTCCTGATCCTGACCCTGGTAAAAGCCTATGGAATTGCATGGTATTTCATGCACTTAAAAGATGAAAAAACATGGTTCAGAAGATCGATTGTCTGGCCGGTGGTGTTTTTGATCAGTTATCTGGCTTTTTTCTTGCTTTACGAAGGCGATGCCTTAGCGATCATTGATGATTCCCTGACAAGGTGGTCTTACAATTAGAAAGATGAATTAGATCCTCATAAAGTGTTTTGAATAATCAGGACACTTTTTTTATACCTTTACAAATATGGCAAAGTCCAGAAAAAATACGATCGTTTTATCCATCCTTTTCTTTGGTCCCTTATTGTTTTATTTGTTTTTGCTTACCGGTACGAATAACTTCGCAAAACTTCCGGTCTTGACACCTGAAGTGAGGGATGTAACAGATTTTGAAAGAAAAGAGGGTGTGCTGCTTCAAGATCATATCAGCATCCTGTGTTTTTTAGGATCCGATTTACTTCAGCACAAGACGAATGCCTTAAACCTTAACGAAAAGATATACAAGCACTTTTACGGATTTAAAGGCTTTCAGTTCGTTGTGGTTTTGCCTTTGGGTTCAGAAGAGGCTGCCAGACAATTGAAAAAGGAATTGGGGGCGACCTATAATGTAGATAAATGGTATTTTGTTTTTGGAGATCAATCTCAGGTAAAGGATATGTTCGCCAGTTTGCAAACAGGGTATGCTCTTGACGAGCATTCTTATTCACCCTACGCCTTTATCATAGACAGAGGGTTGAACCTGAGAGGAAGAAATGACGAGGAAGCCAGGGAAGAAGGCCTTATGTATGGTTACAATGCCGAATCAGTGGCTACGGTCCACCAGGAAATGGTGGATGATGTAAAGGTAGTCATGGCAGAATACAGGCTCGCTCTTAAAAAGAACAAGAGAGAAATTTAAGTTCACCATCTGAACAGAAGAAAATGAAGAAAAATTCTTACATCGCCATCACATTTGTCCTGCTTATTTTTGGCATATGGGCCGTTCCAAAAATTGTTGGTAAATTCAATACCAAGCCGCTGTATAAATTTGAAGCCGTTCCGGAGTTCGAATTTGAGAATCAGAATGGTGAAATGATCAGCAATGAGAATTATGACAACAAGGTATACGTTGTTGAATTTTTCTTTACTTCCTGCCCGACCATTTGCCCGAAAATGAACGAGAACATGGTCAAGATTCAGAATGAGTTTTACGGGAACCCTTCCTTCGGAATCGTGTCGGTATCGATTGACCCTGAAAGGGATTCCCCACAGGTTCTTAAGGAGTATGCCGAGCGAAAAGGAGCAACTTTGAAGAACTGGCATTTTCTGACTGGTGATAAAGAAGAGATCTATTCCTTCTCAAATGACGGATTCCGTTTGTATGCTGGTGTAAATAAAGATGTTCAGGGTGGTTTTGAGCATTCCGGACTTTTTGCTTTGATCGATAAAGAAGGTTATATCAGGTCACGGACCGTGATCAACGGAGAGAATGAAAATCCGATAAAATTTTACAACGGCTTGGATGATAAAGAAATCCAGTGGTTAAAAGAGGACATTAAAATCTTGTTAAA
This sequence comes from Flavobacteriaceae bacterium, assembly GCA_024644745.1. Classification (GTDB taxonomy): domain Bacteria; phylum Bacteroidota; class Bacteroidia; order Flavobacteriales; family Flavobacteriaceae; genus Lutimonas. The sequence goes on from JAHEHF010000015.1 coordinate 7,610, forward strand.
AGAATAGTTTGAAAAAAGAAACTGCAAAATACAACCGGCTCATTGTCATATTGTCTGTGGCCATTCCTTTGATCGTGACCCTTTTATTTGGTGTCAAACTGGATATTGAATTACCCGTTTTCCTGCCACCCATATATGCAGGGATCAATGCCGTTACGTTTCTTATTTTGATTGTGGCTTTTTGGGCGATAAAAATGCAAAACCTTGTATTGCACCGAAGGCTCATGAAAACGGCCATTGCTTTTTCAGTACTTTTTTTGATCATGTATGTGCTATATCACATGACCTCTGATTCAACGCCTTACGGAGGAGAAGGAACCATGAGAAAAGTATACTTTTTCATTTTGATATCTCACATATTTTTGTCAATCAGCGTAGTGCCTTTTGTGCTGATCACCTTCGTTAGAGCCATCACAAATGATATTGAGCGGCATAAGAAAATAGCGAGAATTACCTTTCCTTTATGGCTTTATGTTGCACTGAGCGGGGTTGTGGTCTATTTTATGATTTCTCCCTATTATTCCTAAGAAAAAGAGGCATGCAGATGCCCCTCGGTTTAAAAAAGAACTACCTTTTATTTCGATTGAAATTCCTGTGGGATGATTTGACTGCAATTTTCATAAGAAACGCAGTATTGGTGAATATTATATTTTGAAAGCCAATATTGATCTCACAGGTAAGTCATTCACCTGTGAGATCAATGCAGGAATAATTACCTGACTTTTTTTATCAAAGTTCCCAAATACGTAAACTTCATGTCCCTCAGGGCAATCCCTTCTCTCATTTTTTTGGTGTCTTCTTCACTCAAAGGGGTATTATCATTACCACGACTAAAGAACTGGTTATAATCCTTGTACATATCAAAAGTCATGTGAGTGGCATAGGTGTCACTTCCATAAGGGAACATGATTCTTGCAAATCCCCAATGCCCGAGGGTTCCATTTTTAACGGCTCTATTGTGTGACGTTTTGAAAAATTCAGACTCCGCTTTTTCATAAGCACCATAATTACCGTCCTCCACTTTCATCATGTTCATGGATGCAACAGTTCCAAGGGGCATATCAAAATCATCGTCAGTATTATCTATGTCCTGGAGGTATAACCTGTGGGTCAGGTCCCTGGATTTGGGCGTTTCATTCCATTTTTTATTAAGGTCTTCATCAGACATGTTAGGATAGGCTCCTTTTAAGGCGGCATTCCAATCTCCTGCTCCAGACATCATTTTTGCAGGATCGTCATAAAGGGTGACCACAAGGTACTGGGCGCCTTGCTTTTCCCCTCCTGGTTGTAACTGCCAAAGATCCCAACCTGTAATATCTCCGTTCTTGACCCGCTGTTCATGGATCTTTTCCCAGAAGGTCTCAGTTTCCATGTAGGCCGCTTCTTGTTCATTGTCGACATGCATAAATTCAAATAACAGATAAAGCTCTTCCTGAGCCGTTATATTACTGGATAATAATATAACTGCTAAAATCATTAAAAATTTTTTCATAATAGTTTGGTTTTATAAAAGTTAGAGTCTTAAGATACAAAAAAAATTGTATATTGATTTGGTAATCAGCAGTAAACGTGATTTTATTGAGTCTAAAATGTGTTTTTTGGCTGGTTGCTTATTCTGAATGACAACCAAATTTTTAAGCATTATGAAAACCAAACTCACTCTTGTTTTAGTATCCGTTTCAACTTTTTTAATTTTAGTTTTTTATCTCAAAATAAGGAATCAACAGGAGTTTAAGGTGCCGCCCAAAGCGGGTTTGACCCTCACTAAATGTATATCGACTAAATTTTTATTGGATGATGTCGATTCAACCCGGCAGATTGCACCCTTGTTTGATCATTTAGGAGCGCATGAATTTACGATCGAAACCGACGTTCCTAAGGCACAGGTATTTTTTAACCAGGGATTGAATCTCGCCTTTGCCTTTAACCATGCCGAGTCGCACAGGTCTTTTTTGGAGGCTTCCAGATTGGATCCGACTTCGGCGATGACGTATTGGGGGCAGGCTTATGTGCTCGGACCCAACATCAACGATCAGTTTCCAGATAACAATCGCAGAAGAAAGGCTTATGAAGCCATCCAAAAAGCCTTGCAATTGAGCAAAAACAGCCCGGCAAGAGAAAGGGACCTGATCATGGCCCTGTCACAAAGGTTTAGTGCGGATACCCTGGCGGATATTAAGAAATTGAACGTGAAATACATGAAGGCCATGACCGGGGTAGCGGATACCTATAAAAATGACCCGGATATTTTAACCTTGTACGCTGCTGCTGTTATGAATACGGTTCCATGGGATTACTGGGATGAAAACGGGAACCCATCGCCTCATGTACAAGAAGCCAAGCAGGCCCTTGAAAAGGCTTTCAGCCTGAATCCGGAACATCCCGGGGCCCATCATTATTACATTCATATGGTAGAACTGCCAAAGCCTGATCTGGCCGTTCCCAGTGCGGAAAAATTGGCATCACTGATGCCCGGGGCAGGGCACATGGTTCATATGCCCGGGCACATTTATATGCGAGTCGGCCGTTACAAGGAAGCCGTTGAGGCAAATCAGGCTGCTATTTTGGTAGATGAAGATTATATATCACAATGCTATGCCCAAGGACAGTACCCATTGGGGTATTATCCGCACAATATCCATTTTTTGTGGTCAGCTGCAAGCATGATGGGCAATGAGAAGCTTTCAATTGATGCCGCAAAAAAGACGGCAGAAAAGGTATCTCTGAGCAATTTAAAGGAAGGACGATTTTTTCAAAATTTTGCGGCCACGCCTCTCTTGGCCTATGTAAGGTTTGGCAAATGGAATGAGATACTGACAACTCCGGATCCGGGAGATGCATATGCTTATTTGAAAATGATCTGGCATTATGCAAGAGGAATTGCATTTGTCAGGAAAGAAAATCTGAAGGAAGCAAAAGAGGAATTGCAGTTTCTGTATGACAGAGATAAGGATCTTGAACACGAAAATATTGCCCTGGTGGCCCATGCGGTTCTGGAAGGAGAGATCTCAGCTGCCCTGGGCGATTTGCCGGCAGCCATTGAACAATTGAAACTTGCGGTGACTTATGAAGATGCCTTGCCTTATGATGAGCCCGCGGTCTGGTATATTCCTACGAGGCAAAGCTTGGGTTTCTTTTTGTTAAAGGCGGGCCAGTATAAAGAAGCAGAAGAAATTTATCGTGAAGACCTTGCTTATTACAGGCAAAACGGTTGGTCTTTAATGGGTCTGCACGTAAGCTTGATGCAACAGCAAAGGCTTCAGGAGGCTCAGGATGTAAAGCATGAGTTTGATCTGGCATGGAAATATGCGGATATAGAAATTGAGAATTCTATTTATTGAGTTTTGTGGCAAGAGAGTGCTATGATATGAACTGATCGAGAATTAGATTTGGTCAATCCTTGCCATTCGCTTAATTTTGTGCTGATTTTTATGCATTGGGATATTCCTGATGTGTAAAAAATAAGAACCTGTGATTCCATGCATAAAAAAATCAGTTTACTTTTCGTGATCTTTTTGGCAGGTCAAAATACATTTGGCCAGTGTGCCATGTGCCGTGCAGTTGTAGAGCAGGGGGGCGAGCAAGTGACCGAGGGCATCAATTCGGGTATCGTTTATCTCATGGCTTTCCCTTACCTTCTGGTTACTGTGGCCTTCTATCTGTTTTACAGGAATTGGAAGCGTTCAAGGCTTCAATAATTTTTATAAAAATAGTGTAACAAATAATTCAACACTTCGTCATATAGGTCAAATTCGAATATTGAAATTTCACATATATGAAAGCTCCACTTACCCTGATCTTATTGTTCACTTTCTTTTTATCTGCAACAGCGCAGGAAACCAAACCTGATGTTAAGAAATGGACACTTAGAGAATGTGTTGATTATGCCATAGAGAACAACATCAGCGTCAAACAATCAGAGAACAGTATTGAACTTGCTGAAGTTGACAAAAGGAGCGCTATAGGTAATTTTTTACCGAATCTTAACCTGAGCAGCAGTTCGGGATGGAATTCGGGGCTTACTGTTGATCCGACTACAGGAGTACTTGTAAATCAAACGACGGCCACAGCGAACGGCGGATTTTCTTCGGGAGTTTCAATTTACAGGGGACTCAGAAATCAAAATGAACTGCGCCGAGCTGAATTGAATATCCTTGCAGGGCAATACCAGCTGGATAAAATGAAGGATGATATCTCTCTTTTTGTGATCAATGCCTATCTCGATGTCTTGTTTGGAAAAGAAGCGGTTAATGTTGCCATTCCTCAGGTAGAGATAACAAGGGAGCAACTGATCAGGACCAATCAGCTTGTAGAAGCAGGTACCCTGCCAAGGGGTGATTTGCTTGATGTGCAGGCTACCCTCGCCAATGACGAACAAAACCTTATCATCACTCAGAACAATGTGCGATTGGCGCTGATCACTCTTGCCCAGTTACTGCAACTGGAAGATTATGAAAATTTTGATGTGGCTAACGAAGAAATAGAAACCCTGCCATTGATTAATCTTGCGGATTATTCTGTGGATAAGATATTTCAAAAAGCCCTGGAGACCAGAAACGAGATCAAACTCGCAGAGACCAATATTGAAATTGCTGAAAGTGACATAAAACTCGCCAAAGGGGCATTGCAACCTACGCTTTCTGGTTTTTACAACTGGAATTCAAGGTATTCCAACAGAGATATTCTTGTAGGTCAGGAAATTGACCCGAACAATCCGACAAGGGTCATTGGTCAGGTAGCCACAACAGGCGATGATGTGATTTCTCCTAATTTCAGCCCTATTATAGGCTCGGCTGAAGGTTTATTTGATCAGATCGATCAAAATAAGGGAAGTTCCTTTGGCTTCTCACTTCAGATACCTGTCTTCAATGGCTTTAATGCCTCGAATAATGTCAGGAGGGCAAAGATCAATTACGAACAGCAAAAATACCAGTTGAAACAGGAAGAGCTCGATCTTGAAAAGATCATTCACCAGGTTTATGCTGATGCACTGGGCTCTTTAAAACTTTATGAAGCGGCCAGGAGATCTTTAGAAGCCAGGGAAGTTTCTTTTCAATATGCCCAGGAACGTTTTGACGTAGGGGTTTTGAACTCTTTTGACTTCAGCCAGATAAAAAACAGGCTTGTCCAGGCCAATTCTGACTTACTGAGGGCCAAGTATGATTTTATTTTCAGGGTTAAATTGTTGGAATACTATTATGGGGTTCCTGTAGAAAATTTATAACTTCGCCCTTTAATCATTTATTTTGGGGATCATTCTAAATATTGAGACAGCTACAAAAAACTGCTCGGTAAGTGTAGCCGAGGGTTCGAAGACAATGGCACTGAAAGAATTAAATGAAGGTGCTTTTTCGCATGCTGAAAAACTGCATGTCTTTATCGAGGAGACAGTTTCAAAAGCCGGTCTCAAATTGAAAGATGTGCAGGCTGTTGCCGTAAGCAAGGGCCCTGGCTCTTACACAGGACTGCGAATCGGTGTTTCTGCTGCCAAAGGGCTTTGTTTTGCATTAGACATACCTCTGATTTCGGTCGCGACCCTGAAAAGTCTGGCGCTGCAGGTATCTCCTGAAGATGGGGGTGTCATCGTGCCAATGCTCGATGCAAGAAGGATGGAAGTTTACAGTGCCGTGTTCAATGATAAGCATCATCAGCTTGGTGAAACGCAGGCAGAGATCATAGATTCTACTTCTTATTCAGGGCTTCTTGAAAAGAATACTGTATATTTTTTAGGAGACGGCGCAGAAAAATGCAAGGGATTAATCAAACATAAGAATGCCAGATTTTTAACAGAAAAATTTCCATCTGCCCGGGAAATGGCAATTTTGTCAGCTCAAAAATTCGAAAATAAAGATTTTGAGGACCTGGCTTATTTTGAACCTTATTACCTGAAAGATTTTGTTGCCGGAAAGCCAAAAAATTATTTCAACTCCTGATCAATATGGGTGAAAAGCCTGATCATATCAGCATCCTTATTTACATCTATCCTGTTTGTTTTGATATAGTTCTTTAAGTTTGCCTCAAGAGAGGGAAACTGACGGATCAGTTCCTTTTTATTTCTCGACAGAAATTCCATCTGCCCCCCTTTTTTCATAGAATAATCTTTAGAATCGACGAAGGCGGCAGGTACGTCCTGGTGATAAGAAGTCTTGGCTTTGACCACATCTTTGTAACGCTGCGTTTTTCGGGCGTATAACTGAACCTTCTCTCCTTTATAAAGCAAAATAAAATACCCTTTTTTTAATTTACCTGACTCATCTGAATAGGATTCATAATGGTATTCCCTGTTATTGATAAGCGCATAAACATCAGATGATTTAGACATCTCAACAGACCGCTCCTTGTCTTTGATCTCAATGACATCATTGTAAATGTTATAGCGCATGAAATAGGGATTCGAAAACTTCAAATTATCATTCATGGCCTTGCCTATTAAAAATTCTTCATTTTCATAAGGACTTCCTTTTATTGATTTCAGGTCAACAGTGTTTTGCGACTCATTCAACCGGATTGTATTGCTCAGTATTTTTGTGCTCGCCACATTGAGTACCACATCATTTACTTCAAGGTGCTGTGCCTGGGCATAAGTCATACCCCCCAGATGGAACAGGAATGATAGGTAAAGGAATATTTTTGTTTTCATGTTTATAGTCATTTTGATATTAAAATTAAGGAAAGCACTTTATCGAAGCACTTGAATCTTTATATGATCATCAAAAAGGTTGCCAAGGATCCTTTTTATCACTTTCAAAAGAGATATTAATTTGTTTCAGGGCCTCACTTACCTCATTTACAGGTAATTTACATGCCCCGTCTATGCATATATATATCGTTGTCTGATTTGCGTCGTACTTGTACGTCAATAGAGGCAAATTGCTCTCTTTGGTGCTGCCGACAACTAATTTATTCGGGATATAATACTGATTAAACTCTTTTATTTTTTCCAATGCATCCGGTCCTGAAACTGCAATTTCATAAAATTCACCCAGGTAATTGCTGTATAAATTCAACCAGTTCGATGCGCCACCCCCATAACTTACCGCATTATTTTTCATGTTGTTCAACATGATCGATGCATTTTCAAGATAATGTTTATTGGTAAAATAATGTCCGAGTTTGAATAAATTATGAGCCATGACCGAATTTGAAGAAGGAATCACATTGTCATCAGTTTCAACTTTTCTGGTGATCAGGCCACTTTGCAGGTCAGAGGTAAAGAAGAACATTTTGCTTTCCTCATCATAAAAATGATCGAATCCGTAATCTGTGAATTGTTTGGCAGATTGAAGCCAGTTGACATCAAGTGTCGCTTCGTACAAAGAGATAAAGGCATCGGTAACCGCAGCATAATCTTCAAGATAGGCCTGGATATTACTTTTGCCATTTTTATGATTCCTGAACAGGCCTCCATCTTCCTGAACCATGTTGTTCATGATAAAATGTGCATTTTTCAAAGCCATGTTGAGAAAGTGATCGTCATTAAATGTAGTGTAGGCATCTATATATCCCTTCAACATCAAGGCATTCCAGGCAGTAAGAATTTTATCATCCAGACGTGGCTTGTCTTTTTTGTTTCTTTCTGTGGCAAGTAAGGTTTTCCAATGCTCAATTTTATCTGTCAGTTCTTTATGATCCAAACTGTTCACAGAACAGAAAACACTATCTGATACCGACCTGATCAGGTGAAACTTGTCTCCTTCCCATTTTCCGTAATCATTCACGTTGTAATATTTTGAAAACAGATCGAATCCAGGACCCAATATCCTTTCGAGTTCATCTTTTTTCCAGACATAAAAAGCACCTTCTTCGAGCTCACCTGCTTCATTTTTGCTGTCAGCATCAAGGGATGAGTAAAACGCACCCGATTTATCGTATAATTCTGTCTCTATAAATTTTGTTGTTTCATAAACCACTGTTTTGTACAATGGGTTTTTTGTTGCCTGGTAAGCTTTGGCATACAGCGAGACCAGCTGTGCATTGTCATAAAGCATTTTTTCAAAATGGGGAACGTGCCAGTGGTCATCGACAGAATAACGTGAAAACCCGCCGCCAACGTGATCAAAGATGCCCCCATAGGCCATTTGCCTGAGCGAGGTATTCACATAGTCCATCATTTTCTGATCTTTATTCTGAACAGCATATCGCAACAGAAAATTAATATTGGCAGGCATGGGAAATTTAGGAGCTCCCATTCTTCCTCCATTTTTCTGGTCCATGTTGGGAATCCAGTTCGAAACAGCTTGTTCCAGTTCATTCCTGTCAAATTCAGCTGCAGCCTCATTCAATGTAATCAGTCCTGACTGCTGTATCCCTTCTGTTAGTTTTTCGGCGTACTCATTGGCTTTTTCAGGTTCCTTTTGATAGAGCGATGCCAATTGGCTTAGCGCATTTATCCATTTGTCTTTCGGAAAATAAGTCCCTCCCCAAATCGGTCTTCCATCGGGCAGTGCCACACAGTTCAACGGCCATCCGCCCCGTCCAGTAAGAAGCTGTACTGCATTCATGTATATCTGGTCAACATCGGGTCTTTCTTCCCGGTCCACTTTGATATTGATAAAATTCTCATTCATGATGGCGGCCACTTCCGCATCTTCAAAACTTTCCCTTTCCATGACATGACACCAGTGACATGCGGCGTAACCGACAGAGATCAATATCAGTTTGTTTTCTTTTTTGGCGAGTGCCAGGGTTTCATCATTCCAGGGATGCCAGTCAACCGGGTTGTGCGCGTGTTGAAGCAGATAAGGACTGGTTTCATTGATCAGATCATTGGTAAACGGGTGAGAAGTTTCCATACTTGAGTTCTTTGTGTTTTTACAGCTAACAAGTAAAAGGATTAGCATAATGGCGAAAAGCCGAAAGGTCTTGTGCATAAAGTGACTTTTCACAAATATAACACCATTTAACTTATATTTTATGTTAAAAATAAATACCCGGAAACAATTGATATATAAACTTTATCCTCTCAGTTTATCATTAGAAATCAATCTGAAATCTCTGTTTGAAAATTTATATCTTTTCTATATGATTGGAGGTCACGAACCCATTTTAAGTCAAAGGGATTTTCTCTGGCTCTCTCCTTGGCGGATAATTTTTTGAAAACAGAAATTTTAAAATAAGAAATTGAATATCAGTAGTTTGCAAAATTTAACTGGGAAAAATCGAAACCTCAATGATGTTAATTAAAAGTTAATTATATTTTAAATATTTACTGAAAAAGGTAACCTTTAGTTAACATATAAACCTTTTTTGTATTATAGCTTTGCACCATAATCCGAAGTTTATAATAATGGAAAATATCTATGTTTTAATGTTGATCGCATTGGTTGCTCTGGCAGTGATTGATCTTGTTGTTGGTGTCAGTAATGATGCTGTTAATTTTTTGAATTCTGCTATTGGTTCCAAAGTCGTGTCGATGCGAACCATTATGATTGTTGCAAGTTTGGGAATAGCAGTTGGAGCCGTGTTCTCAAGCGGAATGATGGAAGTGGCGCGAAAGGGTATTTTTAACCCGGGCGAATTCTATTTTGATGAGATCATGATCATTTTTATGGCGGTGATGGTAACGGATGTGCTTTTGCTTGATTTTTTCAACACATTGGGTATGCCTACATCGACTACTGTATCGATAGTATTTGAATTATTAGGGGCCGCTGTGGCCATGGCATTGATAAAAATTGCGGTTTCTGATACGGAAACGATTTCCAATTTATCACAGTATATCAATACTGAAAAAGCGGTTTTGATTATTTCCGGTATATTCCTTTCGGTGATTGTCGCATTCTCTATTGGTGCAATCGTGCAATATTTATCACGATTGTTCCTCACCTTCAATTTTGAACAAAAGCCAAAGATCTATGGAGCTTTGTTCAGTGGGATCGCCTTAACAGCAATTACCTATTTCATATTCATGAAGGGCTTGAAAGGAACAGCTTACTACGATGACATCAAGGGAGTGCTGGAAGGAAATGAAATTTATAACATCATGATTTCATTTTTGTTTTGGACAGCCCTTTCTTATGTCCTGACAAAATTTGCCAATATCAATCTGTATAAAATCATCATCACCATTGGCACATTTGCCCTTGCGCTGGCCTTTGCGGGAAATGACCTGGTCAATTTTATTGGTGTTCCCATGGCAGCTTGGAATTCATACGAGGCCTGGAGCGTATCCGGTGTGCCGGCCGGTGAATTTGATATGAGCGTTCTGGCCGGTAAGGTGCCAACACCAACCTTGTTCCTTTTTATTGCAGGAATGGTCATGGTATTGACACTTTGGTTTTCATCCAAAGCCAAAAAGGTAGCAGCTACTGAAGTCAACCTGGCCAGGCAAAGTGAAGGTCATGAAAGGTTTCAACCCAATTCACTTTCAAGGATTATTGTAAGATCCACCCTTGGAGTAGTAAATGTCTTGGGATACATTATGCCAAAAAGCACACAGGAGAAAATCGGGGGCCGGTTCGAAAAACCAGTGGTCAACCTGCCAAAAAAGAAAGTTTATGAAATGCCTGCTTTCGATGCCGTCAGAGCCTCTACGAATTTGATGGTAGCAGGGATTTTAATATCAATAGCAACATCATATAAATTGCCATTGTCAACCACTTATGTGACCTTTATGGTGGCTATGGGTACCTCCTTGGCAGATAGGGCCTGGGACCGTGAAAGTGCGGTATACAGGGTTGCCGGAGTGCTGAATGTGATCGGGGGATGGTTCTTTACCGCCTTTATCGCTTTTGTGACTGCCGGGATATTTACCTACCTGCTCCATTTGGGCGGCATTACTGCAATTGGATTGATATTGTTGCTCGTATTCTTTATCCTTGTCAAAAATTTTATAAGTCATAAAAAGGAAGAAAGAGAGATTGCTCAGAAAAGAGTGATCAAAAGGGCTGAACTGATTACGGCCAAGGAAGTAATTGACGAGACATCCGATCATATTGCCGAGGTTGTGACCAGGGTAGATAAGTTATACACAAATGTAGTGAACGGTTTGTCACTTATGGAACTGACCAAGCTTAAAAAGACGGATAAACACGTTAAAAAATTGAATCATGAAGTGGATGCGCTCAAAGATGAGGCCTTTTACTTTATCAAGTCCATGGATGAGTCTTCGGTTGAGGCCAGCAGGTTTTATTTATTGGTACTGGGTTATTTGCAGGACATATCGCAATCGATAAGTTATATTTCCAAAGCCAGTTACAAACACGTGAACAACAACCATAAAAATCTTAAACAAGGTCAGATTGAGGATCTGAAGATCATTGACGAGCAGTTGTCCACAATGTTAAATGAGATATCCGGGATTTTTGGAGAACGAAAATTTGATGATATCGCGAAAATCGTAGCTGAAAAACAGGAGCTGTTCGATCATGTTTCGAAATCCATTGAAAAGCAGGTCGCAAGAATCAGAACTGAAGAATCAAGTGCAAAAAGCACAACTTTGTATTTCGGTAATTTACTTGAAACCAAAGATCTTATTTCAGCGATAATGAACTTGCTAGAGTTGTATCAGGAGTTTCATTTTAATATGAAAAAGGCCAACATACCCGTTTAAAATACATCGTTTGAAAATCCGGTCTTTTGACCGGATTTTTTGTTTTTGTAGGGATTGTTCTTCTTTAACGACAGAATGTCTGATCGGTAAGGCCAACTGATCTTGCAGGTTTTTGATTTAAAGTCAGCCTGAGCATCATTAGGTAGCTGTCAAAATTTTAAATGCAGGGGCTTGATTTTTGGATCATGCGGATCAGATGTAACATTGGTGACAGACATAATGTCAAAAAACCTGTCTCTTTGTATCATAAATGAGAGTGGTACAGATATTGCAATTCATTGAAAAACAAGACAAAAAATTAAATAATTAAATTATGACTGAGTTATTGACCAAAGAAACTTTTCTTAAAAAAGTATTCAATTTTGAGAAAAACAAAGAATGGAAATTTGAAGGCGACAAGCCATGTATCATAGATTTTTATGCTGACTGGTGCGGACCATGTAAAATGGTTGCCCCGATACTTGAGGAATTGTCGGATGAATACAAAGGAAAAGTAGATATTTATAAAGTAGATACAGAAGCAGAGCAGGAATTATCTGCAGCTTTCGGAATAAGAAGCATTCCGTCAATGCTGTTCTGTCCTGCAGATGAGCAACCTCAAATGGCACAAGGTGCTTTACCAAAACATAACCTTGAGCAGGTGATAAAAGATGTTTTGAAGGTTGAGAAGTAAAAAGGTTTAAAAATAAAAAAAGCTGTTTTTTTAAACAGCTTTTTTTATTAGGCTAACCCGTCAATATTAGATCAGTTGTTTGTCAATCAGGTATTCCGCAATCTGAATCGTGTTCGTTGCGGCTCCTTTTCTAAGGTTATCTGCAACGATCCATAAGTTCAGGGTCTTTTCCTGTGATTCATCTCTTCGGATCCTGCCCACGAAAACTTCATCTTTGTCATGCGCATAAACCGGCATCGGATAGGTATGTGTGTCCAGATTATCCTGAACGATGACCCCCGGAGTTTCACTTAATAACCTGCGAACGTCTCCCAGATCAAAATCATGTTCAAACTGAACATTAACAGCTTCTGAATGGCCTCCCGCCGTAGGAATTCTGACCGCCGTTGCCGTCACGGAAAAAGAATCATCTTCCAATATTTTCTTTGGCTCTTTAACCAGTTTCATTTCTTCTTTGGTATAGCCATTTTCTAAAAACACATCACATTGAGGAATTGCATTTCTGTTGATGGGATAGTGGTACGCCATTTCACCCTTAATTCCTTTGGTTTCATTTTCTAATTGTTCCACGGCCTTTACGCCTGTTCCTGAAACCGATTGATAAGTAGAGATGACCACTCTTTTCATTTTGTATTTCTGGTGCAGGGGAGCCAGAGCCATGACCAACTGTATCGTTGAACAATTTGGGTTTGCAATTATTTTATCCGCTTTGCTCAAAACATGTCCATTGATTTCAGGTACCACCAGTTTTTTAGAAGGGTCCATCCTCCAGGCAGAGGAATTATCCACGACAGTGGTGCCAACAGCTGCAAATTTTGGCGCCCAGTCAATCGAGGTAGATCCTCCTGCTGAAAACAGGGCAATATCGGGTTTTTGGTCCACAGCATCCTGCAAACCCATGACCGCATGTTCACGGCCCTTAAAGCGGATCATTTTACCTACAGATTTTTCCGAAGCGACCAATAATAATTCTGTAACAGGGAAATTTCTTTCTTCCAGTACCTTTAACATGACATGTCCTACCATTCCGGTAGCTCCTACCAGTGCAATTTTCATCTGAATTCTATTTAATTTTCAAGCTGCAAATATGCTAAATAATTAATGATAATAACAGGTCTTGAATTGCTTAAATATGAAAATGTTTAAATTATTTCAAATTTAGCCACAATTCGTTAATTTTCAACAGGGAATTACGGATTGAATAAATAATTGTAATTTTGCAGCTCTTAAAAAATGATAAGTGATCGGTTATGGCTTTGAGCAAAAATAATAAAATTGAACTGATGGCACCGGCGGGAAATTTTGAATCCTTGCAGGCCGCTCTTGATAATGGAGCTGATTCGGTATATTTTGGCGTGGAACAATTGAATATGAGAGCAAGGGCCTCTATTAATTTTACACTGGATGATCTTGCTGAGATATCCTTGCGATGCAAGTCAAAAAACGTACGTACATACCTTACGCTGAACACCATCATATATGATCATGACCTCAGTATCGTCAAGACCCTGATCAAAAAGGCCAAAGAAGCTGATATTTCAGCAGTTATAGCAATGGATCAGGCCGTAATTGCAATAGCGCGTCAGGAGGGCATGGAAGTACATATTTCGACACAGATAAACATTACCAATATTGAAACGGTAAAATTCTATGCCATGTTCGCAGACACCCTTGTCTTGAGCAGGGAGTTGAGTTTACGCCAGGTAAAGAAAATAACCGAGCAGATTGAAAAGGAACAGATTAAAGGCCCTTCAGGTCGTTTACTCGAAATAGAGATCTTCGGACACGGAGCCCTTTGCATGGCGGTGTCTGGAAAATGCTATATGAGCCTGCATTCTCATAACTCTTCTGCCAACCGGGGGGCTTGCAAGCAGAATTGCAGAAAAAAATACACCGTGATTGACCAGGAAACGGGTTTTGAAATGGAACTCGACAATGAATATATCATGTCTCCGAAAGATCTGTGTACCATTGATTTCCTCGATCAGGTGGCTGATGCCGGAATAAAGGTACTGAAAATAGAAGGCAGGGGTCGTGCCCCTGAATATGTGGCCAAGGTGATCAAATCATATCGTGCTGCAATCGACTCCCTGACTGAGGGTACCTATGACAAGGAAAAGGTGATCGGATGGATGCTTGAATTGGAAAAGGTATACAACAGAGGTTTTTGGAATGGTTATTATTTAGGTCAGAAACTCGGTGAATGGAGCAAAGGATCAGGATCGCATGCGACCCAGAAAAAGGTTTATATCGGAAAGGGACTTCACTTCTTCCCAAAGGCAGGTATTGGAGAATTCAAACTGGAAGCCTTCGACCTTAAGCTTGGAGACACCATTCTGATTACCGGGCCAACAACAGGGGCCAAAGAAGTGGTAATTGAAGAAATGTTCGTGAATGATGCCAAAGGTGACTTCGCTAAAAAAGGTGACAGCATTACCATAAAACTTGATTTTAGGATCAGGCCAAGTGATAAACTGTACAAGATCGTTGCCGTGGAAAAACCGGTTGAAAGTATCTCATAGCGAAAGTATCTTGCTCAATGCATGTGCAGCTCACACGCGTTTTAGTGCAGCCAGAAGGTCGCAGTGGCAAATAATGTGATGACCAGAATAATGCCCAGGGCCACCCACCACACTTTCTTGTAATACACCCGGTGCAGTTTGACATCTTTCATGTAGCTCCAGGCCATGAGAATGATAAATGCGATGGCAAAAAGCACTGCGAAAATAAGTTGTCCCTTGCTAAACATTTTAATTATATTTATGGCTGCAAAGGTAATATAATATGGGTAAAAATGCGGTGGTTTTTGGTGCTACATCCGGAATTGGTTTAGAATTGTCGAGACTTTTGGTCAATGAGGGCTATAAGGTGCTGATCACAGGCCGAAGAAGGGACCGTCTCGAATCTGTTCGGGCTGAAAGCAGAGACCATTTTGTGGTCAGACAACATGACATAACCCGGCTTGAAGACAGTTCAAAGTTGTTCGATGAATTGCCTGAAATTTTTGAAAAAATAGACCTTATCGTTCACAATGCAGGAGTGGCAGAACCCAATTATGATCTGGAATGGGAAAAGGACCTGCCAACTTTAGAGACCAACGTAATGGGGGCCACCAGAATTTATCAGTTGTCCTACAATTATTTTAAAGAACAGGGTTTTGGTCATCTGGTGAGCATTACATCAATCGCTTCATTAACAGGAAACCGGCATGTTCCTGCCTATCATGCTTCCAAGGCATTTCAGGCGAGTTATATGGAGTCTTTATGGATGAAATCAAAGCGGACAAAAAAAGCAAAAATTCATGTGACCAACATCCTTCCGGGCTACGTTGATACCGATATTATTATTGGAGACACATTTTGGATGGCGCCGCTTGACAAGGCAGTGAATCAGATTTATACGGCCATCAAAAAGAAAAAAAGGAAGGCATATATAACCAAAAGGTGGAGGTTAGTTGCAGTGATGATGAAAATTGTTCCACCTCAAATTTTAATGAAATATTTATAATTAAGAATGAAGAATAAGATTAAAGCAGTACGTGACTTTCATGAAGCGTTCGGATTGGGTGTAGAGCAGCGCCCTGTGGCGAAGCTCTCGATGCAAAAATTAAAACTGCGATTTGACCTGATGGCCGAAGAGAATGAAGAATACCTGGAAGCTGCTCAAAATGATGACCTTGTTGAGGTGGCTGATGCGCTTGGAGACATGCTTTATATTTTGTGTGGCACAATTTTGGAGCACGGCATGCAGCACAAGATAGAAGACGTGTTCAATGAGATTCAAAGAAGCAACATGAGCAAACTGGGTAAAGACGGCAAACCCATTTACAGGGATGACGGCAAAGTGATGAAAGGCCCCAATTATTTTAAACCGGACATTCAATCCATACTCCACAACGGGAGTTCCTTGAAATGATCAATTTTATGCGTCCGGCTTCTGACGGGATTATTTTACGGCGTAACGCCATCCGAATTTATCTTCAGAACGATTGTACTGAATATCAGTAATTCGTTTTTTCAGTTGAATGGCATAAGATTCATCCAGTTTTGGTAATTCATAATCTTTTTCCTGAAAGCCGAAGGCGTCAACAGGAGAGATCACTGCTGCCGTTCCTGCTCCAAACATTTCCTTAAGCGTGCCATCGACGGCTGCGGATACGATTTCATGCACCGATATATTTCTGACCTCAACCTTGATTCCTTGATCCCTGGCAATGTCTATGATGCTTTTTCTTGTGATTCCATCCAGTATCCTGTCACTGGTTGGAGCTGTGATCAAAGTATCTTCGATACGAACAAATATGTTCATGGCACCAGCTTCTTCAATATTTTCATGTGTGGTGTCATCGGTCCAGATCACTTGCTGGTATCCTTTTTCAATGGCAAGACGGGTAGGATAGAACTGACCTGCATAGTTACCGCCTGCTTTAGCAAAGCCAACACCTCCGTTGGCAGACCTTGAGTATTTTTGTTCGATCAGCACCTTTAGCTGACCTCCAAAATATGGTCCGGAAGGAGAACAGGCGATGATGAATTTGTAATTGTCTGAGGGTGACGCATGAAAACCGTTACCTGAAGCGAACATAAAGGGTCTGATGTACAAAGAACTGTCCTTGGTTGTAGGAATCCAGTCTTTTTCCAGCAAGAGAAGCGTTTTGAGCCCTTCCATAAAATATTCTGCCGGAATTTCAGGCATGGCCAGCCTTTTCGCCGAAATATTTAGTCTTTTTTGATTTTCAACCGGCCTGAACAGCCAGATGTCGTTACTTTCATCTTTATAGGCTTTCATTCCTTCAAAAACCGATTGCCCGTAATGAAATATTTTGGCCGATGGATCCAGGCTTATATTTTGATATGGAATTATTTTGGGCTGTTGCCATTTTCCATTTTCATAATCACATACGAACATATGGTCGGTATACACTTGACCAAAGGGCAAATGATCGAAATCTACCTGATCCAATTTTGAGTTCTTGGTTTTTTCGATCATGATTTGTTGACTGACTTCTAAGCTCATTCCGATTTAATTTTCTACAAAAATACTTATTATCGCTTAAAAAAAGGGAATTTAGAGTGAAATTATGCTTGAATTAGATGCAGAATGATCTGGTGATAAGATATAGATAGAATCCTTTTTCACGCATCACATACATGATTCATCTTTTCGAGGGATCATTATGTTTTTTGAAACGCAGCATCGTTTATGAATTAATTATATTTGCAGCAATATTTAAGGTATTGGAACGAAAAATAATTAAAACAGCTGACGGATCTTCAAGCCTGTATTTACCTCAATGGGACGAGAATTACCATTCCAGGCACGGCGCAATACAGGAAGCTTATCACGTTTTTATCCGAAGCGGATTGGATCTTTTTAAAAAGGGTAGCAAGCTGCGTATTCTGGAAATGGGCTTTGGGACAGGCTTAAATTGTTTTATCAGTTTTTTAGAATCACAGAAGAGGGATTTACAAATTGAATATGTTGGATTGGAGGGATATCCACTTGACGTCGGGCTTATTGAGAAACTCAAATATCCTGAAGCTTTAAAAGCCCTGGATTTTGCTGCATTTTACAATGACATGATCGCCTCTGAATGGGATACCCCGGTTAAAATATCTGAGGGTTTTGAATTGCTTAAAAAGGAGATGATGTTTGAAAAGTTTCATGGGGCACAAAACTTTGACCTGATTTATTTCGATGCCTTTGGTGCCCGTGTACAACCTGAATTGTGGACCGAGACAATTTTTTCCAAGATGTATGCTTCCTTAAGGCCGGGAGGCATTCTGGTCACTTATTCTGCAAAAGGGAGCGTGAGAAGAGCCTTGCAAGCTGTCGGTTTTGAGGTTGAAAGATTGCCCGGACCGCCGGGCAAGAGGGAAATGTTGAGGGGAAGAAAAATTTAATCATCTGGTAACATGATTTCATCTATAATTGCTACCTTTAATCTTAAGTGAGATCATTCAAGATCATATCATTGAATCCATTCTGAGATATTCTGAAATGAAGTACCTGACGCATTTGGTAAACTTAAGGAGCATACGTTTTTTGTTGATCCCATTTCTACTGAGCATTCTTCTATTTTCAATGTATTACGGTAAGGGAGAATCACATCTGATGATCAACCATTGGAATTCTGGAATTGGAGATTTCGTTTTCAAATATGTTACCTACCTGGGGGATGGGGTGTTATTTGCAATTTTGATCTTTGTTTTTTTATTCATTCGCTTAAAATGGGCAATGTTTTTATTTGCCTCTTCTTTATTGACCCTGATCACTGTTTTTGTTGCAAAAACACTACTATTTCACGGGTTGCCCCGGCCCGTTAAATATTTTGAAGGGACCGATGTGCTTCACCTGGTTGGTGGCGTTAAAATGTATTCTATGAATAGTTTTCCATCCGGACATACAATAACGGCCTTTGCCATTTTTATGATCCTGGTATTGATCGTCCAGAATAAATATTTAAAAACTTTATTCGTAATGACCGCTATCCTGGCAGGATTTTCAAGGGTTTATCTTTCTCAGCATTTTATGATTGATGTATTTTTCGGTGCCATCATTGGGGTATGCATAGCTGTTTTCAGTTGTGTTCTTATTGATAGTTTAGGTGTATGCAAAAGGCCATGGACAGAAATGAATCTGCATCAAATATTCATAAGAAAGAAATGGGCTCACAGATTAAACTGATTTTACTCGTCGCGGTTTCAACACTGATCAGGATACTCCTGGGTTATGGTCTTGATCTTGGTAACGATGAGGTTTATTACTGGACCTATGCCATGTTCCCTGACTGGAGTCATTTTGATCATCCTCCCATGGTGGGATTCTTTCAACAGGTTTTTAGCCTGAACCTTTTGTTTGATTCTGAATTGGCCCTGCGTCTTGGATTTATTGTCTCAGGTTCTTTGAGCACGGTTTTACTTTTTTATATCGGAAAGGAAATCAAAGATGACAAAACCGGTTGGTTGGCTGCCATACTATACAACACAAGTATCTACGGATTCATCATCAGCGGTCTGTTCATTATGCCTGACGGACCTTTGGTGCTTTTCTGGATGTTATCCTTATTGTATTTTATAAAATTCATCAAGGCAGACGACAAAAAATTGATCAACAAGTATCTTACCATCTCCCTGATCGCTCTGGCTCTTGCCATTTATTCAAAATACCAGGGGGTGTATTTGCTTTTCGGATATGTGGTGTATCTAATTGTGTACCGCAGGTCACAGTTGAGAAACCCTGTTTTATATCTTAATCTCATTTTTTCAGCCCTGGTGCTTTTCATTATTTTCTATTGGAATTATCAAAATAGTTTTTCTGGAATTCAGTATCATTCAGATCGTGTAAGCCTTTTGAGTCTCAGTTTCAATCCGGAATCATTTTTCAGGGAAGTGCTCGGCCAGGTCCTTTATAACAACCCATTTAACTACATTGTGATCCTTGTTGCCCTGTTCAGTTTTAAAAAACAGAAGTATATGCAGGGTAACCACTATTTTTTATTCCTGATTCTGGGCCTGCCCCTGGTCATGACGACCATCTTCTTTTCCCTTTTCAGGGATACGCTTCCCCATTGGTCGGGGGTGGCTTTTTTATCTTTGATCCCTTTGGCGGCGGCTTATCTGGTGCAACGTGACAAGACTTCTGTATTGCGTTTTACCTTGATCCTGACTTTTGCATTGATGCTCACCGGACTGGGTGTGGTCAATAGAGGATGGTTCATCAATCAGCATATTTCAAATAAGGAAAACAAAAAATTGGGGAAGAATGATCCTACCCTTGATATGTATGGCTGGGACCAGATTCACAGGGCAATGGAGCAACTGGAAAACGACGAGAAGGAACTCCTGACCCTGCCATTGGTATCCAATAAATGGTACCCGGGATCACATCTTTATTATTACGTGGCGGAACCGATGAGAAAACAGTTGTATGTTCTGGGCGACATGAAAGACATGCACAAATACTTCTGGATCAATAAGACAAAACCCCGATTGATTGCGGGTCAGAATGGAATTTACATGACCTTCAGTCATAATTTCAAGGACCCTGAAAAGCACATGTCGTCTTATTTTAATGAAATGGAGCTGCTAAGGGAGTTTGAGGTAAAAAGAGGAGGAAAAACAGTTGAATACGGATATATATATTTGCTTAAAGACTATAAAATAGGTAATTTAGAGATGGACTAAAAAGGCTTATTGTTATGACGGACTCTAAATTCATCAAGCGAAAAAGACCAAATTATATCAGGCTCATCATCCTGTTGGTCATATTGATCATTATCATTTTAATTTTTTACAATGTTGATACCTTGTTTTCAGGTCTGTTTGAAATAAAGGAATGAATGATAACTGATTGTGATGAAATTTTTATTTGAGATCCGGCAAGAGTTATTTCATCGCAGAAATGCCATTGAGCATCACCCAAAGCTTGTCTTTTAAAGCCGGGATCCCTTTTCCGGTGAGGGAAGAAATAAAAATATGCGGAAGATCCTTTGGTATTTCCTGCAACAATTCCTTTTCGAGTTCCTCGTCTAACATGTCAGCTTTGGAAATGGCTAAGAGCCTGTCTTTATCCAGAAGTTCCGGATTGTGCTTTTTAAGCTCATTTAGCAGAATATCATATTCTTGATGAATATTTTTACTGTCTGCCGGGATCAGGAACAGCAAGGTAGAATTGCGTTCAATATGCCTGAGGAAACGATGTCCCAGTCCTTTTCCTTCTGCAGCACCTTCAATAATGCCGGGGATGTCGGCCATAACAAAACTTTTGAAATCCCTGTATTCCACAATTCCCAGATTGGGTTTTAAGGTGGTAAATTCGTAATCAGCAATTTTGGGTTTTGCTGATGTGATCACAGACAGCAGGGTTGATTTACCGGCATTTGGAAAACCGACCAGGCCTACATCAGCAAGTATTTTTAATTCCAGCTGAAACCATCCTTCAACCCCGTCCAGCCCAGGTTGGGCATAGCGTGGTGTCTGATTTGTGGAAGATTTGAAGTGCCAGTTTCCTCTGCCACCCTTTCCGCCTTCACAAAGTATGATCTCCTGTTCGTCATCAGTGATCTCAAACAATATCTCCTGGGTTTCCCCGTCTCTGATGATGGTGCCCAGAGGAACATGAACATAGATGTCTTCTCCGTCCTTACCGGTACTTCTGTTTTTGCTGCCCGCACCTCCGTGTTCCGCTTTAAAATGCTTTTTGAATTTAAGATGGAACAGTGTCCACATGTTCTTGTCACCTTTCAGGATCACATGCCCCCCGCGTCCTCCGTCACCTCCATCCGGACCGCCCTTGACAATATATTTCTCCCTGTGAAGGTGCACAGAGCCTTTACCGCCTTTTCCGGAAGCGGCATAGATTTTTATATAGTCAACAAAATTTCCTTCAGTCATGATGTTTAATTAACGAAAGCCTTCTTTTACAGGAAAGGGTTTCTAGAGATTGTCAATTATTTTTTCCAATCGGCTTGTGATCTCTTCAATAGATCCGACACCATCAACGCCAAAATATTTATTTTGCTTTTGATAGTAATCTTTTAAAATGGCAGTTTTGGATTCATATTCGTTGAATCGGTTTCTGATTTTATTTTCATCCTGGTCATCAGGCCGGCCACTTGTTTTTCCTCTGTTTAAAAGTCTTTCCACCAAAAGATTTTCAGGGACTTCCAAAGCGATCATGCCACTGATCTCTTTATTTTTTCCTTTTAAAAATCGATCCAGGGCATCAGCTTGTGATTCCGTACGAGGAAACCCATCAAAAATGAAGCCATTCGCATCAGGATTATTGTTGACCTCAGCTTTGAGCATGTCGATGGTCACTTCATCAGGTACCAAATCACCATTATCCATAAAGGATTTCGCCAGCAATCCCAGTTTCGTTTTATTTTTGATATTATACCTGAACACATCACCCGTAGAAATGTGTATCAGGTCATATTTCTTTTTTAAAAATTCAGCTTGGGTTCCTTTGCCTGCCCCAGGAGGTCCGAACAATACTATATTTTTCATTTTAATTTATTTTGTCAACATTTGGTTTTGAAATGGTTTGTTTTATAACCGGATCATTCCTTTAACTTGTAAATATCCGGAAGGTTTCTTCCGAGGCCATCGTAATCAAGGCCATAGCCTACTATGAATTTGTCTTCTATCGATTTGCCGATATAATCAATGTGCAAATCTTTTTTGAACACGTCAGGTTTAAAGAAAAGTGTTGCGATTTTCAATTGTTTCACATTTTTATCCCTGAAGATGTCATAGATCTCAGAAAGTGTGTTTCCCGTATCAATGATATCTTCCAGGATCACTACGGTTTTTCCCTCAAGGTTTTCATTGATCCCGACAAGGTGCTTGATCTTTCCTGTTGAATTCACCCCTTCATAGGACGCCATTTTAACAAAAGTGATATGACAGTCATGGGGGTATTTTCTGACAAAATCTGCCGCAAACATAAAAGAGCCATTGAGAATGCCAATAAATATGGGTACTTCATCGGGTTCAATATCCTTGGCCAGCTTCTGGGTCAGTTGCTGCACATAATCATCTATCTGCTCCTTTGAAATAAATGGGACAAAGTGTTTGTCATGTAATTGTATGCTTTTCATTGCTATTGCACTGATTTTAATCAGATAAAATATTTTTTATTGCCTAAAAAGAAAATGCAAAAATAGTCAAAAACTAAAAACCTTTCAGGAATTATCTCCTAAAAGGTTTTTAAATCATTCTTTTCCCGGCTAAAGGGACGATATTATTTTTTTTGTTGCTTCTTTTCCAGTTTTTGCGTCGTGTCATACATGATCGGAGATGCAATGAACAAAGAAGAGTAGGTACCCACAATGATACCGATAATCAAGGCAAACATAAATCCTTTAATTGAGTCACCACCAAACAGGAAGATGGCCAGCAATACGATCAGGGTGGTCAACGAGGTGTTGATGGTTCTGCCCAGTGTACTGCTGAGGGCCGTATTTACCGTTCTAAAATATTTCCATCCCGGATGCTTGTTGTCAAATTCTCTGATACGGTCAAAAATAACCACGGTATCATTCAGGGAGTATCCAACCACTGTTAAGATGGCTGCAATAAACGACTGACCGATTTCCATGTCAAATGGTAATATCTTGTAAAACAACGAGAAAATGGAAAGTACGATCAATACGTCATGGAATACGGCGGCTACCGCACCCAGACTGAATTGCCATTTTCTGAACCTGACCAGGATGTACAAAAAGACAACGATCAAAGATCCGATTATGGCCCAGAAAGCAGCTTGTTTGATGTCATCAGCGATCGTCGGACCCACCATGTAAAATTTCATGATACCTATGTTCTGCGCGTTTTCAGCTCCTTTAAAAGCTTCATAACTAATATCATTCGGAATGAACGCTGCCAGTCCCTCGTATAATAACTGTTGAATCTCATCTTCTACGGTTACACCGTAATCGTCAATTTTATATTTGGTAGTGATCTTCAACTGATTTGCAGACCCAAAGGTCTTTACCTCGGGTGAACTTCCAAAAGCGTCTTTCAAACTACTCGCGATTTCAGGAGGGCTGACATTTTCAGCAAACCTCACGGTATAGGTACGACCACCCTTGAAGTCAACTCCGTAGTTCAAGCCATTGGTCAAAAGCGAGCCGATTCCTATGACAAGAATGATTCCGGAGATGATATACGAGATTCTTCTTTTCTTGAGAAAATCAATATTGATGTCCTTAAACCAGTTCTTGGTGATATTTGTATTAAAAGTGAGTTTGCGCTCATTGCCAACGTACCATTCTATTAAAAGTCTTGTAATAAAAATGGCTGAGAACAATGAAGTGATGATACCGATCATCAAGGTTGTAGCAAAACCTTTTACGGGCCCTGTTCCGAATACATATAAAATAATTCCCGTGAGCAAGGTGGTCACGTTGGCATCCAAAATAGACGACAGTGCCCCTCCAAAACCATCATTGATTCCTTCTTTTAATCCTTTACCTTTATTTAGTTCTTCCTTGATCCTTTCATAGATCAGTACATTCGCATCCACAGACATACCAATGGTCAAAACAATACCTGCGATACCGGGCAGGGTAAGTACGGCTCCAAAGGAAGTGAGCACACCAAAAATAAAGAGGATGTTAAGAATCAGGGCTATATCAGAGAAGATACCTGCTTTCCCATAATAAAATATCATCCATAACAATACGATGATCAGAGCAATGATAAAAGAATATGTTCCACTGTCTATGGCTTCTTTACCCAGGGAGGCACCAACCACATCCGATTCAATGATTTTTGCCGCTGCGGGTAATTTCCCTGATTTAAGAGCATTGGCCAAATCCTGGGCCTCATCAATGGTAAACTGACCCGAGATAGAGGTTCTGCCTGTAGTAATGGCATCATTCACTCTGGGTGCCGAGTAAACATAGTCATCCAGAACCACAGCAACAAATTTCCCAACATTCGCAGTGGTCATTTTTGCCCATTGCTTTGTTCCTTTGCTGTTCATGGTCATGCTCACCTCAGGATTTGCTCCCAGCTGGTCAAATACCTGTTGGGCATCCGAGATGACATCCCCTTGAATTGGCGCCTCATCATTTCTGTTCGATTTTAAAACATAAAGGTTGATCAGGTTGTTTTTGGGCTTTGCGTCCCATGCAAATTTTGCATATTTGAGCTCTTCCGGCAGGAGGCTTCTGATCTCCTTCATAGACAGATACTCATCCAAGACTGCAGTGTCCTTAACCCTGGCTGAGGCTATGATGGAACTGATGTCATTTTGCGTCTGGGGGAACCGGACAAACAATTTGCTGAACAAAGGGTTTGCCGTTTCAAAATCAACAGAATCCTTAACTTCACCAAGAAGATCATCAATTTCATCCTCCTCTGCTGTAACAGTGTCTTTAACGACTTCTGCATCTTCCAATTTAAGGATCTCAGCAAGTTTCGTATTGGCAGCTATAAAGAACTGAGATAGCTCCTGATTTGTGTATGCTTCCCAGAATTGCAATTCTGCAGTGCTCTGTAATAATTTCCTGACACGATCAATATCTTTTGCCCCGGGCAGTTCAATCTGTATTCTGCCTGATTCTCCAATTCTCTGAATACTGGGTTGTGTTACCCCGAAGCGGTCAATTCGACTTCTTAAAACTTCAAAGGCAGTATTGATGGATCCTTTAACTTCTTCCTGTAAAATGGGTATAACCTCTTCGTCGCCCATTTTAAAATTGATCTTGTCTTTCAAAGATTTATTTCCAAAAATACTGGGATCACTCAATTTAACCGAGCCGTTACTGGCTGTTTCAAAGGCCTCAAAGAACAGTTCTAAATAGTCCTTGTCACTTCCTTTTTGCGCCTTGGTGGCATTGACCAAGGCCTCATTGAAAACAGGGTTCTTAGATTCATTAGACAATCCGAACAAAATATCCCGAACGGAAACTTCTAAAATGGCACTGATTCCTCCTTTAAGATCAAGTCCAAGGTTGATTTCTTTTTCTTTAATTTCGTTATACGTAAAATCTGTAAACCCCAGATCCATGACCGGAGTATTTGCAACAGAATCCAGGTATTCTCTCTCAAGGCTGTTCAACGCTTCTTGGCTAGTGGCATCAGCATTGTTTTCGGCGTAGATAACAGCATCATTCTCAATATTTTTTGCAACCCATGTAAATGAAAGCTGGTATAAACATACCACACTTAAAATGATCGCAAATAATCTTATAAGTCCCTTGTTTTGCATTCCTTATTTTTATTTAAATAATCTTTTTTTGTATAATCGGGCAAATATACTCAAAAGATTTAGCTTTGAAAGAAATAAGCCTTAAATTTTGAGTCAGTCATGTGAATGTGATTCAGTGTAAATTTTACTAAATTAGCCCTCTAAATCAATTCTTAAAATGGAATTTAAAACTGACATCGAAATTGCGCAAAATACAGTACTGAATCATATAAGTGACATCGCTTTAAAATTACAGATCAAAGAAGACGATCTGGAATTGTATGGAAAATACAAGGCAAAATTGCCTTTACATTTGATCGATGAGGATAAGATCCTAACAAACAACCTGATTCTCGTTACTGCATTGACCCCAACACCTGCCGGAGAGGGGAAAACAACGGTATCCATTGGTTTGACAGAAGGGTTGAACAAGATTGGGAAGCAGGCAACTGTTGTCTTGCGCGAACCTTCATTAGGTCCCGTTTTCGGGATCAAGGGAGGCGCTGCCGGAGGAGGTTATTCCCAGGTGGTTCCGATGGAAGATATCAACCTTCATTTTACCGGAGATTTTAATGCTGTGGAGAAGGCCAATAATCTGCTTTCTGCTTTGATTGACAATAATCTGCAGGCCCCGGACAATTTGAATATTGACCCTAGAACCATCGTTTGGAAGCGGGTCATTGATATGAATGACAGGTCACTGAGGAACATCACTATTGGTTTGGGAGGAACTGCCCACGGTATTCCCCGTGAAGATGGCTTTAACATTACTCCTGCCTCTGAGGTCATGGCGATTTTATGTATGGCAACAGGTTTTAATGATCTGAAGGAACGCTTGGGTGATATATTTATTGGTTTCACTTATGATAAGAAACCTGTTTTTGCGAGAGATTTGAAAGCAGAGAATGCCATGGCTATTTTGTTAAAGGATGCCATAAAACCGAATTTGGTCCAGACTCTGGAAAAGAATCCTGCGATTATTCATGGAGGACCCTTTGCAAATATAGCGCAGGGAACCAATACCATCCTGGCTACAAAGATGGGTCTTTCACTTTCAAATTATGTCGTGACTGAAGCAGGATTTGGAGCCGATCTGGGGGCAGAGAAATTTTTGAACATCAAATGTGCCGCTTCTGGATTGAACCCGAAAGCAGTTGTCCTTGTGGCAACGATCAGAGCTTTAAGACATCATGGGGGAGCGGCAAAGGATGCATTGAATGAAGCCAGTACGGATCTGGTCAAAAAAGGATTTGAAAATCTTGAAAAGCATATAGAAAATATCAGGAAATTCAATATTGAACCTGTGATCGCGATTAATTCCTTTGTGAATGATACTCAGGAAGAGGTTGAGTTTGTGATTGACAGGTGCAGGGAATTAGGTGTTCAGGCCGTTGTTTCTGAAGGCTGGGCAAAGGGAGGTGAAGGAACTGTCGATCTGGCCAGAGCAGTTGTAAAAGTTGTGGAGAAAGCAGGCTCAAAATTTAAAACACTGTATGATTGGAATGATCCGGTAAAAGAAAAGATCGAAACCATCGCCAAAGAAATTTACGGCGCTACTACAGTAAATTATGATAAAAAGGCAGTACTGAATTTGAGGCGTATAGACCGGTTGGGATTCAATGATTTTGCTGTGTGCATGGCAAAGACCCAAAAATCATTTTCGGATAACGACAGCCTGATCGGCCGGCCTGAAAATTTTGAGGTCACAGTGAGAGAAATTGAAATAGCGGCCGGGGCAAAATTCATTATACCCATTTTGGGTGTGATGATGAGAATGCCTGGTTTGCCATCACACCCGGCTTCTGAAAATATGAATATTGATGAGCAAGGTGTGATCTCGGGGCTTTCCTGAGGAGATGGAAGTCTTTTTAACATTTTATTAAGGAGCAGTTTTGTAACAAATAGGCATTTTTGATGCCTCACTTGAAATTAAAAACTGTTATTTTATGAAAACACACTTACTTTCCTTTATATTATTGGCTATTTTAATTGTAAGTTGCGGACCCTCTAAAAAGGTTGGCAACGATTTGGCAGTCAATCATAAGATCATGACCCAAATTGATTTGTCTGCCGTTGACAATGACAAGGTCCCTGTTTTGATCAATCCGGGACGGTTTGTTCAGGACACCATTTTTTACCGCTTGCCCAAGGTCATACCCGGGACCTATGCCGTGAGTGATTTTGGTAATTTTATAGAAAATTTTAAGGCCTATGATTACGAAGGGAACCCCATTGCGTATGAAAAGCTTGACAACAATTCGTGGGCGATTTACGGAGCGGCTTCCCTAGACAGGATCAGTTATCTGGTCAATGACACTTTCGACGCGGAAGGAGGCGATATTCCAACACCCTTTTCTCCTACCGGAACGAATATCCAACCCGATAATTATGTATTGAACCTGCCTGGATTCATTGGTTATTTCGATGGGTTCAAGGAGAATGCATATCAAGTTGAAGTGGTTGCTCCTGCTGCGTTTGACAGGACTTCAGCCTTGCCCAAAATATCGGAGCAAACAAGTCAGGACGGAAATAATATTTCCACGATTTACCTGGCAGATAGGTATTTTGAAGTGATTGATAACCCGATGATGTACGGCCATTTGGATGTTGAAGAATTTGAAGTTGGCGGGATAAAGATTGTGTTAAGTGTTTATTCTCCGAATAAGTTGCACAGCGCCAAATCGCTAAAGGATGCCATGTATAAAATGATGAAGGCTCAGAAAGCATACCTTGGGGAGATCAACAGTACCATGCGCTATGATATATATGTGTATCTGGCTGATAAATCAGAAGGTTCCCCTCGCGGTTTCGGTGCGCTGGAGCATCACACTTCAACTGTTGTCGTGATGCCGGAATCAATGCCTGCTGCAGGCTTGGAAAAGGGCATGATCGATGTGGTTGCTCATGAATTTTTTCATATTCTTTCTCCATTGACCGTTCATTCAGAGGATGTTCATTATTTTGATTACAATGACCCGACCTTCTCAAAACATTTATGGATGTACGAGGGTTTAACAGAATATTTTGCAAATTTGTTTCAGGTGAATCAGGAGCTGATCAGCGAGGATGAGTTTTACAGCAAGATGATGAATAAAATTAACACGGCTTCCCATCTGGACGATACGATGAGTTTTACTGTGATGAGTGAGAACATTCTTGATAATCCCTATAAAGCCAATTATTATAATGTTTACCAGAAGGGGGCCTTGATAGGTATGTGTCTCGATATCATTCTAAGGGAAGAAAGTAAAGGCGAAAAAGGAATTTTATCTGTGATGAAAGAGCTCTCTGAAAAATATGGAGTGGACCAACCTTTTGAAGACGACAAGATCATTGATGAAATAACAGCAATGACCTATCCTGCCGTAGGGCAATTTTTTAAGGACCATGTAATCGGTACCAACCCGATTGATTATGATTTGTATTTCGAAAGAGCCGGATTGAGCTTTCAGGAGGGCAAGATAGCAACAAACTATATTCAAAATGCGGGTGCCATAATCTTGAAAGGGGATAAAGAATCTCAATCCATTGTATTCAATGAACTGGTAACTGAAAATAGTTTTTGGAATGAGAACGGTGCCTTGCCAAATGACAAGATCAAAGAAATAGATGGAGTAGCCGTTACCTTGGGGAATGCCAATGCTATTTTTAGTGAAGTTCACAGCTGGCAGTCGGGGAGGGAAGTGCGTGTCGTTCTCGAAAGAAACGGTGTAGAAAAGGTGATTGAAAAACCGCTTACCCCAACTTATACAACCGGAAAAACATTGAAGCGGAATGCTGACATCACCGAAAGTCAGAAGAAATTATTAGAGTCCTGGTTAAAGGGCTCATGAAGTTTGAAAAAAAAACCATCCGTCATTTGACGGATGGTTTTTTTATTGCTTTCACCTGGTATGCTTAACCAACGGTCTCTTCAAGAAGGCCGTTTGTGTTTTTTACGGCATCGGCACTGCTTTGCAGTTTATCTTTCTCCGCCTGGGTTAAATCAAGTTCCACAATAGATTCAATTCCATTTTTTCCAATGATGCAAGGAACTCCTATAGAAATGTCATCCAGACCGTACTCACCTTCCAAAAGGGCAGAGCAGGCAAACATTTTTTTATGATCGCAGGCAATGGCGTGAACCAATGAAGAAACAGCTGCTCCAGGCGCATACCATGCGCTGGTACCTAACATTTTTGTCAGGGTGGCGCCTCCTACCTTGGTTGCCTCGGCGACGTCGCTGATCTGCTCTTCTGTAAGAAATTTGCTTACGGGTACACTGTTTCTGACTGCCAATCTTGTTAGCGGGATCATTCCGGTATCACTGTGCCCTCCGATGACCATACCTTCAATATCAGAGGCAGGGCAACCTAATGCTTCAGCCAGGCGGTATTTAAAACGTGCGCTGTCAAGGGCGCCTCCCATTCCAATGATTCTGTTTTTAGGCAAGCCCAGGGCCTTATGTGTCAAATAGGCCATGGTATCCATCGGATTACTCACCACGATAAAGATAACATTAGGAGAATGTTCCAAAATGCTCTTTGCCACTGATTTGACAATACCTGCATTGATGCCGATAAGCTCTTCTCTGGTCATACCCGGTTTTCGCGGGATCCCGCTTGTAATCACCGCAATATGACTGTCTGCGGTTTTACTGTAATCATTTGTGCTACCCGTGATAAGCGTATCAAATCCGTTAAGAGATGCGGTTTGCATAAGATCCATAGCTTTTCCCTCGGCATAATTTTCTTTGATGTCTACAATAACAACCTCAGATGCGAAATCTTTTATTGCAATGTATTCTGCACAGCTTGCTCCTACTGCACCTGCTCCTACTATAGTTACTTTCATTTTAATAGAATTTTAAATTAATGTAAATAGGTTTTGTATAATTGTTAAGACCCAAGTTCGTGAAGGGAATCTTGGGTCTTATTTGATTTGTTTTATATGTCTATATTGGCGTAAACCGCATGTTTTTCAATGAATTCTCTTCTTGGGGGTACATCATCTCCCATCAGCATCGAAAATACACGGTCTGCTTCGGTACCGTTTTCAATGGATACCTGACGCATGGTTCTGAACTCTGGGTTCATGGTAGTGTCCCATAACTGCTCTGCATTCATTTCTCCCAGACCTTTATAGCGCTGAATCGTTCCGCCACCGAATTTTTCAAGGATCCTGTCCCTTTCTGCATCCGACCAGGCATATTCTTTTTTAGCTCCTTTTTTGATCAGATACAAGGGAGGTGCAGCGATGTAGATATTCCCATTTTCAACCAATTCACGCATATAACGGAAAAAGAAGGTCAATATCAGGGTTGCAATATGGCTTCCGTCAACATCGGCATCACACATGATCACTATTTTGTGATACCTTAACTTAGTTAGATTCAAAGCTCTCGGATCTTCTTCGGTACCGATCGTCACCCCAAGGGCCGTATACATGTTTTTGATCTCCTCATTCTCAAAAACCTTGTGTTGCATCGCCTTTTCAACATTGAGGATTTTTCCTCTAAGAGGAAGGATGGCCTGAAAATTCCTGTCTCTTCCCTGTTTTGCAGTTCCTCCTGCAGAATCTCCCTCGACCAGGAAGATCTCGCATTTTTCAGGATCACTCCAGGCACAGTCTGATAATTTTCCGGGCAGCCCTCCACCTGACATGACCGTCTTGCGCTGAACCATTTCTCTTGCCTTGGCAGCGGCGTGTCGGGCCTGAGCTGCAAGAATAACCTTTTGAACGATGATCTTCGCGTCATCAGGATTCTCTTCCAGATAATCCGTAAGCATTTCAGATACAGCCTGGCTCACTGCAGCACTCACCTCTCTGTTGCCTAGCTTTGTTTTGGTCTGACCCTCGAACTGGGGTTCAGCGACTTTAACCGAAATGATCGCAGTCAATCCTTCCCTGAAATCATCTCCTGATATGTCAAATTTCAGTTTGCTCAGCAATCCTGAGGTTTCAGCATATTTTTTTAAGGTCATTGTCAGACCTCTTCGAAATCCGGATAGGTGGGTTCCCCCTTCATGGGTGTTGATATTGTTTACATAGGAATGAAGGTTTTCAGTATAGGAGGTATTGTACACCATTGCCACTTCAACAGGAATACCTGATTTTTCTCCTTCCATACTGATCACCGAGTTGATCAGTTGTTCTCTTGTGGCATCAAGATACTGAACGAACTCCTTTAATCCTTCTTTGCTGAAGAACTCTTCATTAATAAAGTTTCCTTCTTCATCTTTACTTCTTCTGTCGGTTATGGTAATTGTCAAACCTTGGTTCAGGTATGACAGTTCTCTCATTCGGGCCGAGAGAATTTCATAGCTGTAAATTATTTCTGTCTGGAATATTGTGTCATCTGCAAGGAATGTCACTTCGGTTCCGTTTTCTGATGAATCCCCTATGGTTTTAACAGGATACAAGGCTTTTCCTTTTTCGTATTCCTGCTGCCAGATTTTACCTTCACGGTAGACAGTTGCAGTTAAATGGTTCGATAAGGCATTTACCACAGAAACCCCAACACCGTGTAATCCTCCTGAAACTTTATAAGAATCTTTATCAAATTTTCCACCGGCACCAATTTTTGTCATCACCACTTCTAAAGCAGAAACACCTTCTTTTTTGTGGATTCCCACGGGGATTCCTCTTCCGTTGTCTTTTACAGTGATCGAATTGTCTTCATTGATGATGACGCTGATGGTATCGCAATGACCAGCCATGGCCTCATCAATGGAATTGTCGACAACTTCATAAACCAGGTGGTGAAGACCTCTTGAACTGACGTCACCAATGTACATGGAGGGGCGCTTTCGCACGTGCTCCATCCCTTCTAAAGCCTGAATGCTATCTGCAGAATATTGATTTTTTTTAGTTTCTTCACTCATATTTTTTAGTTCTCTTTTTGTGCAAAAATTTAAAACGTACAAATATAAGAAAACCCCTGCTTTTATGCCTGTTTTTTGCATTATTAAAGCACGAAGTTATCAACATTTATGAATAGGTGAAAGTAATGCTGAATAAGGGTTTGAAAGTCTGTTGAGATAAAAAAAACCTGTCTAAACTATGTTTAAACAGGTTCTTTTTGATTTGCAAATTAAAATAGCTTAATATTCGTAATATTTGCAGGCGCCGATCAAGTTAAATATCATTCCCCTCAGTCCAATATAAAAATTGATCAACTATAAATAAACTAAAAAGCTTAGTTTTATTATGATTTGCTTTAGATTCAAGATGCTCTTAAACTAAAACTGGGTAAATATATATTTCAATTCTGAAGAAAATCTGAAGTTTTGTTCAGAATTGAAAAAAAAATTAAAAAAGCCCGTAAGTTAAATAATGATACGGGCTTTTTTCTTGAATTAAAACGAATGATCGTTTTAATTTAAATGCCTTGAGATAAATCAGTGTATCCATTCCCCTCAAAATTCGTACACTTTTCTACAAAGGCTCGTATCTTCATTGTATTTCAGTATTCATAGCATGAATTTTTGAACTTTCTGAAACCGTTATTCAAATTTGAATGAATAACATCAGATAACGAGGCAAATATATATTGGGTTTCTAAAGGAAATCTGAAGATGAAAAACTTTTTCACCGGTTTAAAAATAAATGGAGATATTGTGCTGATCATCAAGGTAGGAGTGCGTGATTTTCCAGTTGTAGTTGTCACATATTTTTTTGACAATTGCCAGTCCCAGGCCAAAGGAATTGGAAGCTTTGCTTTCTTTTTTGAAACGTTCGAAGAGGGAACTGGAAGTTAGTTTCGGGGCCTCACCCGAGTTTAAAACACTGATAAAAAGATTGGTGGTCAGAATTTCGATCTTTCCATTCATTTTGTTGTGTTTGATCGCATTACTGATGAGATTTGAAATGACCATATCAAAAAGCAAAGGGTTGGCCTGAATCTCAACATCCAG